>DITY01000235.1:21547-48824 GCA_002422955.1 Planctomycetaceae bacterium UBA6172
TAGACCGACAGCAACCGCGACCCCGACAGATGATACGCCGGCGGAGCCACCGCCTGGGGATGCGGCGGTCACGCCCGCACCGGCAGCTACAGCGAACGACAGGCCAGCAGAGCCGCCCGCGTCTGAGGCGGACGGCGCGAATGATTCGGTACCCGAGCAGTCGCCGGGCGGGGAGGCTGATCGATGAATCGCAGAACCATGTTCCTCGCCTTGGGTGCCGGGGTGGTCGGGCTGTTTTACCTGCTGGACCAGGGTTATTCCCGGTTCATCGAACAGCCGACCGCCCTGTTGGAAACGCAGTTGGCGGCGGCGCAGCGTTCGCTGGGCGATGCCAAGGCCGAGCAGATCAGCGGGCGGAAGCTCGCCAACCAGCTCGAAGGTTATGCCGAGCGAGCCCTGCCGCATGATCCCGCGCTGGCCCGGGCGGTTTACCAAAAATGGCTGTTGGAATTGGTCCAACGCCATCGGATGGAATCGGCGTCGGTCAATGCCGAGACCCCTCAGGCGATCGAAGTGCGGGGACGGGTCAACCGTCGGCAGCGGAGGGTGGTGGGCAACACCATTCGGTACGGGTTGCGCGCGCGGACGACGCTGCAGCACCTGACCGACTTCCTGCACGAGTTCCAGCGGTCGGCACACCTGCACAAGGTCGTCAGCTTTTCGCTCAGCCCGCTTTCCGGCGGCAGCGCCTTGGACCTGACCATGGTCATCGAAACGCTGAGTCTGGATGCTACCGAACGGGCTGACCGGCTGTCCGATTGGACGCGAGCCGAGACGCCGTCGGGCGGCCGCGAGGCCTACCAGGCTTTCGTCAATCGCAACCTGTTCGCCCGTGGGGTATCGCCGGAACTCGCCGGGATCAAATTGGGGGCAATTACCCGAGGTCGGGGCGGAGTCGACCAGGCCTGGTTCCGGGTCGGAACGCCGCCCCGGACTCAGATCGTCACCGCGGGCGAATCGCTGGCATTATCGCTGCACTCGGTACTCGTGAAGCAAATCGAAGCGGAACGGGTCTTGATTTCGGTCAACGATTTCAGCGGTTGGTTAAACTTAGGGGAATCGCTCGGGAAATTGCTCGGCGTGGAATCGGTTCCGCCATTGCCAGCCACTCCGGACGGTTCTTCACCAACCCCGCCGGACGAGTTGGCGGAACAGCCGACCGGGGCTCCCGCCACGATCGGAGGCGGTGAAGTCGACGAGTCCGCCAAGCCTGAACCGGCGTCGGCAATTCCGGTGCCAGCTTCGCCAGTTCCCGCGGGAGGCGCGGTCGCCGCTGAACCAGCGCCCCAGTAGCCGGCCTGCTCGTCACGGCGGTCTCGGTCGTCACTCGCGGCGAATTGGCATCCATCCTCATCCGGAGCATCGCTCAGACATGATTCATTCGGCATTCACACACCGCGGCCACCTCCTAGGGTTGGCGGTCTTGCTCTTCGGCTGGCTGCTGGCCGAGACCGCATCGGCGCAGATGTTCGGGGCCCGTCCGATGGGACGGCCGATGGCCATCCGCCCCCAGCCCGGCGGCGGTGAGTTCTCCGGTCGGGACGTGGGTACGCTGACTGGGCGGGAGCGATTCCTGCGGGACAATCGTTCACGCAATGACTTCGTCGGCGGCAGTCAGGATGCGTTGGAAGGGTTCGTGGGCAGCCAGCAGGCGATCGGCGCGGGCAGGGTGCGCGCGGCCACGGAGACGCTGCGGCCTGAGACCGACGACAGCGCCAAGATCAATCGACCGTTGACCCCACTGCCGGCCAGAGGGATGTATCACCCGCGGTTGGTGCTGTCGGAATCGTTTGCCGCGGCCGGTGATCGATCGGACCCTGACCCACGGGGCCGCTGGATTCCGAGTGGGGACCCTTTCCAGCTGACGGTCGCGCAGCGTTTGTCGCGGGCGTCGGGGAGTGAGATCGTCGTGCTCCGCCGCGGCGAACAGGCCATTTTGCGGGGAACGGTGGCGGATCGGGAAACGGCCGAGCGGCTGGAGCGGTTGCTCTTGTTCGAGCCCGAGATCTATGAGGTCAAAAACGAACTGCGGATCATGGCTGGCGATTGAGCCCTGCATGACCCGCAGTCGGCGTCGATTGCCGATCGCGTTTTAGACGCGGTCGATGTAGCGATTGAACAGGTTTTCGAGCATTTCCTGTCGGCCGCTGACGTTGGGAGTCACTTCTCCCCGTTCGAGCATGTACTTCTCCAGGTCGGCCAGGTTGGCGCGGCCGGATTCGATCGCGGCCCCGATTCCGGTGTCCCACGACGCGTACCGACGATCGACAAACGCTTGCAGCGCCCCATCGGCGCGGATCGCGGCGGCGATCTTGAGCCCCTTGGCGAATGCGTCCATCGAGCCGATGTGGGCATGGAACAGATCGATCGGTTCGAACGATTCGCGGCGAACCTTGGCATCGAAATTGACGCCGCCCGGCGAGATCCCNNTCCCAACCGAGCAACAGGTCACCGGTGTTGGCGTCGATGCTTCCCAGCGCACCCTGGATGCCCGCGTAGTCGAGCTCGTGCATCATCGTGTGCCCGGCCAGGGTCGCGTGATTCGTCTCCAGGTTGAGCTTGAAGTGGTCGAGCAGGTCGTATTGGCGGAGAAAATTGATGCAGGCCGCCGCGTCGCTGTCGTACTGGTGCTTGGTCGGCTCTTTCGGTTTCGGCTCGATCAGGAATTGGCCCTTGAAGCCGATTTGCTTGGCATAGTCGACCGCCATGTGAAAGAATTTCGCCAGGTGATCGAGTTCCCGCTTTATGTCGGTGTTGTAAAGGTTTTGGTAACCCTCGCGTCCGCCCCAGAAGACGTAATTTACGCCGCCCAGACGATGAGTCACCTCGATCGCCTTTTTGACCTGAGCGGCCGCGAAGGCGAACACGTCGGCATTGCAACTGGTTGCCGCGCCATGCATGAACCGTGGGTTGCTGAACATGTTGGCGGTGCCCCAGAGCAGTTTCACGCCGCTGCGGCGTTGCTCTTCCTCCAACACGTCGGCGACGGCGTCGAAGTTCTGATTCGTTTCCCGCAGGCTGGCACCCTCGGGGGCCACGTCCCGGTCGTGGAAGGCATAGAACGGTGCCTGCAGCTTCTCGAACAGCTCGAACGCGGCGCGCGCCCGGCTTTGGGCGTTGGCGACGCTGTCCGAGCCATCGTCCCAAGGCCGCACCGCCGTCCCGGGGCCGAACGGGTCGCTGCCCGTCCCACGAAAGGTATGCCAATAGACGATCGAGAAGCGAAGCTGCTCGCGCATCGTCTTGCCTTCGACGATCTCGTCAGGGTTGTACCAACGGAAAGCGAGCGGGTTGTCGCTGGTGGGGCCTTCGTATTCGATCCGCGGGATCTCGGGAAAAGCGGTCATGGGCTCTTTAGGAACTCGTGCGATGGGGAAGAAGTGGGGGATGAGCATCGACTCAGGAACGGTCAGTATCGGCCGACCGACAACGGTTCACAACGGGGTCCAGTCCGTCGGCCTGGTGGCTGTGGACCTTCGACCGGTCGGATCAATCGTCACCGGGGATCGGGCGTCAGCTCCTCATGTTTGGCTGCGAAAGGTCGTGGGCCCCCACGCGAACGGTCGGGGTCCTTGGACTGATCGGGGTGGCGGCGACTATGATGCGAAGGAATTGCGTTGGGGAGCGAGATGCGGTGCCGTCGGTGGGCGGGCGTCATGCCGTTTCGTCCCCTGTTCCCAGAATCGCCCCATCGCCGCCGCTACCCGTCATTGGCATGCAATCTCAGAGTCACCATGGAAGCTGATCCCCAGAGAGGCCTGTTCGCGACGAGCAACGACGACTACGGCAGGGTCGACGCGCGGTTTACCTGGGAGTTGCTGCGGCCCATTTTTTGCTCGCTTGCCGGCTGTGGTTTGTTGGGGCTGAGCGTCTACTTGGCGTTGGACTACGGCGGGGTGCTGGCCTGGAGCCAGTGGCTGGCGATTTGTGTGATGCTGGTGATCGGCTTGGTCACGATCCCGCTGGGGATTGTTGCCGGGTTGGGTTGGGAGTCGGAGGGATTCGGCCGCGGCGCGCTGGCGATCCCCCTGCTGTGCTTGGTCGCTTGGGGGATCGCTTGGTTTCAGACCATGCCGGTGCCTGCGGGTTGGTCACAGTGGCTGTCGCCCGGATCAGCCAAGGCCTACGAACGCTGGATCCCCGATCCGATCCGCGCCGAGATGATCGAGGAGCCCGGTCTGGTCGGGACGATCGCCCGGGGTAACCATCCGCTGAGCGTCTCCCAAGACCTGACGCGGATGGCGATGACCACGCCGGCGATGTTCGCCGTCGGCTGTTTGGTCGCGCTGCTCGTGTTTCGCTCGCGGACCGCCGTTATCTGGCTGCTGGTCGGCGTGGCATCGGCGGGAGCGGCTCTGTCGTTTCTGGGGATTTCCGACAAGATTCGCGCTCCGGTGGGTGGCGAGGTCGACTCCCTGATCACCGCGCAGGTCGAACTCGGGGCTCCCTTCGGTCCCTTCGTTTGCCGCAACAACGCCGCCGGGTATCTCAACCTGACGCTGGCGGCATCGATCGGACTGCTGGCTTATGCGATCTTCCGTCACTCGGCCCGAGATGAACCGCGGGAAGATCCCGCCGATGCGGACGACCATCTCCCCGTGGCAGGGGGCGGGCCGACGCGGGCGGTGCTGCGGTGGATCGATCCGCTGACCCTCTTCAGCCTGGTTTTGGCCGGGCTCAGTCTGGCCGGGGTATTGGCCAGTCAATCGCGTGGCGGGGCCTTGGCGGCGTTGGTTGGGGCGCTCGCCGCCTGTCTGTTCGCCAGCGGTCGCTGGACCAGGTTTTGGCTGCCGCTGCTGGGCTTGTTGGTCGCTGGTGGGGTGGCGGCGCTGCTCGCGTCGATCGGGATGAGCGAGGGGATCGGCGAGCGGTTGGAGACATTGCGCGCGGGACGCGGCGCGTCGCTGGAACGGGTCGAGCACTGGTCGGACGCCTTGGCGGCCGCTGGACAATACTTGCCGCTGGGGGCCGGTTTCGGAACGTACCGCTACGCCTACCTGCCCTATCAGCAGTTGAGCGCGGGCGGTTGGTTCGTCAATGCGGATAACCTGTTTGTCGAGTGGTGGGTCGAGGGGGGCCTCTGGCTGCTGGCACTCGTTTTCGTCGGGGTGGCGTTCTACGTCTCGCGACTGCGTCACCTCAGCGAAGTTCATGGGGCACCGCACGTCCGAGCACTGGTGCCGATGGGTTGGTTCATCGTCGGCTCGCAATTGACCAGCCAGTTTTTCGATTTCGGGATGTTGATGCCGGCGCTTTATCTGACGCTGGCCGCCTTGGTCGGTGCTACCCTGGGCGTTTTCACTCGCGATGAGAACTCCGATGGCCTTCCAGGGCTGATGACGATGGGCGTCTGGTCGGTCAAGTCGGCGTCTTGGGCTCCGCTCACCATGGGCGCGGTCGGGGCTGGTGCGTTGCTGATGGCGCAAGCGACGATGCGTCAGGCAGCCGTTGACCGTTTTCGCACGGACGAGCTTAAACGCATGCGTTCCGCGGCGAAACCGATCGACCCCGCGATGTTGCCGCTCGACGAATGGTCGGCTGGCTCACGCAACCCGGCGCTGCTGACAGCGTTGGCGCGGACCGCCTTGGGGGCGGAGGCGCTGCTGGCCCAAGATTTGATCGATCGCCAGAACGAGGGAAATGAGCAGGATGTTCAGGGACAGGCGACGATCTCGGCTCGCCGCGCCGTCCATTACCTCGATTCGGCGGGCCGAGGGCTCGCCCCAGAAAGCTCGCTGCTGCCGGGGCAGTCGACGGAGCGAATCCTCGCGGCGCGGCGGCTTGCGATGCGGGCGCTGATGCTGGGGCCGCTGCACGACGTTGCCCGTTACCAGCTGTTGGAGACGGGATTTCTGGACGGTCAAACGGAGGAAACGACTCGGGCGTTGCTCACCCAGTGGGCTCAGCTTCGCAGTCGCAACGCGGACGTGCTGCAAGTCGCTGCCCGGGTCGCCGTCGTGCATCCTGGGGGGGAGCTGGCTCGCTCCATCGTCCGCCAAGTGCTCGAACTGGAGCCCGGGCGCGACGTCCGCTTCCTGCCGATGCTGGAATTGTTGGGCGGAACGGAGGCGTTGCCCGAATTGCTGCCTGACGACCCGGCGCTGATCCTTCGCACCGTCGAGACTCTGCGTGTGGAAGGACCGCTCCGGGAGCAATTGCTGCAGCGGACCGAAAAGCTGCTCACCGAGCGGTTGCGCAAGTTCGAGGAGACCGACCGTGGCGCCCACTACGCGATCGTGGCCGGCAACTTAGAGGCCCTGAAGGGAAATCCCGACCTGCAGGAGCAGTGGCTGCGAAAGGCCGTTTCCTGGAGCCCACAGGTTCCAGAACACCGCTATGAGTTGGGCCGGTTCTTGCAGCGCAAGGGCGATTTGAAGTCGGCGCTGCAGCTTTACGAAAGTTGCATGCGGCTGAAACCGCAAGAATCGCTCTACAAGAGGAGCTACGACCAGCTTGCGAAACAGCTCACGGAGGATTCGCGGCGATAATCGTCATTTTGTCGCCGACTTCTCCCCTTGGCCAAAACGCCCCAGATCTGCGATAATCCCGGCGTGAGGTCGTCGAAATTTGACCGTTTGAGTGCTCACTTCGACGATCCGGCGAATCGGAATATCCCCAACCCAGCCAACGATTTGAGAGCCCCCCTTCCGTCCCTGACTGATGGCGGAGCGGGTCTCAAGAGCACGGCGCACTTCGAACGACCATCCATGTATAAGAATTTTTCCCCCGCAGCGCTCGGCATCACCGGGCGTCAGAGTGAACTGATCGAACTCGCTTTGACCTACGGTTTTCGGGGTTTCGATATCGACATGGCCGACATGCGTCGACGGTCGTTGCGGGCCACGCCGGAGGATGCGTTCAAATACCTGCGGGCGACCGATTTGGTGATCGGCGGTTTCGATGTCGATGTCGAGTTGGATGCCGATGACGACGTCTACAAGTCGCAATTGGCCGCGTTGCATCCCGTCGCCGATTTGGCGGCGCAGTGGAAAGTGCATCACGCGTTCGTGAATGTTCCCGCCGCGACCGATCGGGCCGCTTATCCCGAATATTTCGAAGTCATTCGTGCCCGGTTGACACAGGTCGCCGAGGTGTTGGGGGCGAGGAAATTGCGTCTGGGCGTCGGCTTCAGCGCCTGCTCCGAGTCGGCCGCTGGGAAGACGTTTCCGTTCATCACCAAGCCCGACGGCTTGATCGCCTTGGTGAAGGCTGTGCCGTCCGAGAATGTCGGCTTGATCGTCGATTCCTACCACTGGTTGCTCGGCGATGGTTCGCTCGATCAGATCGGTGGCTTGGATGCTAAAAAGATCGTCACCGTCCGCTTGGGTTCGGTTGCCCAGGGCGTGGCGGTCGCCGACGCTCAGAAGGCTGACCGCGTGTTGCCGGTGCTCGAAGGCCCGCTTAGCCATGTCGCGACCGTACTCAAGCTGAAGGCGATCGGCTACGAAGGCCCGATCGGTCCGTCCGCCAGTGGCACGCAGTACAAGGACGAGACCCGCGAGTTCATTGTCAGTTCGGGCCAGGAAGTCATCGACGCGATCCTGACCCAGGCCGGCATCACCGTCCCGCCGCGACCCTGTGAGTTGGTTTCCCAGTACCCCGACGAGCCTGTGGTGGTGTGATTTTGAAGCCCCTTATCCCCACCCGGAGTGTCAAACTTCACCGCCCCCATTGGGCTCAAGGGTGGAGGATTGGGGCTGTTTTGGCCGGGGCGTTGCTGTTCGCGCCCCTGCTCCTGGTTCGTTCCGACGGTCTGTCCGCGGTTTCGGCCCAAGAGCTTACGGCCGGGGTGACGACCGAGTTGTTGCAGCTCCCCGCAGTGGGGATGTCGCTGGCCGCACGGGATTCTCTCGATTGCGACACGGACCCCAATGCCGATGCGCAAGCCTGCCTGGCAGGTCTTCGTTGGGAACCCGAGTCCTTTGGGGTACAGATCGCTGCCTCCGAGGGTCTGAATGGCGACCGCGTCGTGTTCTTTCCTTCCCCCCTTCCCGTTGGCAATCCCAAGCACGATCGGGCGGCGCTCGAATGGTATGCCGCCAAGGATGAAGCGGGCAATCTGCTGACCGCCCCGGCGGTCGTCGTCGTCCACGAATCGGGGCGAAGCATGCCGGTGGGGCGGATCATCGCCCGCGGCCTACGCGACCACGGCCTGCATGCCTTGATGCTCCAATTGCCCGGCTACGGACATCGCCGAACCGAGCTGGCGGAACAGCCCGAACGGATCCTCGACTTGCTCCGCCAGGGAATCGCGGACGTGCGTCGGGCCCGCGATGTCGCCGCGGTGTTGCCCGGCGTCGATACCGACCGGATCGGGGTACAAGGCACCAGCTTGGGCGGCTTCGTGACCTCGACCGTTGCCGGGCTCGATGGCGGTTTCGATCGCGTCTTCATCCTCCTCGCCGGCGGCCAACTCGACCAGGTCGTGATCAACGGTAAAAAGGATGCGGCGAAGATTCGCCAGCAACTCGAGGCGCTGGGGATCAGCGATGCCCAGATCACCGATTTGGCCCGTCCGATCGAACCGCTCCGCCTCGCGCATCGGATCGATCCGCGGCGAACGTGGCTGTACAATGGAATGTTCGACGATGTCGTGCCTCGCTCGTCCTCCTATGCGTTGGCCAAGGCGGCCCGTCTGCCCGAATCGCATCATGTCGAATTGCCCGCGAATCATTATACCGGAATCATCTTTTTGCCGGTCGTTTTGCAGCAGATTCGAGACGAGATGGTCAAGTGAAGCGATTGGCCGGCAGGCCCGTTTCGTCGCTTGGCCGCTCACCCTGCCGTTCCCCGCCCCCGCGTTTCCCCGCCCCGCGTTTCTCACCCGGAGTTGATCGCATGAGACCTCTGATCGCGCTGCTCTGCGCCGCTTGGTTGTTCCCGTTGTCCGTCCCGCATCCTGCCGCGGCTCAGGAAGACGGCCAAGTCCGAGTCATCGTTTTCGGAGCGCATCCCGACGATGCCGAATACAAGGCCGGCGGGGTCGGTGCGATGTGGGCCAAGGCGGGACACGCGGTCAAGATGGTCTCCGTGACCAATGGCGACATCGGGCATTGGGGAATGGCCGGCGGGCCGCTTGCCCAACGCCGCGCGGCGGAATCGGCTAAGGTTGCCGAAAAGTTGGGGGTGACCTACGAAGTACTCGATATCCATGACGGCGAGTTGCTCCCGACGCTCGAGAATCGTCGGACCATCACCCGTCTGATTCGAGAATGGGACGCGGATATCGTGATCTGCCATCGGCCCTGGGATTATCATCCCGATCACCGCTACGTCGGCGTGTTGGTGCAGGACGCGGCGTACATGGTTGCGGTCCCGTTCTTTTGTCCCGACGTCAAGCCGCTCGCCAAGAACCCGGTCTTTCTCTACTCCAGCGATGGCTTCAAAAAGCCGTATCCTTTCCGGCCTGACGTGGTGATCGGCATCGACGATGTGTTCGAACTCAAGGTCGATGCCCTGATGGCCCTGGAATCGCAAACCTTCGAAGGGGGGGCGTTGGGGAGCGCCGAGTTCATGGCGGCCAGCCCACCCGCTAGCCAGCCCGGACTCCGTCGCAAGTGGCTGTGGGAGCGTTGGGATCGCCGACAGAGTGGCGAAGCCGATCGTTTTCGCGACGGGCTCGTCCGCTGGTATGGTGAGGACCCCGCTAAGCAGATCAAGTATGCCGAAGCCTTTGAAATCTGCGAGTTCGGGCGCCAGCCTTCCGACGATGAAATCCGCAAGCTGTTCCCGTTCCTGCCTCAGCCCTAAACCGCTGCGTCCGCGACCGGACCGGCAGGGCGGTCGTCAGTCTGGCGGCTCCGCGGATAGCCTCACCCGGATGGGGCCAGGCTGTCCGGTCCGGTAGAGTGGAGACGAGCCCCTTCGTCAATCCTCAGGTCCGAGATCGTGCCCAGCCGTTCGACGCTTCGCCAGCCCCCTCCAGATCCGCCCCCTTCGCGGGCGCGGGAGCCCGACGAGGACTTGACACTGCCTGTGGATCGGTTGTCCGCGGCGACGCCGTCGCTGCAGACCCAGGGCGGGGACGCCCTGCCAATCGCCGAAGGGTTGAGTGACGATTTCGCCATGGCGCCGAAGGTGGCGGGGCCGCTCGCCCCGTTCGGGTCGCCCACTTACCGCATGTTTTGGATCGCCTCGCTGTTCTCGAACACGGGGACTTGGGTGCATGAGATCGGCGCGGGCTGGCTGATGTCGACGCTCGACGGATCGCCGCAAATGGTCTCGGCGGTGCGCACCGCCATGGCGCTCCCGATGATCCTGTTCGCCCTCCCCGCCGGTGCGTTGTCCGATCGCGTCGATCGCAGGCGGTTGATGCTGTTGGTGCAATGTTGGCTGATGTTGACCGCGACGGCGATCGCCGTGCTGACTTGGTTGGAATGGATGACGCCGGGCTTGCTGCTCGTTCTGACCGTCGTCATGGGCATCGGAACGGTGCTGCATGTGCCGACCTGGCAAGCTTCGATCCCTGAAATTGTTGATCGGCAGCATCTGACTCAGGCGATCGCGCTGGGCAGCATCAGCTTCAATTTGGCCCGCAGCGTGGGACCCGCGGTCGGCGGCTTGTTGATCGCCACGGTCGGGATTTGGGCCGCCTTCGGTGTCAACGCGATCTCATTCGCGGTCGTCTTTTGGGCGGCGTTCCTGTGGCGGCGGACCCGCCGGACCGCTCCCCCGTCGGATTCCTTTTGGGCCTCGATGCGAGACGGCTGGGTGCTCGTTTTTTCCCGCGGCGAGATGCGGAGGACGTTGATCCGCTTGGTCTTATTCGCCCTGCCAGCCAGCGCGCTGTGGGCCTTGTTGCCGCTGGTGGCCCGCGAGCAGCTCGCGTGGGATGCCCGGGGTTACGGCTATTTAGTCGGCTCGATCGGGCTCGGTGCGGTCATCGCCGCCGCCTGGGTTCCCACGATGCGAGTCCGCCTCGGTGCCGATGTCGCCATCGTCGTCGCGATGCTGACCTTCGCCATCGGATTGGCGATTCTGGGGGCAACGTCGATGCGTTGGTTAGCGTTGTTAGCGGCTCTGATCCTCGGTTCCGGATGGATGGCTGTCCTAACGGCACTCAACGCGAACGCGCAATTCGCCCTGCCAGACGCGATGCGAGCTCGTGGCATGGCCTGTTATCTCTCGGCTCTGGCCTGCGCGATGGCGATCGGCTCGCTGTTTTGGGGCAGCGTCGCCGCGGCCTATTCTCCAGGCTTCTCGCTGATTGGCGCCGCCGGGGCCTTGGTCGGATCGTGCATCGTCGCCGCGGGTCTGCCCCCTGCCGGCGGACGGGTTGGGGTGTAGAGGCAACAATCGGCCGGGCAAACATCGTGCCACGGACCCAGGCTGCCCAACGCCAGGCGCTCTTGAGCCAAACCTAGCCGCTCCTCGACCAATTGTCGGACCATCGTGACGAAGCGTCGGTCGGTACCGACGGTCACGGCGCGGGCCATCGGTATGCCGCGGCTTTGGCACAGCTCCGCCGCTTGCTCGTCGAGGTCGAACAGAACTTCCATGTGGTCGCTGACGAATCCGATCGGCGCGATCACGAGCCCGTTGAGGTGTGCTTCATCGTCGGCTCGAGCGATCCAGTCGCAGACGTCCGGTTCGAGCCAGGGCTGCTGCGGCGGACCACTGCGGCTCTGAAACACCAATTCCCAATTTCCCATCCCCGCTTCCTCGGCGACCAGTCGGCAGGCTTCGCGGAGTTGCCGTTCATAGGTGCAGTTCTCCGCCATCGACATCGGGATGCTATGTGCGGTGAACAGCACCTGGGTTTTGGTATCGCCGTTGATCCGCTGGGTCGCTTGGCGGACCGAATCGGCCATCGGCTCGATGAATCCCGGGTGATTGAACCCCATCCGTAATTTTTCGACCACGGGGGCGTCCGGCCCGACCTGTTCACGAGCCGCGGCGATGTTCTCACGATATTGCCGGCAACCGCTGTAGCAGCTGAACATGCTGGTGAAGAACGCCAACGCGCGATGCCGGCCGTCGTCCCGCATCTGGCGAAGGGTGTCTGGCAACAGCGGGTTCCAATTGCGATTCCCCCAGTAGATTGGCAGATCGATCCCGGCGGCTTTGAATTCCTCGGTGAGCGCCTGCAGCAGGGCACGATTATGCGAGTTGATCGGACTGACGCCGCCGAAATGGCGGTAATGTTCCGCAACCTCCAGCATCCGTTCGCGGGGGACGTTCTTGCCCCGCAGCACATTCTCGAGAAACGGCATGACATCGTCCGGCCCCTCCGGTCCGCCGAAGGAAACCAGCAAAAACGAGTCGTAGCCGGCGTGCTCGGTCATCGAATATCAGCCCTAGAAGGAAGTGGAAAAAATGTCGAGAAACCGCAAGAAGCGTAATCTGCGGTGAATTGTAGGCGATCTGTCCACCCCGGAAGCTTATCCCAGCGGCGGTCGGATCGAATCGACATTGACCTAACACGCAAGATGGGTATATTCTGCGGGTGTGGCAAGATCGGTAATCCAGTGGGGTGCGGAGTTCTTTGTCGCCTGCGTTCTTAGCGCAGTTTGCAGGGATGACGCGAGAACCCTTTGATTCTTGTCATCGGTCTCGTTTAAACGCAGCAACTTTCAAGCCAAGCGGGCTCGGCACGCACGGAGGATGGATATCGGATATGAGCACGAAGACGGTTTTCACCACCGGTGAAGCGGCGAAGATTTGCAAGGTTAGCCAGCAAACGATCATTCGCTGTTTCGATAACGGTTCACTCAAGGGGTTTCGAGTTCCCGGCAGCCGGTTTCGCCGGATCCCCCGCGACCAGTTGTACTCGTTTATGCGAGACAACGGGATCCCGACGGATGCGTTGGAAAGCGGTCGCAAGAAATTGCTGATCGTCGATGACGACCAGGATTTGGTCGAACTGATCAGTGAGGGCTTTGCCCGCGACGGACGGTTCGAGATCAAGAGCGTCAACAACGGCTTCGATGCCGGGATGGGCGTTCGCGAATTTCGTCCCGACCTAGTGATTCTGGACGTGATGCTTCCGGACATCAACGGCAAGGAAGTTTGCCAGCGAATTCGTAGCGACACGGCGTTGGACATGGTGAAGGTCCTCTGCATTTCCGGGATGGTCGAACGGGACAAGGTCGCCGAACTGAAGGCTGCCGGTGCGGACGATTTCATGCAGAAGCCCTTTTCGATCGACGATCTGGTCGCTCACTCCTGCGACTTGCTGGATATCGAGCGCAGCGTGAACTCGTGAGCCGGAGTGAGACGCGGGGCCTGCCCGGCGGTGCTTCGACATGAATTGGTTGCCGTGCCTCTGTTGGGGTGGGGATAGGTGGTGGTTGCCGCTGTCCCGCGAGAGCCGCGAGTTGATCGCGGCGATGCTGCTAGCGTCCGAGCATGACGCGATGTGGCCGGGGCGACTGGAGAAGCAGTTGCGGTGGGACCCATCGCTGCTCATTTTCGCCGCGTTGTTCGAGGGGCATGCCGGCCAGGTGACCGTCAAGGAACTGGCGCTGAGCCTCTACGAGCGATTGCCGGATCGGTTAGCGCGGTCCGCCAGTGGATTGGATGCCCCCGTGAGCGTCCTGGCCCAGAACCCGCAAACGCTTGCCTCCTATGTCAAGCTAGGGCGTCGATTCGCAAAGCTGTCGATCGATCGTTGGCTCCCTATCGCTGAGTCCTGGTTGGGCCTCACTGGACCGCCGCTGCCCGCCGCTTGGCGCGCTTCGTGGCCGACGATTGCCGACCCCGAGGGGACGGCGATCGAAAGGGACCCGGCGAGTTCGCTTCCGGGAGTTACCGTTTGGCCGCCACCGGAACCGCCCGATTTTCGTCCCGGCGTTTTGGACTTGGCTGTGCTGGCCCGCCGGATCGATCGGGTCGCGGACTGGGAGCGACGTTTCGGTGCAGCGGTCGAGCTGGCCAAACGGGCTGCACTGCAGCAATTCGCTTACGGGTTGAGTCACGAGATCAACAACCCGCTCGCCAACATCTCGACCCGTTGCCAATTTCTGTTGCGAGACGAACCCGACACCGCTCGCCGACAATCGCTGCAGCGGATCATCGACCAGTCGATGCGCGCCCATGAGATGATCGCGGACCTGATGTTCTACGCGCGACCGCCGCAGCCGCAACTCGGTGAGGTTGAACTCCGGGAAGTCCTGCGGTCGGTGATCGCGCAGTCGCAAGACTCGGTTCGGGGGCGCGGCTTGGAGTTGATGCTCGCCGCCGATGCGCAGCCGCTGGTGGTCCTCGCCGACCGATCGATGCTGATCGAAGCGGTCCGGGCGCTGGTCCGCAACGCGATCGATGCGATCGGTTGTGACGGTCGCGTGCTGCTGTCCTGTCGCGTCGATCCGCGGACGGAGCGACCCCGACAGGCCCTGGTGACAGTGTGTGACAGCGGTCCCGGGTTGAGCGACATGGCGGCGGCCCACGCTTTTGATCCCTATTTCAGCGGTCGTGAGGCGGGACGCGGGCTAGGCGTCGGCTTGTGTCGGGTCGTCAGCATCGCGGCGTTGCACCGGGGCGAGGTTTCGTTATCCAGTGGCCCGGCGGGGTGCACGGCTAGCCTTCGGATACCGCTTGGGGCATAGTGGTCGCTACTCCGTCGCGATCGGATCGCCCCGGCGGAGGGGGCGATTGCGAGCTCGAAGGAGCGGCGCTGAAACCTCAATTTTCCGCTGGCAGGTGGTTCGATGTCTTCGTCCTCTCGGAAAACTCCCGTCCAGCACGATTTACCCAGCGAAGCGATCGGNNACGATTCAGCGTTTGCAAGCGGATGCCACCGCTCGGGGCGACCTGAAGATCCTCTCTCGCACGCTCCGCGAGTTGCGGTATGCGTTCAAGGTCTTTCGCCCCTACCGACGTCGCCGCAAGGTAACGATTTTTGGTTCGGCCCGGACGGCGATCGATCACCCCGATTATGTCACGACGGAAGAGTTCGCCCGTCGGATCGCCAGTCACGGTTGGATGGTGATCACCGGGGCCGGCGGCGGGATCATGGAGGCGGGGCACAAGGGGGCCGGGCGGGAAGCGTCGATGGGCTTGAACATCATGTTGCCCTTCGAGCAGGGTGCCAATCCGTTCATCACTGGCGATCCGAAACTGGTCACGCTCAAGTACTTTTTCACCCGCAAGCTGATGTTCGTGAAGGAATGCAGTGCGGTGGTGTGCGCGCCGGGCGGATTCGGGACGTTGGACGAGATGTTGGAAACGGTGACGCTGTTGCAAACGGGCAAGCAGACGATGATGCCGCTGGTGTTGCTGGATCGCCCCGGCGGCAGTTATTGGCGAGATTTGGGCCTGTTTTTCGAACGGCATCTCCTCAGCGAACGTTTGATCAGCCCGGAAGACGTGCGGCTGTACCGGATCACCGATTCGATCGACGAAGCGATCGACGAAGTCCTGAATTTCTACCGCGTCTATCATTCCAGCCGCTTTGTCCGCAATCGGCTCGTGTTTCGTCTCCGCGAACGGCTCACCGAGGAACGCCTGGACCAGATCAATCACCAATTTCAGGATCTGTTGGTCGACGGCAAGTTCGAGCAGACCGGGCCGCTGGACGTGGAGCACGACGAGGTCGAATTGCTGGAACTGCCGCGGCTGAGCTTTCACTTCGATCGCCGCAAGCTCGGCATGCTCCGGATGCTGATCGATTTCATCAACGGTTGAGCCACGCCCCGATTTAGGGATTGCGAATCCGCTCGCTACAGTCAGACTATTTCGGTTCGCGTGATCCGATGGACAGTTCGTCGATACCGCCTGCCGCTCACCGCCGTTTTGCCGATCGAATCCCATGACCGTTTTCGTTTTCGGGCATCGCAATCCAGACACCGACGCGATCTGTTCGGCGATCGCTTACGCCGACTTTCTACGCCGGACTGGCGTCCCCGACGCGGTCGCGGCCTGTTGCGGGCCGGCCAACCTGCGGACCGAGTTCGCGCTCAAGCAGGCCGGGCTGAACCCGCCACGGATTATCATGGACGTCCGACCCGAGGTCGAAGACATCTGCCGGCGCGACGTTGTCACGGCGGAGCAGAGTGACGTCTTCTACGAGGTCTACCAGAAGATGCACGAGCATGCCTTGCGCGCCATTCCGGTCTTGGCACAAGGGAAGCTCGTCGGCATCGTTTCGCTGCTCGACCTGATGGAGTTGGTGTTCCAGGGCGGGGTCGACCCGATCGAGTCGCGGCAAATCAACAGCAGCCTCGATAAGATCGTTTCGATCTTGGGTGCCGATTTCGAGTTTGCGGTCGATCCCGAACGGATCGACGACCTGGTCGTCACGGTCGGTGCGATGAGTGCCGAAGGGTTTTGCCAGCGCTTGGCAATGTTTCCCGCACATCAGATTTTGGTGGTCAGTGGAGATCGGCCAACGATCCAATTGCCCGCGATCGAGTTGGGGGTCCGCGCCCTGGTCGTGACCGGCGGCTACCGCCTATCCAGCGGCTTGCTGCAATTGGCAAAATCGCGCGGAGTTACCGTCATCAACAGCCCCTACGACACCGCGGCGACGACGATGCGGATCAAGGCCGCGCGGACGATCGATTCGGTAATTCAGCGAGATTTCCTGTCGCTTTCGCCCCGCACCCCCATCGCCCGTGCGAAGCAGCAGATCCTCCGGTCGAATCAGCCGATTTTCCCGGTCGTCGAAGGCGATCGTTTGGTGGGGGTGCTCAGCAAGACCGACCTGGCGAATCCGGCCAAAGCGAAATTGGTACTCGTCGATCACAACGAATTGGGGCAGGCCGTTCAGGGGGCCGACGAAGCCGAGATTCTGGAAGTCCTCGACCATCACCGCTTGGGTGGATCGCTGCAGACCAACTTGCCGATCCGGTTTGTCAACGAGCCGGTCGGTTCGACCTGCACGCTGGTCGCGGGCAAGTTCCGCGCCGCGGGCATCACGCCGACCCCTGGGATCGCGCTCTGCATGGCTTCGGGCATGATCAGCGACACCCTGTTCCTGCGGTCGCCCACAACGACGGAAGTCGATCGCGCGACGCTGGAGTGGCTCCGGCCCCTGTGCAAACTGGATCTCGATCAATACGCCAACGAGTTTTTTGAGATCGGATCGGCGCTGCGGAATTGTCCTGCCAACGACGTCGTCCGTGAGGATTGCAAACGCTTCGAAGACAACGGTGTCGAGTTCTCGATCTCCCAGATCGAAGAGATCGGTTTTGACCTGTTTTGGCAACGCAAGGCGGACCTGCATCGGGCCTTGGTGGAATTGGCGGAAAAGGATCGGCTCGCCTTCTCGGCACTGATGGTGACCGACATCGCCACCGATAGCAGCCTGTTGCTGATGAGCCGCGAGCCGGCGGGCTGGGAGGAGATGAATCACCCACATCTCGAAGACAATTTGTACAAGCTGGACAGCGTGGTCAGCCGTAAAAAGCAGCTGCTGCCGTTGATCCTCAGCCTGCTCGACTCGCCCTCGGCGACGGAAAGCTGAGCGGAGTTCGTCCCTGAGGCGAATTTCTCGGCCCCCTCGGGATGCCGCGGCTCGTCGTCTCTCGCCCCGGGATGGCCGGGCAGCGCGGGGTCCGCGGAGCCCCGGCACCGGTAGGGCCCGCTCGATCCCTCGTTTGCGCATCGGCCAGAATCGTATCTACTGTGCGACTTCCGTTCGGTTCGTTCTCGCATCCGTTTTTGCCATGTCCAGCAACGTTTCCGCGTTCCGCGCCGCCGATAGCCAACCGAACTTTCCGCAGATGGAAGAGGAAGTGCTGCGGTTTTGGGATCAGGCGGAAGTTTACCAGCGGTCGCTCGCTCGGCGCGCCGATGCCCCCTCGTTCGTGTTCTACGAAGGGCCGCCGACCGCAAACGGCATGCCTCACCCCGGCCACTGTTTGACCCGCTCGATCAAGGATGTCTTCCCCCGCTACAAGACGATGCGCGGCTATCGCTGCATCCGCAAAGCCGGCTGGGATACGCACGGCTTGCCGGTCGAGGTCGAAGTCGGCAAGGAGTTGGGGATCCATAGCAAAGAAGAGATCGAGCAGTTCGGGGTCGAAGCGTTCATTCAGAAGTGCGAACGGAGCGTCTGGCGGTACATGCAGGCCTGGCGCACGCTGACACGGCGGCTCGGCTTTTGGGTCGATCTGGATGACGCCTACGTGACCTACCACCAAAGCTACGTCGAGAGCGTCTGGTGGTGCCTCAAAAACCTGTTCGACCGCGGTCTCTTGTACCAAGGCCACAAGATCGTCTGGTGGTGGGCGCAAGGCGGCACGGCGCTCTCCGCCGGCGAGGTCGGCGAGGGCTATCGCGAGGTCGCGGACCCCAGCGTCTATGTTCGCTTCCCCTTGGTCGATCAGCCCCATCGCTCGCTGGTGGTCTGGACCACGACCCCCTGGACCTTGCCGAGCAACCAGTTCGTCGCGATCCATCCCGATTTGACCTATCGCGTCGTGGCCGATCCCGACACCGGCGAGGAACTGGTACTGGCCGATGCGCTGGTCGAAACGGTGGCTCAGAAGTCGAAACGTCAGTTCGAAACGCTCGGTACCCTGGCCGGAACGGAGCTGCTGGGGCTGCGGTACACGCCCCCGTTCGGTACCTATGCCCAGCACGCCAACGAAGTCGGCACGCTGCCAGACGGCTCGACCCAACATCGCTATTTCCGCATCGTCGCCGCCGATTTCGTGACCGTCGATAGCGGTACCGGCTTGGTACACATGGCCCCGGCCTTCGGCGAGGCCGATCATGAAGTCCTCGTTGCCCAGCGTGAACGCTTCGTCGACGGGCCGCTGGAATTGTTTTGCGCTGTCGGCCCCGACGGCAAGTTCACGCACGCTGTTCCCCAGCATGCCGGCGTGTGGGTTAAGGATGCCGATCGGCCGCTAATCCGCGAGCTCAAGGAAAGCGGACGCTTGCTGCATCAAGAACAATACGTCCACCCCTACCCGTTCTGTTGGCGGGCCGACCAGGACCCGCTGATTCAGTATCCCCGTAAAAGTTGGTTCATCAGGACGACGCAGTTCCGCGACGCGATGTTGGCCAACAATGCCCAAATCGGCTGGCAACCGGAGCACATCCGGGATGGCCGGTTCGGCAACTTCCTGGCCGGAAACGTCGACTGGGCGTTGTCGCGCGAACGGTTTTGGGGGACACCCCTGCCGATCTGGATTTGCCAAGAATCGGGACGCGCCGAGGCGGTCGACAGCTATGACGAACTGCTTCGCAAGCCTGGGATCGCCGGGACGGAAGCCTGGCTCGAAGCCAAACGGATCAATCCCGAATTGGTCGATGATCTGCGGGTCCATAAGCCCTACATCGACGAGGTGACTTATGACTCGCCCTTCGCCGCCGGCGCCCGGATGCGGCGAGTTACCGAGGTCATCGATTGCTGGTTCGATAGCGGCGCGATGCCGTTCGCCCAGTTCGGCTGGCCGCACCAGAACGATGCCCTGTTCCGCGATCAATTCCCTGCCGATTTCATCAGCGAAGCGGTCGACCAAACCCGTGGCTGGTTCTACAGCCTCCTGGCGATCAGCACGATGCTGTTCGCCGATGAACAGGGGGCGGGGAAGCTGGCCGGACCGACCGATGGCCCGACAGCCGTGCCCTACTTGCCCAAAGGCGGCCCGCACCCGTTCCGCAACTGCATCGTGCTGGGCCTGATGTTGGGCGAAGATGGGCAGAAGATGTCCAAGAGCAAGCGGAACTATCGCGAGCCGACAGAGATCTTCGAAAAGTACGGAGCCGACGCGCTGCGGTGGTTTTTCTTCAGCGGTCAACCGCCCTGGACGGCGATCCGCTATCGCGAGCAGTCGATTCGCGAATCGATCCCCGAGTTCTTGCTGCGGCTCTACAACGTCTTTAGCTTCTTCACGATCTATGCCGAGATCGACGGATTCGACCCGACGCGGGACGCGGGCCGTGGCGAGCAGTTGACAGGCGATGACTTTGCCCCGGCCTTCGGGTATCGGCCCGTCGCCCAGCGGAGCGAGATCGATCGCTGGATCTTGGGCGAGCTGCACCAGGCCATCCAGGCCGTCACCCAGCGGATGGATGCCCTGGACAATTACGCCGCGGCATCCGAGATCACCTCGCTGGTCGATGGCCTGAGCAACTGGTATGTCCGCCGCAGTCGAGATCGCTTCTGGGCCGAGGACAAGCACGCGGTCGACAAGCTCGACGCGTTTTGGACGTTGTACGAGGTGCTGGTTACCGTCAGCAAACTGATCGCCCCGTTCACGCCATTCCTCGCCGAGACGCTGTGGCGCCGACTGCGCGAACCGTTCGTCAACCGCGGGCAACAAGACATACCCGGCAGCGGGCCTTTGGACAGCGTCCACTTGTGTGATTTCCCGGTCGCCGACCCCGCGTTGATCAACCCGACGCTGAGCGCCTCGATGCGTCTGTTGCGGGAGATCGCCTCGCTCGGTCGGGCGGCGCGTGCCGAGGTCAACCTCAAGGTTCGCCAACCGCTGTCGCGGGTCGAGGTCGTGCTGACCGACGATTCCCAGATCGAGTGGTTAAAACAGCATGATTCGTTGGTGCGCGACGAATTGAACGTCAAGCTCGTCGAATACACGACGCGTGGCGATCAGTACGTCGACTACCAGATCGTCCCCAATTTCAAGCGACTCGGTCCCCGCGTCGGTAAGAAAATTCAAGCCGTCAAAGCGGCCTTGGCCGCTGCCGATGGCGGCCGATTGCTCGCCGCGATGCAGGCGGCCGGCCAGGTGGAAATCGCCGTCGAAGGCGAGCCGTTGGAACTGACCAGCGAGGACATCGACATCCGCCTGGTCGCCCGGCCGGGCTGGGCGGCGGCTCAAGGTTCGGGCTGTGTCGTGGTGTTGGCGACCGAATTGACCGGCGAGCTGATTCGCGAAGGGATCGCCAAGGATCTGATCCGGACGATCCAAAATCTCCGCAAGGAAATCGGTTGCCAGTACACCGATCGGATTGCCGTCGGCATCGTCGGCCGTTCGCCCGAAGTCGGGCAAGCGGTGGTTGAGAACCGCGACCTGATCGCCGGCGAAACGTTGTCCGACGAAATCGTCGACATCGCCCTTGAGGGTGGCGGCCGCTCCGAGACCGAGGAAGCGGTGGTCACGGTTATCCGCCGTGGCGAGTCGGCTTAACGATCGAACACTCCCAATCCCCCCTTCCCGTTTGTAAAGGAGCCCCGATGGCGATTCGTTTCGGCATGGTCGGTTGCGGCATGATCTCCAACTTCCACGCCCGCGCGATCGCGGACGCTCCTGATGCCACGCTCGTCGGTTGCTACAGCCGCGATTCCGCGAAGACTAGGGCGTTCGCCGAAAAGTATGATTGTCGGGTGTTCGACAGCATCGACACGATGGTCGAAGACCCCGAGATCGACGCGATCACCATCTGTTCCCCCAGCGGCGCGCACCTGGAACCGGCGCTGGCGGCCGCGGCGGCTGGCAAGCACGTGATCGTCGAAAAGCCGCTCGAGATCACCACGGAACGTTGCGACCAGATCATTGCCGCCGCTGCCAACGCGAACGTCAAGTTGGGCGTCACCTTCCAAAGCCGGTTTCATGAGTCGGCCCGCCTGATGAAGCAAGCCGTCGAAGCGGGCCGGTTCGGCACGATCACGCTCGGCGACGCCTATGTCAAATGGTTTCGCACCCAGCAGTATTACGACAGCGGCGCGTGGCGCGGGACTTGGAAGCTGGATGGCGGCGGGGCCTTGATGAACCAAGCGATCCACTCGGTCGATCTCCTGCTGTGGCTGATGGGGCCGGTCGCCGAGGTCCATGCGCGGACGGCGACGATGACCCACGAACGGATCGAAGTCGAGGATGTGGCGATCGCCAACCTGCTCTTCCGCAACGGCGCCCTCGGCGTGATCGAAGCCACGACCACGGCCTTTCCCGGATGCTTGAAGCGGGTCGAGATCTGCGGCAGCGGCGGCACGGCAATCCTGGAAGAGGAAGACCTGAAGCAATGGCGGTTCGCCGAGGAAACGGCCGAGGATGAGGCGATCCGCAAGCGGATGGCTGGCAAGACCGAAACCGGCGGGGGCGCGGGTGATCCGGCCGCGATCGGGCACCACGGACACACCCTGCTGTTCAACGAGTTCACCGCCGCGATCCGCGAGGATCGGGTCCCCCTGATCGACGGTACCGAAGGTCGCCGGAGCGTCGAATTGATCGAAGCGATTTATCAGTCGGCCCGTTCCGGTCAGACCGTCAAGCTGGCCTGAGCCGAACGTTCGTCAGTTGGGTCTCATCGATCGTGAGACCGGCATCTACCTCGCTTTCGCTTTCCCGACCTTCTCATGCCGATCATCGAAGTTCGCGAGCTGACCAAGTACTACCGCGTACACCGCAAGCGAGAAGGTTTGGGGGCCAGCTTTCGTGGGCTGTTCCGACGCGAGTACACCGAGGTGCAGGCCGTCAAAGGGATCAACCTGACGGTCGAAGCGGGGGAATTCGTCGCGTTCTTGGGGCCCAATGGCGCCGGCAAGACGACGACCCTGAAGTTGCTCTCGGGCGTGATCAATCCCACCGGCGGTACCGCGACGGTGATGGGTTACGTCCCCTGGGAACGTCGCAACGAATATCGCCGCCGCTTCGCGCTCGTGATGGGGCAGAAGAATCAGCTCTGGTGGGACTTGCCCGCCCAAGAATCGTATCGCCTGCACCAGCAAATTTATGGCATCCCGGACGACCGTTTTCGCCATACGCTCGACGAACTGACCGACCTCTTGGACGTGACCAAGCTGCTCGGGCAACCCGTTCGTGAGTTGTCGCTGGGCGAGCGGATGAAAATGGAATTGATCGCCGCCCTGCTCCATTCGCCTGAAGTCCTGTTCTTGGACGAGCCGACGATCGGGCTGGACGTGATCGCCCAACACACGATCCAGCAGTTCCTGCGTCATTATCAGCAGGAACGCGGGACGACGATCCTGCTGACCAGCCATTACATGAAGGACGTCGCGGCGCTCTGTCAGCGGGTCGTGATCGTGGCGGGGGGATTGGTTCAGTACGACGGTTCCTTGGCCGGCATCGTCGATCAGTTTTCCGGCAAGAAGATCGTCACGCTGCAGTTCGCAGTCGGAGTCCGCCCCGATGATCTGGCGCGGCACGGCACGGTGCTAGAAACGCAGTGGCCGCGGGTCAAACTCGGGATCACGCGGGCGGATGTCCCGCGGGTGCTCGCGGAAACGCTCCGCGATTACGCGATCGAGGACGTCTCGGTCGAAGATCCGCCACTGGAAGAAGTCATCGCCGATCTGTTTCATCAGGTCAGCTAAATCACGCGGGGTCTCACTACGTGTCCGGCACAACGGTTCCTTTACCTCCCATCGGTTTCGCCGACCGCGTGCGAACGTGGTGGGTGATCTGCCGCACGGCGCTGGCCGAACGGATGGCGTATCGGGGCGACTTCGCGCTCGGGACGCTGATGCGGTTCCTCCCGATCATCACGCAGATTTTCCTCTGGGGCGCGATCTTCGACGCGATCGCGGAGACCTCGCCCGGCGACGGCACCCCGAAACGCATCGGCGGCTTTGACCTCGCCGAGATGGTGGCCTATTTTTTGCTGACCATGATCGCGCGGGCTTTCTCCAGCATGCCGGGACTCGCTTCCGGGATCGCGGGGCAGGTGCGCCAGGGGGAGATCAAAAAGTATCTGATCCAACCGATCGATCTGATCGCGTTCCTGTTGCTTTCCCGGGTCGCCCATAAACTCGCTTATTACGCTGTCGCGATCGGCCCCTTCGCGTTGGTCTTCTTTCTCTGTCGCGATTACTTCACCGCGGGTTTCCCACCCCCGCACGTGATGGTCGCGTTCATCGCCTCGTTGATGATGGGCTTTTTGATCGGCTTCTTTTTGGAAGCGGCGATCGGATTGATCAGCTTCTGGATGCTGGAGATCAATTCGCTCGTGCTGATTTTTATGCTGTTCAGTTTTTTCCTCTCAGGGCACATGTTCCCGTTGTCGCTGTTGCCGGAACCGATCGGTTGGTATGTCAACTTGCTCCCGCTGAAGTACCTGGCTTACTTTCCGGCGGCGATCTTTTTGCGCAAGATCCCCGATGACGAGTTGATGACGGAATTGTTGATCGAGGCCGCTTGGTTGGTGTTCTTCGTCATCCTCTGTCGTTGGATGTACTCCCGCGGCGTTCGGCGTTACAGCGGATATGGGGGCTGAGTTGATGAGCGTGAACAACCTTTCCAGTCTCTCAAGCCAACCAGTCGCTGAACATCGAGGCGAATCGGAATCTCCGTCGAGGCTGGCCGAGTTCCGGCGATACCTGCGGGTGTTCCTGACCTTTGCGCGCAATAGTCTGATCCGTGACATGACCTTTCGAGCGGATTTCATCTTTCATTGCATCAGCAGCGTCGCTTGGACCGCGATGAATGTCGGCTTCTACGTGTTGGTATTTCGCTTCACGTCGATGATCGGCCAGGACACCGGTTGGGGGCGTGATGAGTTCTTTTTGTTCCTGGCGACGGTCTGGTTCATCAACAGTTTGGTGCAGGCCTTCTTCATGCCGAACGCCAACGAGTTCAGCGAATTGATTCGGACCGGCGGGCTCGATTTTGCGCTGCTCAAGCCGATCGACACGCAATTCTTGATTTCCTTTCGGCGGATCGAATGGAGCGCGATGTCGAACTTTGTCGTCGGCCTGTTGATCGCCGGCGTGAGCTTGCATTCGATGGCCACACGCCCCGAATCACCGGTCTTCCCTTCGTTGATGTCCTGGATCCTGTATCCCTTCTTTGTCGGTTGCGGCGTGGCGATCATGTACAGCATCATGATCTGCTTGGCGGCCACGAGTGTCTGGTTGGGACGCAACCAGTCGCTGTATGACTTTTGGTTCTATATCACCAATTTCAGCCGCTATCCGATGGAAATCTACGACACACCCTTGGGACGTCCGCTGCTGGGGTTGTTCACCCTCGTCATCCCGGTGCTGGTTGTCGTCAACGTGCCCGCGCGGATCCTGGCTAAGCCGCTCAATCCCCGTGCCGATTGGGAGTGGCTGCTCGCCGCATGGGCGGTCATCGCCACGGTCCTCTGCGTGGCATTTAGCCGCTGGCTCTTTCGGCTGTCGCTCAAGAGTTATCGAAGCGCCAGTTCCTGAGTTGGGCGGTCGAGCCGGCGAATCAACGCCGGAGGGGTGTCTTAGCTGCTATGCTGACGATCATCCGAATTCACCTCTTCTTAGGACTACTTGATGACTCGCGACGAAAGCTTACAGAATTTACAAAAAGCGTTGGCGATGGAACTGACCGCCGCGCACCAATACCAGTTGCATGCCAGCGTGTTGGATGACTGGGGGATGGATCGGCTGGCCCTCAAGATGCGGCAGGAGATGCAAGAGGAATTGGGCCACTCCGACTCCTTCATCGCGCGGATCATGTTTCTCAAAGGCGAACCCAACCTGAGTTTCGCCAGTCCGCCCAAGATGTCGCGAACGCTCGAAACGATGTTCGCCGCGGACTTGGCCGATGAACAAGACGCGATCAAGTTCTACACGGTCGCATCGCGGCAAGCCGCCGAGGCGGGTGATATCGGGACGCGGTTGCTGTTCGAGCAAATCGTCGTCGATGAGGAAGGCCACATGGCGTGGCTGGAACTGCAACTCGATTTGCTGAAGCGGATGGGCGAAGCGGTTTACATGGCCAAACACATTACAGGGCCGGGCGGCGCTGCCCAGTCCTGATCCGTACCGCTTGGGGGGCAACTACCCCGCGACAATCCGACGGATGTCGATCAGGTGCATCTGCCGACCCTCGCCGGTATGCGGCGAATCGATGCATAACCAGTTGCCATCTGGGCTATGACGCGGATGGGTGTCGCAGCGCCACTCGCCCTTGTATTCAGGCGGCAGGCGAAAGCCTCCCAAGGAAACGCGTCGGCCCGTGGCAACTTCGTACAGGTACACCTCCTGCTCGCGATGAGGGCCTTGGGGATAGGTGTCGTTGACGATCCAGTGGTTGCCTGGAAGGTAGGTGCAGTGTCCGTCTCGCGTCATCACGCCGCTGCCGACCGCTTCCATCGTTCCCGAGACCGCATCTTCCATCACGTAGAAAGCGTCACCCGCCGAGGGGTGCCGTGTCCAGGCGAGGATCTGCCGCGGATCACGCCAAATGAAGTGCGAGACCATCCCGGCTCCCGGATTGATCTCCCGCAGATCACTGCCGTCCAGGCCGATGGTGAACATCCGGGTCGACCATCGCCCCGGCGCGGTCCGCCAACGGTGTAGGAAGATCGTCCGCAGGCCGTCGGGCGAAACCAGCAGATGATTGAACCAGTGCTTGCCGTCACCGAAGCCACCCGGATAGGGAACGTCGATGATATCGGCGAGCGATACCAGCATCTTCACGTCGCCCGATTCCAGGTCGATTCGCTGAATGCCGATTTCACGCGGCGCCGTTTGGTCAGCCCAAGGATCGGGTAACCCCGCATAGCCATAGCCGGGCCGCATGTCGTTGATGCGGCGGAAATCGGTGGTCACGGCGAACTTGCCGAGCGGGCTGAGCGAATAGATCGCGTGAGATAGCGTTTTGCGTTCACCGGTGGTGACGTCCTGCACGTGGGAAACGAATCGGTCCGCCCCGCGATCGTTGTAGATAACCTGCGATTCGGAACCGGGAACCCATTGCAACATGCAGCCCTGTTGCCAACCCCAAGAGCGTGATCGTCCCAGCGTGATCCAGCGATCATTGTCCCGCAGGTCGACCATCCCGACTTCGATCGTATCCTCGCCCGTCGGCGAGCGATGCTCGAACTCGACCGCATTGCCGAGACAGTAACGGGACTGCGGATCGAACTGCAATTTGTCGTAATACGCGAACCAATGGTGCCTAGGGCCCCGCGTGATGGTGCGTACCGGAACGTCCTCCGTCGCGTTCTGACCCCAGAGTCGGCGGGAAGATCCTCCCAACGTTGCTGTGGCGGAGAGGGCCAGCGCAGGCAGAGCGGTACGGAGTAGGTCGCGTCTTGAAAATGGCATGGCCGAATTCCGAGGGGTGGGGAGTTGGGAGGAGGGGGGACCGCGGGCGACCGCGTCGGACCGTGGTCACGTTAACCGGATGCGAACCGCGTTTCAACCGAGCCCGCGGGACTGGAATTAACGGCCCCAGCGTTTCCGCCGCCAGGCGTCGACCAGGACCGCGACGACGATCACGGTTCCCGTGATCACCCGTTTGATCGGATCGCTCGCGCCGACCTGCGCTAACCCGGTTTGCAGCACGGCGATGATCAGCACGCCCAGCCAGGTATTGATCACGTTACCACGTCCGCCCATCAGGCTGGTGCCGCCGATGACCGCGGCCGCGATCGCCGACAATTCCAAACCGACCGCCGCGTTGGGATCGGCGGAGGACAACCG
>DITY01000235.1:48847-61631 GCA_002422955.1 Planctomycetaceae bacterium UBA6172
GCCTCGCGGTTGGTGCCGATCGCGACGCAGTATCGCCCGAACACGGTTTGCGAAAGGACGAACTCCCCTGCCAAGACGACCGCGAGCGATAGGAGAAACGCGGGCGACAGCGGCAGACCGCCGAGCGGCGCGCCGAGGAACTCGATCGAAGACCCGATGTACATGGTCTTGGACTCGGTGAGCAGAAAAGCCAGCCCGCGAGCGATCTCGAGCATCCCCAGCGTGACGATGAACGAGGGAATCCCCGCGCCGACGCTGATCAACCCGTTGATCAGTCCCGCCAGCGCGCAGGTCGCGAGCGCGAGCGGCGCTGCCGTCCAGAACGACCACCCCTGGCCCGCCATCAGCACGCCCAGCACCGCCGAACCCAAGGCCAACATCGAACCGACCGACAGGTCGATGCCTCCGACGACCAACACCAACGTCATGCCGACCGCGACCAACGTCAGATCGGGGATTTGGTTGGCGATCGAGGTCAGTGTCCGCGCGGTCAAGAAACGGTCACTGAGCGAACCGAATAGCACGCACAGCAGTGTCAACACCACCAGCAAGCCGCCATACTGATAAGCCGAGGCGAGCGTGCGACGCCAGCGACGGTCCGTGGTCATGTCGGAGGCCGGCGTTACCTCCGGCCCCGGGTCGATTGCGCCACTCATCCGGTCAACTCCCGCGGTCGTCGAGGCCCTTGAAAACACGCCGCCATGATCTGGGCACGGTCAAACTGGTCGCGTTCGAACCGCCTGACCCAGTGACCGGCCGATAGGACCCCGATCGAATCGCAGGTCAACATCAGCTCATCCAAATCGCTGGAGACGATCACCAGCGCCGCCCCCTCGCTGGCGAGCGACTCGAACAGTTGATAGATCCGCTGCCGCGCACCGATGTCGATGCCGCGAGTCGGTTCATCAAACAGATAAACGCGGTGGGATCGATGTGGTTCCCGCGGAGGACGGGCGGTGCGGCCGAGCAGCCACTTCGAAATCGCGACCTTCTGTTGGTTGCCACCGCTGAGCTCCCCGGCGGGTTGCTCGATGTCGCGGCACTGGATCTCCAGGTCCATGACCTGTTGCCGCGTGGCGGACGCTTCCGCGCCGGCCAGCACTCGCCAGCCGCGCCCGGCAAATCGCCGCAACTCGCCGAGTGTCGTGTTGTCACGGATCGACCGTTCCAGGAGCAGACCATTCGCCTTGCGATCCTCAGTGATCATCGCCACCCCGCGACGGACCGCTTGTTGCGGACTGACGAACCGCCGGGCGACCGAATCGCCCGCGACGAACACTTCGCCATTGTCCGCCAAATCCGCGCCAAAGATCGCACGCAACAACTCCGTTCGTCCCGAGCCGACCAGCCCCGCGATCCCCAATCGTTCACCCGCGGCCACTTCGAAGCTGATCCGATTCAAGGCGGGTTGGCGAGTCAGGTTTTGCACTCGCAGACCCAGACGCGGTTGCCGGTGGCAGGTATGGGCCTGCCGAACCGTTCTCGATTCGTCACCGGTCATCAAGCGGATCATCCGGTCTTGATCGAGTTCCGATATCGGCTCGGTGGCGATCCAGCGACCGTCCCGCAAGACGCTCACGCGGTCCGCGATCGCCATGATCTCATCCAAGCGATGGCTGATGTACAGGATCGCGATCCCGGATTGGCGAAGGCGGCGGAGGTGTTGAAACAGGCGGCTGACTTCGGCGGGGGCCAACGCCGCGGTCGGCTCGTCCAGAATCAGCACGCGGCTGTCGCGGTCCAGCGCCGCCGCGATTTCGACCAATTGTTGATTCCCGATGCCGAGCTCACCGGCGAGTGTTTCTGGCGCGATCTCGTTCAGATCCATCCGCGCCAGGGCGGTGATCGCGCGGGCATGCAGCTTTCGGCGATCGATCCATAGCAGGCGTCGCGGCAGATCGCGGAGGTAGAGGTTTTCGGCGACCGAGAGGGTCGGGATCAGATTCAATTCCTGCTGCACGATCTGCACGCCCTGCGTTTCGGCTGCAGCCTTGTCAGCGGGCGCGTAGGGCTCGCCATCGATTGACATCGTGCCATCGGTAGGAGTCGCCAGGCCGGCGATGATCTTGCACAGCGTGCTTTTGCCAGCCCCATTCGCTCCCAGCAACGCGTGGATTTCGCCGCCGCGAAAGTCGATCGAAACCTGGTCGAGAACGGTCGCGGCGTAGCGCTTGGTGAGCTGGTCGACGCGCAATCGTGGCGGCGGCTCCGATCGCCGCTGGGTCATGGCAAATCCTCGGCCGTGATCAAGTCGACCGGGGTCTGGCGATCTTCGGGGGCTGTCTGGTCGGTTGCTAGCAGCTGCAGCGCGAGCTCGATCCCATACACGGCGAGGGAGTCGCCATGCTGATCGGCGGTTGCCGCGATCTGGCCATCGCGGATCGCTTGTTGAACCGCTGAAATATTGTCGAAGCCGGCGATCAGCACTTCGCCGTCGCGGCCAGCCGCTTTGACCGCCGCCAGGGCGCCCAAAGCCATGCTGTCGTTGCAAGCGAGGATCGCTTTGAGGTCGGGGTGTTCCGTGAGCATCGATGAGGCGATCGTGTTGGCCTGGCTCATTTCCCACTGGGCTGACTGGCTGGCGACCAGCCGCAAACCCCGTTCGCCGATCGCGTCCTCAAAGCCGAGTTTGCGCTGTTGGCCGTTGAACGAAGTCGGGATCCCTTCCAAGATCGCGACCGCGTCATTGGCCGCCAGTTTCGCGGCGACATAATCGCCGACCTGCTTCGCGCCAGTCCGATTATCTGGGCCGACAAACGGGATCTTCACGCCCTCCTGAGCCAACACGTCGGCATCGAGTCGATTGTCGATGTTGACGACCACAATCCCCGCCTGCACCGCTCGCCGCAGGACCGGTACCAGCGCCTTGGAATCGGCCGGAGCGATCACGATCGCATCGACGCCGGAAGCCACCATTTCCTCGACCAGGGCCACTTGGCGTCCCAAATCGCGCTCATCCTTGATCCCGCTGGAGACCAGTTCGTAGAGGCCCGCGTTTTCCGATTCATGTTTTTCCGCCCCAACGACCATCGTCGAAAAGAATTCGTTCGCCAACGATTTCATCACCAACGCGATGCGTGGCCGGTCCGCCTGGGTCGCGGAATTCGCCGGCGTGTCAACGCTTCGAGAACAGGCGGTCGTCAGCAGCAACAGCAGGCAGGCCAACGGAAATGTGCGGTACATGGCAGGATCAGTATTGAAGAGTGGGTGATGGGAAGGCTGGCGGTTATGGCCGAGAAAAACTCGCCCGGTGAAACCCGGACGCCGCATACCGACCGCGGTGATTAAAGTTGCCCAGTTGTGGGTTTCAGCTTATCGATATCGGCGGGACGCGGAATGGAGGTTTGCGCTCCGTGTACGGTGACGGCATGGGCGCCGGCTAGCACGGCATAGGCAGCGGCAGCAGACAATTCATCGCCCAAGGCGATTCGCGCGGCGAAGGCGCCGGCGAAGGCGTCGCCCGCCGCGGTGCTGTCGACCGCCGCGACGCGAGGGCTCGGCAACAAGCTCGTCTGGCCGTCAGCGGTGGCGATCGCCACGCCCCGTGCCCCTCGGGTCAACAGCACGCACCCTGCCCCGAGTTCGCACAGTCGCTGGGCCGCGGCGAGCGCCTCTCGACCGGAATCGACCGCCATGCCCGTGAGCGCCATCGCTTCGGTTTCATTAGGACAGAGCCAATCGACTTGCAGCAGCTCAGCAGGAAAGTCTCGCGGTGCCGGTGCCGGGTCGAGCAGCACCCGGGTCCCGGCGCGCCGCGCGATCGCGATCGCGGCCAGAACCGTTTCCATCGGGATCTCCAATTGCAACATCACCACGGAGGCGTCCGCGATACGGTCGGCAGCGGCTTCGATATCGTCTGGCGTCAGCAGGCCATTGGCACCTGACACCACGGTGATTGCGTTCTCGCCGGCGTCGTCAACGGAGATGATCGCCAAACCGCTGGATACGTTCGGCGTGGCCAGCACGGAATCGGTCCCGATCCCTTCGCCGCGCAAGTACTGACGCAAACGCCCGGCAAAGGCATCCTCGCCGAGGCGGCCGATCATTTCGACTCTTGCGCCCAACCGCGCCGCCGCGACCGCCTGGTTGGCACCTTTGCCGCCAGGGATTTCCTCCAGCGATCGGCCATGCACGGTTTCACCCGGTCGGGGGATCGCGTCGCAGCGGACGACCCAATCGAGGTTGATCGAGCCGACGACGGCGACACGCCCCAAACGCAGCGGATCGATCGAGGGACTTGGCTGCCCGGTCATCGCGACGGCACTGCGTCGATGGGCGGCTGGCTGGACAGTTGCACCAACGCCTCGGTGACTCGCACCCGTTGTTCGGGCGAGGCGATCAGGTAGCGATCGCGTCCGCCTTCGTCCGCCACGAATTGGGTCAAGCCGTTGTCCGTGACTGTCACCTTTCCGGCGGGAGACAGATCGAAGTATCCCCGCTCGGGCAACACCGCATGCAGCACGCTCGTCAAATCCCAAGTCGGTCGATTGTGAGGCGCCGGCATGTACAACTGATAGGCTTCGGCCAGCGGATGATGCGCGACGTAGCCATAATCCTGCAGGATGCTCTCCGACGGATAGGGGATCGCGAGGCCAATTTCGAAGCCGCTCCACACGATCGGCGTCGGCCACTCCGCCGCTAATTTCTTGGCCGCTGGCAGGTCCTCGACCACGTTGTATTCCCGGTGGTCATTGAGCTTCCCTTGGCCGTCGGGGATTTTGGTAAAGGCACCGGCCATAACCGACAGCAACGCGACCTTGCGCGTGACTAGGTCGCGACCCGCGAGTGGGCTGATGTCATCGGCGGGCGTGTCCAACAGGCGGGCCAAGTTGGTGGAAAAGCCGACTTGCGCGATCACGACTGACCGATCTTCGGCCGCCGCGAGGGCACGGCGGAGAACGACCAACGCATCCTCCGCCTGGCCGGGTTCCAGGTCGCGCGGATACCGCAGCGCGTCGCCATCACGCTGCTGGGCCAAGGGCAGGAAGTTTCCGTCCGCGGGGGTCACGCCGCCTCGGACCACGCCGATCGGGATGTCGCCCCGACCATAGAATGTGTTGATCGCGTCCACAAACGGTCCGGCCAACGCGTTGTCCTTGGTGATCGTGACCGCCAACAGCTCGCATTGGCCGCGGGATTGCAGCGAGTGAATCACGCCTAATGCCAAGGCATCATCGACGTCATTGCCGATGTCGGTGTCGAAGATCAATTTCGTCGGACCGCCGCGATCTTCCGCGGTCGCCGACACGCCAAGGAAAGAGAACAAACAGAGGAACGCGAGGGGCTGAGCCCAGCGGGACATGGCAGACGACATGATGAGCTTCTCGGCGGGGAGGGGACCTCGACGCGGCCCGTCGGATCGGCCCGAACGGCGACGCGTCATGCGGCTCGGAGTTGCGGGCCGTTGCCCTGTTTATACCCTTGGCAAAGCCGTTTCACCACGCGGGCCCATTCACCACGCGGGCCCGTTCGCCGACCAGCAGATACGCCAGCGCGCCGACATGGGGCACCGCCAAGATCGAGATCAACCAGGCCATCGCGACCCCCGTGGGCGGTCGTCGCAGGATCACTCGTAACGACAAACCGATGACGGTGAACGCATGAACGGCGAACGAAATCGAGACGGTGTGGCTGATGAGATCCAGCACAAGTGATGCCTTCCGTCCGGTCCGTTGGGACGGGACGCTCAGGTATAGAAAAACCGCGTCAGGTGATAGAAGACGGGGGCCGCGAAGCAGACATTGTCGATCTGGTCGAGCATGCCGGCATGGCCTTGGACCAAAGTGCCGGTGTCGTTCACGTTGCGGTCGCGTTTGATCGCGCTCATCGTCAACGACCCCGCGATCGCCATCACGGTGACCATCGCCCCCATCACGCCGGCTTCCCAGGGCAGGAACGGCGTCGCCCAGTAGAGCGTGGTGGCGATCAGGCCGGTCGTGACCATCGACCCGAAAAGGCCCTCCCAAGTACGGCTGGCGTTGATCCGTTCCGCGAGCAGTCGGCGACCGGCCAAACGGCTCCAGATCTTCTCCAGGACCGAGGCCATTTGGGCGATCAGGACCATGAACAGCAGCAGCGAAAGGTTACTGCCTACCCATGGCGAACCGTCGGTGCGGCGGAGTTCCAGATCGAGTAGGGCCGGCGCGTAGGATAGCGAATAAACGCAGATCAACAGCCCCGCTTGGATGATCGCGCTGCGTTCGAGGAACCGTTTGGAATCTCCCGACAACGCGATCCGCGCCGGGATGAAGAGGCTGGCATAGACAGGAATGAAGATGCTGTAGAGGCCGTAAAAATCGATCTTCCGCTCGCCGAATAGCCATCGGGGCGGGCTGCTGCCGAATAAAACCAGCAAATACTGTAGCGGCAGAAAGATGAAAAACACCCAAAACAGCGTCCGGTGATCGGCGCGCCGGGTCGGTGTCATCGTGATGAACTCACGCAGCGCCCAAAACGACACCAGTCCGAACAACAGCACGGTGCCGATGAAGTGCAGTAGGAACCCGATCACCAGGATCGCGGTCATGATCCACCAGACCCGCAACTTGTGCTGGAACCGCTTCAGGACCGCGGCCTCCGTCGCCGGCGGTTCTCGCCGCCCCATCAGGAACGCCACCAGGGTCGCGATCGACAAGGAGCCGATGATCACGGCGAGCAGCACGAAGGTACGGTCGGTCAGCCAGAGCGGGTTGTTGACCTCTTCCGGAAGCGTCTCCGGCATCAGACCGGAGGTCCAATCCTTGGCCGATTGGGCGAGTGACTCGGCGGCGTTTTCCAGGGGGGTCACGACAGTCGTGCCAGGACGGCTTCCACCATTTGGTCGGTGTTCAAGGGGTGAATGCCGCTGTTTCGCGGCACGATGTCGGCGGTTCGCAGACCATCGGCCAACACCTTGCGGACGGCCGCTTCGATCCGTTCCGCCGCGGCCGGTTCATTCAACGAATGACGCAGCATCATCGCGGTCGCCAGGATCGTCGCCAATGGGTTAGCGATTCCCTTGCCCGCGATATCGGGCGCCGAACCGTGAATGGGTTCGTACAGGCCAGGGCCGCTGGCGCCGAGCGAGGCGCTGGGCAACATTCCCAACGACCCAGGCAACATCGAGGCCTCGTCGGTCAGAATGTCGCCGAACAGATTCGCCGTAACCACGACATCGAAATCGCGGGGACGACTGAGCATGTGCATCGCCATCGCATCGACCAGCACGACGTCGTAGCGGACATCGGGAAACTCGTCCCGCATCACCCGCTGGGCAACTTGTCGCCACAAGCGACTCGGTTCCAACACGTTGGCCTTGTCGACACTCGTCAGGTGATTCTTCCGCCCGCGGGCCGCCTGGGCGGCAAGCCGAACGACCCGCTCCACTTCACCGACGCTGTAGACCATGTTTTGGAAGGCGGTTTCCTCCAGTCCCGAACCGGTCCGGCCCGATTCGCCAAAGTAGACGTCGCCAGTCAATTCTCGCACGAACAGGATGTCGGTCCCCTCGATCACTTCCCGCTTCAGCGGCGAGGCGTCGAGCAACTCCTCGAACGGCACGATCGGGCGAAGATTGGCAAACAGCGACAACGCCTTGCGAATCCCCAGCAGGCCGACTTCGGGCCGAGTTTTGGCGGTCGGATCATCCCATTTCGGCCCGCCGACCGCCCCCAATAGGATCGCGTCGCTCGCCCTGCAAGCAGCAATCGTCGACTCAGGGAGCGGGTTGCCGGTCTGATCGATCGCGATCCCACCGATCAAATGCTCACTGCACGCGATCGCAAACCCTTCGAGGGTGGCGACCTGCTGCAACACACGAACGGCACCAGCGACGATTTCGGGGCCGATCCCGTCACCGGGTAACAAGACGATCTGATAGGTCATGGGCTTGAAAGAGCGAGGGGCGGTTGACGAAGCCGATTGCCGGACCGGAAACGCCCCCACCAATGAGGACGATCCGCCCGCAAATCATCGTTACCCCGAGCCGTTTCGTCCAGTGGCGCGACGATCTGTCGTCAGAAATCACCGCCCGCCGATCACCCTCAGGGACGCACGACTTCGTGATTGGCCGCCCGTACCGAAGGCCGGCCAATGCTGTGGTAGGTGAATCCGTACCCCAGCATCCGCTCGGGCTTGTACAGATTGCGACCGTCGAAGATCACGTGATCGTTCATCCGGGTCCGCATCTCCTCGAAGTCGGGGTTCTGATAGACCTTCCATTCGGTGTTGATCGCCAACGCGTCGGCCCCATTGAGCGCGTCCATCGCGGCTTCGCAATAGATCAGCTTGTTGCCATACAGGTCGCGGATGTGTCGGGTCGCTTCGGGGTCATGCACCTGGACGGTTACGCCTCGCTCGATCAAGAAATCGAGCAGCGTCAGCGCCGGAGCTTCCCGAATGTCATCGGTCCGCGGCTTGAACGCCAAACCCCAGACCGCGAACCGCTTGCCCGCCAGCGAATCGCCGTAGTGCTCGCCGATTTTCTGCACGAGTACCCGTTTTTGCAGCAAATTGACTTCGTCGACCGCATCCAGGATCCGGGTGCCCAAGCCGAGTTGGCGGCCCATGCTCGAAAGAGCGCGAACGTCCTTGGGGAAACAGCTGCCGCCATAACCGACTCCCGGAAACAGGAACGAGAATCCGATCCGCTGATCATGACCGATGCCACGGCGCACGTCGTTGATGTCGCCGCCCATCGCCTCGCAAAGGTTGGCCATCTCGTTGATGAACGAAATTTTGGTGCTCAGCAACGCGTTGGCGACATACTTGGTCAACTCGGCCGACTCAGGGCTCATCACCAGGAACGGATTGTCGGTTCGCAAAAACGGCTGATAAAGTTCCTTCAATAATTCGCCCACCGACGCGTCGCGCACGCCGACCACCACGCGGTCGGGTTTCATGAAGTCGTCGATCGCCGCCCCCTCCTTGAGAAACTCTGGGTTGCTGGCAACGTCCACTTTGCGGCCCAAGAGCGTCTGCAATCGCTCGAAAATCCATCGGTTGGTGCCGACGGGCACGGTGCTTTTAGTCACCACCACCGCGTCGTCCGTCAGGTGCGGCGCGATCTGATCGACCACCTTTTGCAGCGCGCTCAAGTCCGCCGACCCGTCCTCCGCCGGCGGAGTGCCGACCGCCAAATAGATGATTCGATGGTTGGCCACCGCCTCGGCCAGATCCGTGGTGAACGTCAACTGGCCGTTTTCGTAATTGCGAAGGACCAGTTCCTTGAGGCCCGGCTCGAAAATCGGCAACTTGCCCTGACGCAGGCCATCGATCTTGGCTTGGTCGATATCGACACAAACGACGTCGTTACCACTTTCAGCAAAGCAGGTGCCGGTGACCAGGCCGACATAGCCGGTGCCGATCATCGCAATTCTCATATCTCGATCCAGCGGGAAATTGGGGCGGGGGAAAAATTCGGCCGCCGACGCGACCATCCATCGAGGTTAACTCGATCGAGCCCTTCAGGATAGTTCGTTCCTCTCGCCCGAGCGAGGAACGAACGTACCCAGCCCGCAAATTCCCTCGGACCCTCCCATCCGGAACCCGAAGGCGCGGGCCATACTCGAACCAGCCCAAAACGGCGAACCGACGGACGTCCGGCTTCGCGGTTCATCCCCGTCAGCCGGAGGCGTCGCCAGCCACTTCGGCAGCGCGGTACCGGGCAGCCAAATGCGACAATTCGGGAGAATCGACCTCGCGGCAAATCTCTTCCGGGGTGGTGATGCCCCTCAGCACGCGCACTTGCGCGGCGTCGACCATCCTCAGCATCCCCTGGTCCGACGCCAACGCCTCCAAGTCCGACGGCGACGCCCCCTCGATGATCGCCGTTTCGATTTCGGGAGAAATCAGCATGATCTCCGGCAGGCAGGTGAGGGACGAAAAGCCGCTGCCGTTGCAGGCTTCGCAGCCGACCGCGCGATGGAGTATCGGCGTTTCGCCAAGAAGTTGTTGACGCACCGCGTCATTGCCGACCAACTCGTGACCCGTCGCGATTTCCTGGCGGCACTCGGGGCAAAGCCGACGGATCAGACGCTGGTTGATCACGCCGATCAGCGTGCGAGCCAGAAAGGTCGTGTTCACATCGTATTGCCGCATCACGCCGATCGCTTGGGCCGCCGAGTCGGCATGCACGGTCGCGAGCACCAACTGCCCGCTGGCGCCCGCGCGGACCGCCGTCCGCGCGATCTGCGGATCACGAATCTCCCCGATCATGATGACGTCGGGGCTGTGCCGGAGCAGCGCCAGCAGCAGATCGGCGAAATCGAGCTTGGCGCGGACGTTGACCTGCGATTGGTGAACACCCGGCAGCGGGTATTCGATCGGGTCCTCGATCGTGTGAATTTTTCGCGAGCCGTCATTGAGGTAACGGAGCGCGGAATACAGCGTCGACGTCTTGCCGCTGGCGACTGGGCCGCTGACCAGAATCAGACCCGAGGGAAAGTGCAGCAACCGGTGGACCGCCGACAGTTCGTCTCGGTTCAGGCCCAAATGATCGAGTTGGACCTGACTCCACTCCGAATCGAAGAGCCGAATGGAAACGTCTTGGCCGAACAGCGTGGGGATGGCGCTCAAGCGAAAATCGATCGACCGACGCGGCCCGACCGCCAACGTCCCGCGGCCCTCCACCGGATGCACCAAGTCCGCTGCCCCGGCGTCCGCGATCGCGCGGAAGTGCCCCTGCAAACGTCGGCCATACTCGCGCGCCAAACGGCGAACTTCTTCGATCCGCCCCATCCTGCGGATGGCGATCACGACACTCTTCGCGTCATCCGACACGAACAGGTCGGTGGCATGCCGGTCGGCGGCCCACTCGACCAGCTGTGCCGCGTAAAGCAGCGGCGGCGCTAGTTCTGTTTCCCCTTCAATTTCTGGAAGATCGCTGAACTCGAAATCGGGCATGCTGGGTAACTCTCCAACCGGAAACGGCTCGGGAGGGGCGTTCACATAACCCAATTTTAGGTCATCACTGACTATCCGTGACAGCACCTTACAGCGCAAACCAGGCATAGATGCCGACGACGATCACGACCAGCAACGCCCCGGCCGGATGCGTCCAACGCCAAGGTTCCATCGGGATCGCATGCGCGACCGATGGGGCTACCGAACCGACCGCTCCCTCCCCTTCCGGAACGGTCCGCGGGCTGAGCAAGCCGAAAAGCAGCATGAAGCCGACCAGCCCAGCGAACACGACGCCCAACAGATGGAAACCGTTCATCGTCGCCAACGGGCCGACCGCGGCAGGGGCGAAATAGACCGTGCCGATGGCTGCTACACCCGCGATCAAGGCCAGGTTAGCCGCGATCGCAGGCACCCGTCGGGTGAACATGCCGACCAGCACCACCGCAAAAATCGGGATCGCATACAGGCCGTTCATCTTTTGCAGGTAGCCGAAAATGCTGTCCTGTCCGGCCAGCAAAGGTGCGATGACCATCGATGCGGTCGCCACGGTCGTGCCGAAGATGCGGCCGAAACGGACCGTCTGACGGTCGCTGGCCTCGGGCCGCAGGAATCGCTTGTACCCGTCGAGGCAGACTAAGGTGGTGACCGAATTGAGCACCGAATTGAACGAACTGAGAATCGCGCCGACGATCGCCGCCGCAAAAAATCCGGTCAACCATTTCGGCAGGACCAGGCTGACCAACGTGCCATAACCCTTGTCCTTTTTGGTTTCGAATAGCCGCTTGGCCTTCCACGCCTCCTCGGAAGTCTCCGCCAACGCGGTCGGGTTGTCCGTCGCTTCACGCTCAAAAGCGAGATCGACCTGCTCGCGAAAGTCGGATAGTTGCAACGAATTGAACAGCTCATCGCGGCTGTCCAAATGGTGGGCGACGATCCCTGGCAGGATCAAAATCATCGGCGCGAGGATCTTGAAGCAGGCCGCCAACAGCGCGCCCTTCTGCCCTTCGGCCAACGACTTGGCCGCGAACGCACGCTGAATGATCTGCTGATTGGTCGTCCAGTAGAACAAATTCAGCAACAACACGCCCGTGGCCAGCGTCTGCCACGGGACCGACGAATCGGCGTCACCGAAGGATCTAAACTTCTCCGGATGCATCTCTCGTAGCGTCGTCAACCCGGTCACAACGTCGCCGCTGCCCACCCGGGCCAGCGCCAGATAGGCGATCAACACACCGCCGGTCAGCAGTCCGATCCCGTTGAGCGTGTCGGAGACGGCGACCGAACGGAGACCGCCGAAAATGGCGTAGATCGATCCCAAGATGCCAATCAACCACACCGAGCCCCACAATAACGTCGACCGTTTCAACTCCGTCAACACTTGCAGGTCGAGGATATCGATCAGCCCCGTCGCGCCGGTGTAGAGGATGATCGGTAACAGCAAGAACGTGTAGGCGGCAACGAAGATCAGGTTGGTCAGCACCCGCGTCGTGTCGTTGAACCGGCCCGCCAGGTACTCGGGAATCGTCGTAATTCCCTTGGCCAAATACCGTGGCAAAAAGAACACGGCTAACGCCACCAACGAAATCCCGGCGATCACTTCCCACGCCATCACCGTCAAGCCGTCCGCGAACGCGGCGCCGTTGAGCCCGACCAGCTGCTCGGTCGAAAGATTGGTCAATAGCAGCGAACCGGCAACAAACCCCGCCGTCAGACTTCGCCCGGCCAAGAAATAACCGACGGAGGTTTGCGTCTCCTTGCCGCGGGTGATCAGGTAGGTCAATAACCCGACCAATCCGGTGAAGAAGACGAAGGAGGTGATCGCGAGCATGGTGGGGAATGGGGATCGAGGGGAGCGTACTGGGGGCAATCAGCTGGCCGCGATCTCGATCCGCCGGCCACCGGC
>DITY01000235.1:61695-62262 GCA_002422955.1 Planctomycetaceae bacterium UBA6172
GGTGCGCCGCCGCATATTCCAACGGCAATTGTCGATCTGCAGGGAATGCCGCGACTCGTGCCACGGGAGTTCCGCGCCATAAAACGGCAGCACGAAATCGTCCAGCGTAATGTAGCCATGCTCGCCAGCGATCAGCGACAACTGCAGATTCTCGGTGCGGAACGAGCAAAAGAAACTGGCCGAGACGCCGTCCGCAAAAAACAGTTCTCCCGCGAACTCGCCCGGCACTTCCGCCGGACTGTCGTCGCCCCGCATCGGTGTCAGCGTCCGCGCGATCACGGACTGCGGCATCTGAAAGTTCATCGCCCACAGGATGAAACGCAGGTTGTACCAGCCGAGGTCGCCCAAGCACCCGGCCGGTTCCAAGTCGCTGTTGACGCGAATGTTGCCACGCTCAAACTCCGCACCGCCGCAGAAGGTGAAGTGCGAGGTGATCCGCCGCAACGCCCCGAGCCCTTCGATCGCCGGGCGGAGCGCGTCCAGCCGCTTGCTGTGACTGAACATCACCCCGTCCATGAACTGCACGCCGTTCTGGCGGCAGGCCTCGATCATCGCCTCGGCATCAGC
>DITY01000094.1 GCA_002422955.1 Planctomycetaceae bacterium UBA6172
GTCAGACATGCCGGACCGATAGCAGCCCGATTTGCCCAAGTCTTTTTCTAATTTGCCGCAGCAACAACGCGGCTGGTCTTTACCAACGTCAGCGCGAATTGCGCCACAGAAAAAGGCCGGTTGCGATGATGATTCCGGAACCCAAAAGCGAAGTCATGTCGGGCCAGTCACCGAAAATGGCCACACCCAAGGCAATAGCGATGAGCAATTGCACATAAGTCATCGGTGCAATTTCCGCTGCAGAGGTCCGCGTCGTCCCCATGAAGATCAACCAATGCGCAAAGCTGGCGCTGACCGCCACGACCGCGCAGCGCGCAACAATGGTCCAGTCGGGCATGCCGACGTGCAAGGCATCCAGCCCAGAATAATGTCCCACGACAGCGGCAGTGACAACAAATGGCACGGCAATCGACGCGACCAAAAACTGCATCAGCAGCGGCGTTCCTGCCCCCGCGACAGCGCGATTGCCGATCATGACGAGGCCCATGCTCAACGCAGCGCCGAGTGGCAGTAGCGCCGCCCAGCCAAGCTCAGCCACATTCGGACGCATAATCAACAGCACACCAAAAAACGCGACTAATGTTGCGATCCACTTGGTGGCGCTCGTCCTTTCTTTCAGGAATAGCGCCCCCAAAAGTGCGGTAATCATGGGGCTGGTGAAACCAATCGCCGTCGCCTCCGCCAAAGGCATGACGAAGATCGACGAAAAGAACAAGATGGTAGCAGACGCGACCGAAAAACCACGAAGTAATTGAAACTTTGGCATGGGCAGCGAAAATCCGCCGGCACCCTCTTTCAGGAAAAGCACTGTGCCAAGACCGACGGCGCCAATCGAATAACGTAGCGCCGCCACAGCTGTACCCGGCCAAGCACCGGCGATAGACTTGATTACGGCGTCGCCAAACGACAAAAGCGCAAAGCCGCACAGCGCATATAGAAGCCCCGACCGGGCAAATGATGATGGCACTGAAAATTCCCTATATTGGCGGCCCATTAGGGCGCTTTGGCGCAAATAGATAGCCGATAACGAACCACCTGACCGCTAGGTAGATGCCGGAATATTACGAAATTGTTCACCATTTCCCGATAGCAGGACCACATTGCAATATTGGACCATCGGAGCGGATAGCGTGAGCGCATTTGGGAAAAAACCAGGCCTGACTTCGGGGCGTCCATCTTTTGGCGTAGCAAGGCCCATGTCGGGCGGGATCGGCGGCGGAGCGTCGGCAGCTCCTCAGAACGCAGGGTCGCAATCGCAATCCGATTTCAAAGCGTTAGGCGGCGGCGACCAATTTCCGCCAATCGAATCCGTCGATTTACCCGGAGGCGGTAGTGGCGGCATTCCACAGACGGCCATGCAGGAGGCGATGTCACGCCTGTCGGATCGCGCCAACAATGCCGCGCCGGTCGCCGACGGGCCGCAAGGATTTGAAGCGTCGGTCCACAAAATCAAGGAACAGGTTCTCCCGCGTCTATTGGAACGCGTCGATCCTGAAGCCGCGGCTTCCCTCGACAAAGAAGAGCTGACCGAGGAATTTCGGCCGATCATTCTTGAAGTGTTGGCGGAACTGAAACTGACCGACCGGCGTGGCGACTTTTGCGAAACGCTCTCCGGCGGTCTGCGGCGGCGCGTCGAGTTGGCCAAGGGGATGCTCCACCGCCCCCAGGTGATGCTGCTCGATGAGCCCAGCACCGGTTTGGACCCCTCGGCCAGGATCGACCTGTGGCAGACGCTCCGGTCGATGGCGGACGATGGCATCACCGTGGTGCTGACGACCCACTTGCTCGAAGAAGCCGACAAGGCCGATCGATTGGCGATCATGTTCGAGGGGCGGATCATCGCCGAGGGAACCCCGGACTCGCTCCGCGGCGAACTGGGCGACGGCTTGATCACGATCACGGGCAGCGACTTGGATTGGGTTGAAGCGACCCTCCGCGACGAATTGGGACTGGACACCCAGCGGTTGGCCCAGCAGGTTCGTGTCCGCTGCCAACAGGCCCCGGCGCTCGTGCCTCGCATCGCCGACCGACTCGGTGATCGGATGCATTCGATTGCCGTCGGCCGCCCTGGCTTGGAAGATGTCTTCATCGCCAAAACCGGATATCAATTCGATTGAGACGGCGAAGCGAACGGTTTCGAGTAACAACCCAGTCCGCCCCGATGTGCCGCGTCCTGCCCCCGGCCGCCTCCATCCAGCGTTAACATTGGCTTCATGGCAACCATCACCCCCACCCCTCCGGTTTCGGCTAAATCGTCAGCGGCTGCCGCTGTCGGCGTTCCCTCTCATGGCGCCCGTCCCAGCGGGATGGCGGCGGCGTGGATGCTCGCCAAGCGAGAGTGGGTCCGTTTTTTCCGTCAACGGAACCGCGTGATCTCGGCCGTGGTGCAGCCGTTGCTGTTTTGGCTGCTGTTTGGCACGGGGCTGCAGGGCTCGTTCGTCGGCTCGGGAAACCAGACGTTTCTGGAACATTTCCTCCCCGGCACGATCGCCCTGATCGTGTTGTTCACGGCGATCTTCGCCACGATCTCGGTGATCGAAGACCGACGCGAAGGGTTCATGCAAGCGGTCCTGGTCGCCCCGGTCGGGCGCTGGCCGGTGCTCGCCGGCAAGGTCCTCGGCGGGGGGGCGATCGCTTGGGTTCAAGCCGTCCTGTTTCTCGCCTTGGTCTACCTGTTCCGCGCCGCGCCGCTGACAGGGTCGGTGTTCGGGGTGCTGGCGCTGCTCGCCGTGATCGCCGTGGCGATGTGCTCCCTGGGGATGATCGTCGCTTGGCCGATGGATAGCACGCAGGGCTTTCACGCGATCATGATGCTGGGGTTGATGCCGATGTGGCTGCTCAGTGGCACCTTCTTTCCGGTCCCGCCGATGGGCGGCGAAACAGGGATCGGGCAGATGATTTTGGGGGGAATCATGCGGGCCAATCCGCTGACCTACCCGATCGTCGAATTGCGTCGCTTGCTCTACCCCGCCGTCGATTTCACCACCAGCGGTTTCGCCCCCAGCTCTCCGGTTTGCTGGGCGGTGTCGCTCGGATTCATGGTCGTCACCACGGCGATCGCCTGGTGGTTGATGCGTGGCAGCCGCAAGGCCGACCTGCTGGCCTAAAAATGCTTGGCACCGCTTTACAATCCGACATCGGGGCTCCGCATCCGCCAGGCGTGCCTGACAGGCTAGTGCCGACTCCCCACCCGCCACTCGACACGATCCAAATCTCGCGATGAAAACTTTCTTCCATGTCGTCGCCATCTTGGCCCTCGGTGCCGTATTGGGGCTCGTGATCCGCGGCTTCCGGCACAGCGGCGGCCCGGCCGATGGGGTCGAGATTTACTCCAACGACGCACCNNTGGATGACCGATTTCGAATTGACCGAGCGGTCGGGCGAGTCGGTGGGCAGCGAGGAGCTGAAGGGGCAACCCTACATCGTCAGCTTCTTTTTCAGCACCTGCCCCAGCATCTGCGTGCAGCAGAATCAAAAGGTGCAGGAGTTGCAGAAGGAGTTCAGTGGGACGGGCGTTCGCTTCGTGTCGATCTCCGTCGATCCGGAGACGGATACGCCCGACATCTTGAAGGAATACGCCGCGCGATTCAACGCCGATCCCGACCAATGGTTGTTCATGACCGGCGACCTGACCTACATCCGCCGAATCGGTGGCGAAGTGTTTCGCTTGGCGGTCGACGAAAAGTTTCACACCGAGAAGTTCGTCCTGGTCGATGCCCAAGGGGCGATCGTTGGCTACTACAGCTGGCCGGAAGCGAAGCAGTTCGACAAGCTGAAGCAGGACATCCGCAACCTCCTCACCACGGCGACCTGATCGATGTGGGAA
>DITY01000209.1:0-3978 GCA_002422955.1 Planctomycetaceae bacterium UBA6172
CCGACGGAAGATGGTCGAACAGTTCGTCGAGCGCTTCGAGTCCCCCCGCCGAAGCGCCGATGCCCACGATCGGAAAGCGTTGGGGCGTCGGTTGGTTGTTCGCCACGGTCATCATCCTCAGCAATCGTGTCTCGCCGATTAACTCACTTTAACGCTTTCCAACCCCTGTTCCCACGGGGCGCGCCAGCTCGCCAGCCGTCATGATCCACCGCCGCTGGAACGCAGTTTGTTCATCGCGGTTCGCACAGGCCGATGAGCCGCCCCCCCGATGAGCCCCCACGGGGTAATGACTTCCCCAACCGCAAGAGCATCAGGAACCGAATGATGCAACTGAAAGATGTGATGACGACGCACGTGCGAGGGATCTCGGCTCAACCAAGCGTCCGCGAGGCGGCTGAGGCCATGAGTCGCATGGGGATCGGTTCGCTGCCGGTATTTCGCGACGGACAGCCGGTGGGCATCGTTACCGGTCGTGACATTACCGTCCGCGCGGTCGCTTGCGCTCGCGATTGCTCGCGAATGCCGGTCGAACAAATCATGAGAGGCAACCGATGCACGCTTCCCGAAACGACCTCGATCGAGGACGCCCCCAGGAAATGGAGCACCGCCTGATTCGCCGTCTCTTGGTCAGCGGCACTGACCAGGCGATCGTCGGCATCGTTTCGTTCGGAGATATCGCCGCCAAATCACACCAGCGGAACTTGGCGGCGGAGCTGATCGAACGGCTGTCGGAACCGTGCCAGGCGATTTTGGAATAGGCCTGCTTCCCCAACCAGACCGCGGCCGCAGTTGTCGATCACGGAGGCCGGTGGTTCAGCGTCGCGGCACACCCGAATCGCCGCCGCGGGTGTCGGTGAGCCAGCCCGCGGGAACCCGGCCGACAGGTGGCCGTCGACGATTGTCAACCGCCAGCGGTGCCTTTTCGCGCGCGGCGCCGAATCACTCGCCTCAATGTCCCCGGGTCCCCGGCCGGATGACCATGTGTCAGGAAATTCCTGACACGGGCATGGGCGTGTTCGCGACTGGGCCTGCATTTTGGGTCGCGTACATTTACACCACAACCGACGAGCAAGTCCGCGAGCCGGTGTTGTAGGGCGAGCCCCAGAAGCGAATCGCGAGCGTCCAGATCACCCGACGCCAATAAGGTTGCGGTTCAACGCGGTGACCAACCCGGCGCAGAACGGTGCCTTTGTTTGACCCCCCGGAGGATTTCGATGTATCAGAGCCAACTCTACTTCAAGCAAGATTGTCCTGTCTGTGGTCGCGGCATGCGCGTACGGATCGAATTGTTCGGTAAAAATGTCGCCTGCGGACATTGCCACGCCGTCACCGTGGCCCATGACGACACGGACCACCCGCGGATCGGACCGGCACCCCTCAAGCAGGTTTCACGAAGGTCGTAGCCGATGCAAGTTGCAGTTCGGCAGTCCTAACCTCCGGCACCGCTGAGTTCAAGGCGAGTGAAGTTTTCGCTCACCCAATTGCCTTGCAGTTCGTGACCACGAGCTTGCAGGGTTCACCCGGGCTCAGAGCAAGCGGCCATGAGTGCAGGGTGGATGCGCCAGCTCGAAACCGATGCGCGACAAATCGCCAGGAAGCCGACCCGTGAGCACCCTGCCGCTCACCGAAACGAGGTTGTCCCGCTCGGGGAGGAGCAACGGACAGAACCAAGCGAGCCTGGGCATCAGCCGCGCTTTCGCGAGCCGCGCTGGAAGCAGCAATTTCATGAGCACCGTTTGGTATGAGAGTTGCAAATTTGAGACCATGACAACATCCCCTGACACCCTAGGAGCATCGAGATGGCCTTTCAATTCGTTTGGCCGCGTGAACTCGCTCGGCTGCAGAGCGAAATGGACCAACTGTTTGGTCGTGGCAACGGCTCGCTTGCCCGTCCGCAAGCCTATCCGCCGATCAACATGCTCGAAGACGACGAGCACTTGTATGTCGAGTCCGAGATTCCTGGGATGGAATTGGACCAGTTCGAACTGTTCGTCAATGACGACAACCAGTTGACGTTGCAAGGCGAGCGTCAGCAACCGAATGGCGGAACGACGACGCGGCACCGAAAGGAGCGGGTCTTTGGCCGTTTTTCGCGAATGATCACGCTGCCAGGGCTCGTCGATGGCGATGCGGCTAAGGCGGAGTACGTCGCCGGCGTGTTGCGGATCACGCTGCCGAAGAAACCCGAAGCGAAACCCCGGCGAATTCAAGTCGCTGCGGGATAGCTGAATCCCGCCAGGGGTGGTTTTGCCCTCGGCCCCGTCCGTTGTCGACGACAGCCCGGAAGCCAGCCCTTAACGCATACCCATTACCTTTACTCGAGCAAGGAACCCAATCATGGCAGAATCGACGCTGGCCCCAACGGCTCCCGCAGCCAGCTCAGCTGAACCGACGCGGCAGGTGCCATTTTTTCAACCGCACTTCGACATCACGGAAAACGAGAGCGAGTTGACACTTTACGGTGACTTGCCTGGCGTCAAACAGGACGAGTTGGACGTTCGTTATGAGAACGAGCAGCTGATCATCCAGGGGCGGGTTGCCGCCCGCAACGAAGGCTTGCAAATGTTGCGTCAGGAATATGGCATTGGCGATTTTCAACGCACATTCACGATCGGCGAGTCGATTAACACCGCCGCGATCACCGCCGAAGTCCATAACGGCGTGCTGGTCGTGCATTTGCCAAAGGCCGAAGCCTGCAAGCCCAAGCGAATCGCGATCAAGGCGATTTAGTTCGCGTCACCCGTCTCTCCGAGACGGATAACCTGAGCCCTGTTGCCTTCGCAGCGGCTTTGGCATCAGGCAACCCATTCATGAGGCCGGCACTGTTGGCGGCCCCTTTGGAACCCTGCAACCTGTGGAGACTGAAGCGATGTTTAAGAATCTGATCCCCTGGAAGAGCCAAAGCGAATCCGACTTGATGGAATTCGACCCCAAGAATGAATTGGCTCAGTTCCGGGCCAATTTCGACCGGATGCTCAACAGCATGTGGCGCGGCGAGTTGGATGACGTTTGGAATAGCGGCTGGGGCTGTGACGTGCAGGATACCGAAAACGAGATCGTCGTCCGCGCCGAAGCCCCCGGCTTCGAGGCCGACGAAATCGACGTCCGATTATCGGCCGGCCGGTTGGTCATGCAAGCCGAGCACAAGACCGAGCGCGAGACCAGCGGCAACGGCAAAGGCCACATCAGCAGCTACGGCAAGTTCTACCGCGCGATGAGTGTGCCAGCGGGGATCGAAGCGGATAAGATCGAAGCCAGCTACAAGAACGGCGTCTTGGAAGTCCACCTACCCAAGTGCGAAGACGCGAAATCGAAGCGGATTGCGGTGCAAGCGAAGTAGCCCGCCCCAACGCCTCCCCGCCCCTCCGCAGCGTCCTCCCGTCGGATCGGTCCGCCTCAGCAGGTCAGGCCGATCCGATCGACCAAACCGGCTTCGCCTGGCGTTTGCACCGATCGAAGAGCCGCGCGGCGTCGTCTCGCTACATCGCCCGTCGGTCGATCTCGCACTTCCGCGCCAACGCTCGATCACGGGCTTGGCGGGCGGATTCTAGCCAGACGCAGAGCGTCATTCGGCCGCCGCGCGATGCAACTCCGGTTCCGATCTGTGTTCGTCGGCGGATTCGCTTATCGCGAACACGAGGATCCAACGCCGCATTCCGGTGGCGATCCGCTGCCGTCGGCGGCGAATGCCGGGTCAGTGCTGGTGCGACGAAGTTCAGGGCGATCGGTGCCCGTAACAAGGTGCCGCACCGGCAACGATCGCGCGGTTTCCCCCCGCCGCCTCTCACTAGTCTGTGAGCCGCGCCACCAACTGTACCTTGTCCCCCGGGCTGATGCCGTGCGCCCTGTGTCGCCACAGGGCGTCAGTTTTCGCTAGGAAACATCACGGCCACTCGGCTGTCGGACGCGGTGCCACGCCAGGTTGACAACGCCGACTCCCGATCGGCAACGACCACTCGCGCCGGACGGATTTGAGTT
>DITY01000209.1:4014-7142 GCA_002422955.1 Planctomycetaceae bacterium UBA6172
CTTTTCTCCAGGAGCCTTGCGAATGAACACGCCGTGTCCCGCCCGACGTCCGGGCTTTACTTTGGTGGAGCTGCTGGTGGTGATCGCCATCATCGGCGTGATGGTCGGTTTGCTGTTGCCCGCCGTGCAAGCTGCTCGAGAAGCGTCACGCCGAATGGTCTGCGGCAACAACTTGAAACAGATCGCCCTGGCGGTCCACAACTACGAGAACACCTTCCGGGTGATTCCGGCGCTGAGCGGCTCGAGTAGTTTCTCGCCGCAGGCCCGCGTGCTGCCGTACCTCGAACAAGCGAACCTGCAGGACCTGATGCGGTTCGACGTGCCGCTGTTGCTCGGTCCCGCTTGGATGGCGCGTTTCAACCCCGCACAGCGGATGGCGGTGGAAGCGGTGGTCCCGACGTTCCTCTGTCCCAGCGACATCGGCAACCCGCGGTTTCCGACGACCTTCGCGGATGGCCAACCCGGGGTTTCGGGAGGGCTCAGCTACATGTTCAGTTACGGCAGTGGCACCGGAACGAATTACGACGATCGCCACCGCACCGATGGGCTGGTGTGGGAGAACTCTTGGGCGCGGTTCGCCGACTGCACCGACGGCAGCAGCAACACGGTGCTGCTCGCCGAGACCGTGCTGGGGGACCAGTCGACCAGCAGCGGGCCGACTCCCACCGGACCCCATCGACGGATCGCGAATTGGCCGGGGACGAGTAGCAATCCGTCGGGACCCGGCTTCCTGCATGGGGGCAGCCTGATTTCCAACCCGGATTTGAGCACGGTTTTTCCCAGCCAGATCACGTCTTACGCGGGGAATCGTGGGCAAGCTTGGATCCGAGGCGTGCCTTATGCGACGGTGATCAACGGTTACATGACACCGAACTCTCGCATCCCTGACATCGGCATCCATGGGCGTGGCTTCTACGCGGCGCGTTCGTTTCACCCGGGCGGCGCGCACCACGCGTTGCTGGATGGCAGCGTGCGGCTAATTTCCGAGTCGGTCGATCGCCCGGTCTACCACGCGGCGTTTTCTCGCAACGGTGGCGAGGCGGTGACGCTGCCCTGATCGATCTGCTGGCAACTCGCGCCAGGCTGGTCCCTTCCGGTCCTGACGTTCCCTTCGCCCAGCCCGCGGCGGCGCGGCGGGCCTGCGGCGGTTTTCGTTTCCTGTCCCTGTTTCCGGACGAGCTCGGTTGATGAAGAACTTGCGGTTGGTTTTGGCAGTGCTGTTGATGACGGGCTGCGGTGGTCCGACGACGCTGCAACCCGCCGCCGGTCCTGGGGTGCGATTCACTTGCGAGGGGAGCCCGGTGGCGAACTTGCTCGTCCGGTTGCATGCCAGTCCCGAGGCGCCCTGCCTGGGGCAGGGGATCACGGCTGACGACGGGGTGGTGAGATTCAGCGAGCTCCCTCAGCCACTACCGGAGCGTTGGTACGTGGCGCTGGAATCGGTCGGCGACGGCGGCTGGATGCTGGACGCCCGCTATGCGACGCCGGGTGCGAACGGATTGACGCTGGAACGGTTGGAAGAAGAGCAGCCCGCGACGCTCGAGTTGCCCGCAAAGGCCATCCGTTCGTTGTCGCGCTGACGGGGCGGCGCGAGTTTGACGCGTATGCAAATGCACAAAGATTGTGATCGCTGCGCCCTGATGGTGCTGGCGAGACGAACGGTTTTGTTTTTTCAGACGGCTTGGGCTTTCGGAGGGTATTCAGATGAAACGGTGGTTGAGCGTTGCGGCTGGGTTACTGGGCTGGTTCGGAGCGATCACGACCGGGCAATCGCAAGAGCGACCCGTCGCGCGGTTGTTCTGGCAAGACGATGACACTCGCCAGGTGTCTTGGGGGGATCTGCGGTTGAGCGATGGCGCGTGGTCGCTGGAGCGGACGAGCGTGGAGGGCTTCCCCTCCTTGGATGAGCAGGAACAAGGCTTGGTGCAGATGGTGGAGGACGAAGGGGTGTTACTGGTCGGCGTGCGGGATCAAGCCGACGGCGGTTTCGGCAGCGGTTGGATCGCGATCGATACCGGGGTGGTCGAAGAGCCTCACGGTGATCATTCGCACTGGCGGGTTCAACACAGCCCCCGCGTGCTGAGGCAACAGATCGATGACCAACAGGGAAATCCGGCCCACGTTTATCGATACGGTTCGCAACTGGTCCTGGCCAATGATCGCAAGAACGGGTTCACGATCACTTCGGCCAAGCAGCTCCGCGAGGCCAAGTCGGCGGACGAGGCGGCCAGGTTCCATGCGGGCGGCAACGGTCATATCACGCTGGCCGTGGTCGGCAACGACGTCACCTATTCCACCTGGATCGCTCCCGCCGGTCCCGAGGCCGGGCGGGTCGATGTGGTGGGACTGGGAATGAACGCGGGCAAGGGCTATTCGTTTTCCTGCACCACCGGTGGTCTGCACGGGGCGACCACGAATCAAGGCAAGGTGTTTTTTGCCCCGGCCGGCGGGGTTTGCTGGGTGGCCGCCGATCGCCGCGTCGAAGCGGACCCGTCCGAAGTCGAGGTGCATTCGATTTCGCTGGGCACGGACGCCGAGGGGAAACCGCTGCGAACCGGTGCCTTTGCCAATTTCCAGAACCATGTGCTGTTCGTCAGCGGCAAGGCGGACGGTGCCAAGCTGTGCTCGCTGAACGCCTCCGCCGCGGAACCGGTGCTCCAAGAGTTGGCCTTACCGGTCGGTGAAACCGAGTCGCTGACAACGCCCATTCCGCTGCAAACGCGTGCGGGCAAGCGGATCGCGGTGCTGTTTCAAGAGGACCGGGAAGCGGCGGAAAACGATCGCATGTTGGTGGTCGATCTCGATCCCAATTCGGACGGCGACTTGAGCGACGCGAAGTTGTGGAAAACGGTGGCCGTGGGCCGCAACCGGATCGCCCCGGGGCACCAGGGGCATCATGACCTGGCCGTGCTGCCCAACCGGCGTTTCGCGGTGCTGTCCAATCCCGGCGATCAGACGTTGTCGCTGTTGTCGTTGTCCGATTTCGAAATCGTCACGACGCTGGAAGTGGATGGTAGCCCCGGTCGGGTCGTCGCCGTCGGGGAGTAGCTCTCAAGGCTCCGAGATGATTAGCGGTCCGCCCATCGGGCCGCGGTGTCCTTGTGCGGAACCGTTCCGTTCACACCACG
>DITY01000060.1 GCA_002422955.1 Planctomycetaceae bacterium UBA6172
CCGCTGGCGGCTGCGCGCCAACCCGCAACTCGACTTCGCCCCCTGGCTTGGAGAACTTGATGGCGTTATTCACCAAGTTGATCAAGACCTGACGGATGCGGGTCGGGTCCAAGATCGCGAACTCGGGCAAGCTCCCGACGGGCTTGATCCGCAGTGTGATCCGTCCCTCAGCCGCGCGGACCGACAGCAGCGACTCGACTTCCAAGATCGCTTGCCAAGGGGACAACCGGATCGGTTCCAGTTCCAATTGGCCGGCTTCCACCTTGGCGAGGTCGAGGATGTTGTCGAGGATGCTGAGCAGATGGGCGCCGTTGCGGCGGATCGCCTGGACGGCCACGGAGGCCGCGGCGGGGGCTAATCGCGGGTCGAGCAACATGTCGGCATAGCCGAGCACGGCTGACAGGGGCGTCCGTACTTCGTGGCTCATGTTGGCCAAAAACTCGCTCTTGGCGTGACTAGCGGCTTCCGCTTGCTCCTTCGCCGCTCGCAACGCCGCCTCGCCCGCCTTGGCCTCCGAGATATCAATGATCACCCCGTCCCAACTCGTCAAGCCATCGGGTTGCCGATGGGGGGCGACCCGCATGTGCAGCCAGCGGATCGAACCGTCCTGATAAAGAATCCGGTACTCATGATCGAACGGCTCCAGGTTTCGGAACGCGGTCGCCCTCGCGGCAGCTATTCGGGCGGCGTCCTCGGGCGAAATACGATCGTCGAGGCCGAGTGGGTTTCGGAGCATATCCGCGGCCGAAATCCCCACGACTTTCTCGAAGCCGGCACTGAGGTAGGTGAAGCGGAAACTATTGTCTGGCTTCTGAATGCAGCGAAAGATCGCGCCGCTGGGCAGATTGTCACCGAGTTGGCGGAGCATCAGTTCCTGCTCGGCCAGTTTTTGCTTGGCCAGCTCCTGCGACGTCATATCGACGGCCACGCCGTGCCACAGGGTCGAGCCATCTTCCTGAGGTAGCGGTGAGCAGTGATCTTGAATCCAGCGGGTTTCGCCCCCCGGAAGGTGAAACCGAATCAGGACCTCGAACGGAGTTCCCGACCGCATCGAAGCCTCGCGTTTCCGGCGATGCTCCACCGCGTCGTCCGGGTTCGCAAAGCGGATCAGTTTCTGGAAGTCGGTGGTCACTTCGTCGCTGGGAACTCCGATCAGCGATTCGATGCCGGGGCTGATCCAGACGATGCGAAGCGGATCTTGAGCCGATTCGATCGCTTGGTAGACCACCGCGCCGCGGAGGTTATTGGCTACCTGTTCCAGCCGGATCGAGACCTCGCGCGCGACCTTCTCCGCACGTTTGCGCGAAGTGATGTCGGTGGTCACCCCGAGCAGGCCGACGAGCGTCCCATCATCGTGGTGGAAAGGGAGTTTGCGGACGATTTCGTCATGCGGACCGTCGATACACGGGGTCGTTTGCTCCTTCTCGATGGCCTGACCCGAATTCAGGACCTCGCGGTCGTAAGCCTGATGGCTTTCGGCGACCTCGGCCGGGAAAAAGTCGAAGTCGGTTTTGCCGACGACTTCCTCCGGCGTCATGCCCAAGAGGTCGGCGAAGACCCGATTTACCCGTACGTAGCGGCTGTCCAGATCTTTCAAGAAAACGGCGATCGGGATTTGATCGAGCAGGTTATGCAGCAGCGAATCCTGTTCTCGGAGCCTCCTCGCGGCCCACCGCCGCCCCAGATTCTGACCGATTTGCTTCCCGAGCGAACTGAGCATCCGCGGCAGCTCGGCTTCGATCCGGTTCGGATCGCGACTGAGCAGGGTGACGACGCCCAGCAACCGATCGAAGTCTTGCACCGGAAAACCGATCGCCGAATGCAGCGAACAGCGTTTGACAAGTTCGAAGCGGACACAGGTAGGGTCCACGGAGGCGTCCTGCAACGCCACCGGTCGCATTTGTTCCTGAACCTGACCGGGCAGCCCCAAGCCTTGGCTCAGAACGAGTCCGCGCGAGGCCTCAACGAACGCCGCGCCCGACTCGTTGGCCGACCAGGAAGATGCGTGCAGGCTAAGCGAGCCCGTCGCGTGATCGGCGGACCAATACTCCGCCACGTCACAGCCGAGCCCGCTGCCGATGATTCCGAGCAAGCGTCCGATCTCCAGGGGCATTTTGCTCTGCTCGGACAAAACGGCCATGATTTCGTTTTGGACCCTCAGCCGCGCTTGCGCCCGCTGTAAGCGGCGCTTTTCGGTGAGCAGCGAGATCTGAGATAAGACCGCCTCCGCCAACTCATGAAGCGTTTCGATCTCCTGCGAATTCCAGTCCCGTGGCACGCCATCGATGACGCAAAATGCCCCCAGGGTCGCGCCATCGGGGGTGGTCAACGGCATCCCGAGATAGGACACCACGCCCAGGTCCGCAACGGCACCGTTGCCCGAAACGAGCGGATCCTGACGCGCATCCGCAATGACCAGCGGTTGCCCCCGACTGACGACGAGTTTGCAAAATGAGTGGCTGAGTGGGGTTTCCCTCAGCGTCGCCCAAGGTTCACTCAACCCGATGCTGCTCTTGAAGAATTGGCGATCGTGATCCACCAACGAAACCAGCGCCACGGGGGTGCGGAGCAACTTCGCCGCGAGACGGGTCAGTCGATCGAATCGTGGGTCGGGGGGGCTGTCCAACAGTTCCGTCGACGTCAGGGCCAGCAGTCGCGCGGGGTCCTGCACGACGTCATCGCTAGGGTTGATCATCGACGCAGAATCCAGGCGGTAAGAGCGGCTAGCCGACGAGAGCGACGATCAAAGGCACAGCGCCGGCACAATCAACAAGAGAATCCAGTGGTTCTTTATAGGCTTCGTGGGTGGGGATTCAAACACCCCGCAAGAGCGACCCGACGACCCCCGCGGTCCGATCTCAAGTACACTTTGGGGTCGGTCGGAGTATAATCTGGCCCAAACGATCCAACGAGCGGCGCCCGACGCTGTCGCGCACCTCGCGTGATCCAAACTGGGTTTCAGGGGAGATCTCGCGCCACCATGAGCAAAACACTTTCTCCTGGCGTGCTCGTCGCGGATGATGATCCCCAGTTCCTGCGACTCGTCGAGCATCATCTGCGTTCCTGGGCACATCGTGTCGAGACGGTGGCGGATAAGGGGCAACTGCTTCGCAAGCTGGCGGAGCAGCGTCCGGGATTGCTGTTGCTCGACGTTCGGTTTGGCGAACACGACGGGGTCGAAATTCTCCGCCAAGTGCTCGCCGAGTGCCCCGATCTCAAAGTCGTGATGCTCACCGCATTCGGCTCCATCGATAACGCGACGACGGCCATCAAACTGGGAGCGGTCGACTATTTGACGAAGCCCGTCGATGTGAACCGCCTGCGTAGCGTCGTGGCTGATGCTCTAGAACCCTCGAGCCCGCCCGTCGCTGTGGCTCGCGGGGCGACGCCGCCCGCCGCGCCCTTGCCCCGCCCGCTCTTGGGTGAGAGCGACGCGATCAACCGCCTGCGCGACCTGGTCGCGAAAATCGCGGCCACCGATTCGACCGCCCTGATCTTGGGCGAGAGCGGAACGGGCAAGGAACTGGTGGCCCGCGCGCTGCACGAACAGAGCTCACGCCGGAGCGGGCCGTTCGTCGCGCTCAATGTCGCTGCCTTGCCGCGCGAGCTCGTCGAAAGCACCTTGTTCGGCCACGCCAAAGGCGCCTTCACCGGGGCCGACCAGATGCAGCGGGGGTGCTGCGAGGCGGCTGATCATGGGACGTTGTTTCTCGATGAAATCGGCGAAATGGAGATCGGGCTGCAGGCCAAGTTGCTCCGCTTCCTACAGGAACGCTCGTTTCAACGGATTGGCCAAACCACCCCCGTTTCCGTGGACGTCCGAATTGTCGCCGCGACCAATCGCAACCCGCTCGAGCAGGTGCGCAAGGGCGAACTTCGGGAAGATCTCTATTACCGTCTGAACGTCCTGCCGATCGTTGTGCCGCCGCTGCGCGAACGCCGAGACGACATCCCGTTGCTGGCGAAGCATTTCCTCGCCAGATTCGGTGCGCGGTCGGGCCGCGAATCCCTCCGCTTTCTCCCCGCCGCGGAGGCTGAGTTGTGCCACCATGACTGGCCGGGAAACGTCCGTGAGCTCGAAAACTTCGTCGAGCGGCTCGCGGTTCTCTGCCCCGGCCCGACGATCGGACCTGATGAAATCCGTTCCCAATTTCAAGACCTCCCGGTTAGCAAATCTTCGCCGCCGGCAAGGCCCAGTCCGAGCGTCGGTCCCGAGTCGCGGTTGACCGAAATGGAACGGATCGAAAAGGACGCGATCATGCAGGCGCTGGCCTTGGCGCAAGGCAATGTGCGGATGGCCGCGAAAAGCATCGGTCTCGGGCAGGCCACGGTCTACCGCAAGATCAAGAAGTACGGCATCGAGACCCGCTAAGCCGGAACGGCTGACTCACGAGCTGCTACCTGAACCCGCAAGCATCGCAGTCGCCAAGACCTGCTTCGCGGCCAACACCCTCGACGAGTACGCTCGCCTGATCGGATGGCTATGTCCAACTCGTCCGCGGCGGCTGACCGAAGAGACCGCGGCTTCCTTTCCGAGAGGCAGACGCAAACGCTGATGAGGTGGCCACGGAAAGGTTGTCTGGGGTCGGTTGGCGACGCCCGGTAGGTAGCAGTTGGCCGCATCCGCCCCGCCGCGCCGTGTGGTCGGCATCGTCCACAGCTAGAATCGACGGGGCAACGAACGGAACGGAAAGCTGGGGCAAGACTCGCTTGGAGAAGGGTGACTTTGATGAACGGGCTAACTCGGATTACGTCGTTGGGAGACTTGTTCGGCAGGCCGCGTCTCGCCGGGCTCGGGTTCTGGTCCTGGGCTTTCTGGGCATTCATAACTCCGGCGCTGTTGGTCGGGTTGGATCAAACCGCTGCCAGCGACGGCCAGACCCCGCCGGCGGGTTGGACGACGGATTCCCCCCGCGAGGAACTGCGCCCCGCATTCGCCTACCGCGAGCATGGCGGTTGGCTCGATTCGCCCCTTTGGGAAGTTCGCGCCGATGCCCGCGAAGGGCTGATCGGCTGGTGGGAGACGGTCCTGCCAATCGAGGGTGGCCGAGCTTATCGGTTCGAAGTGCTGCGGCGGTGCGAGGGTGTGGCGAATTCGAGACAGGCCTGTTATGCCCGCATCTTCTGGCAAGATGAGAGCGGCGGTACGGTGCTGCGGGATCAGCCGACCGTTGCCAGCTACATGCCTGGGACGGTGCCTCAGGCGCTACCCGATTACCCACCGGACGGTGACACGAAGGATGGCTGGACCCGGTTGGCGGATGACTACATCGCGCCGCAAGCAGCGCGGCGGGCCGTGGTGCAACTGGTCTTCCGCTGGGCCCCTTCGGCGTCGGTTCAGTGGAGCGGGTTGAAGTTCGAACCCGTCGCGGAGAAATCCCGTCGGGTCGTCCGATTGGCCACCGTTCACAAGGTCCCCAGCGAAGGGGAGACGTCGCGCGACAAATGCGAACTGTTCGCGCCACTGATCGCGCGAGCCGCGTCCCAGAACGCAGACTTGATCGTGCTCCCCGAGACGCTCACCGCACTCCGCGGCAAGTGGGACTATCAGGCGGCTGCCGAACCGATCCCCGGACCGTCAACGGACTACTTCGGAGCCTTGGCAAAGCAGCACGACTTGTACATCGTCGCTGGACTGGTGGAACGGGACGGTCACCTGCTCTACAACGTCGCGGTTCTGATCGGCCCCGAGGGCCAGGTGGTGGGAAAGTATCGAAAGGTCTGCTTACCGCGCGGCGAACATGATCAGGGGATCCAGCCCGGCCACGAATATCCCGTTTTTCAGACGCGGTTTGGCAAGGTTGGGATGATGGTCTGCTATGACGGCTTTTTCCCCGAGCCGGCGAGGGAGTTGGCGAAGAACGGCGCGGAAGTGATCGCCTTTCCGGTGGCCGGTTGCAACCCGCTGTTGGCGTCGGCCCGGGCCTGTGAAAACCACTTGTACGTCGTCAGCAGCAGCTACACCCCGGTGGGGTCGAACTGGATGGTCTCCGCCATCTTTAGCCACGACGGGACGATCTTGGCTCAGGCCAAGGAGTGGGGCGACATCGCGGTCGCGGAAGTCGACTTGGCCCAACCGCTCTACTGGTCGAGCATGGGTGACTTCCGGGGAGAAATGCATCGTGCCCGCCCGGAATGAAAACTGATCGTCGAAGCCTGCTCACGGACGCCCCCGTTCTTGCTGGCCATCAGGTCGAGCCTCGCAGCGATCATGAATCAGCGATGTCGTGCAGCCTCAACGACAGGCGGTTGCCGGTTGCCGGTTGTCGGTTGAATAAGTTGCCAACGGACGTCGTGATTTGGCACGCGACCCACGGCCCTTGGCACCCTTTGGACGCTATGGATGATATGCTCAGCCGATGAAGATTTGGATTGACGCCGACGCGGCGCCTCGCGAAGTGAAAGAACTCGTGTTTCGCTCATCAAAGCGACTCGGTATCGAAGTAACCTTGGTCGCCAATCAATCGATTTGGCTGCCGCCCGGCGGTCGCCTGATCAACGCGGTTACGGTGCGGGACGGCGCGAATGTCGCCGACCAGTACATTGTCGATCACGCCGCCGTCGGGGACGTTGCGATCACAGCCGACATCCCGCTTGCCGCGCAGCTGGTGGCGAAACAGGTTTTTGTCCTGGATCCACGCGGTGAGGTCTACGATGATCGCAACATCGGTTCACGCCTGGGGGCTCGCGATCTGTTGGATGCCGCGCGGGGCGCGGGGATGCCCATTTCAGGGCCCCGACCCTATGGCCAACGCGAGCGGATCGAGTTTGCCTCCGCTCTCGATCGGATTCTGACCCGCGCCATCAAGTTGCGGGATCAGGCTCTCAAGCTGGCAGAGCCGAAGCTGACGTCGCCCGACGAATCGACACGTTAGAACTTGTAGAGCAATAACGCCGAATAATTCAGGTCGTTGGGGACCGAATCCCCTGGCTGACTGTCGTGGCGATGCAACGCGCCGAACTTGAGTGACAGGCTGGGCGATTCGCTGAGCAAGTGCTCCCAAGACAAATCGGTAATCGTGCGAAAATTGGAGACGTCATCCAACGCCGGGTAGTAGTCCAGCTTGGCGACCAGCTTATTGCGGGCATTGACTTGATGTTCATAGGACGCGCCCAGCAGCGCTTCAGGCGTCCAGTGGTCGTCGATCCCGCCGAACTCGCGCGAGCCCCCCACTCCCATCTTCGTCGACAGCAACAAGCCATCGGCATCGATCCAGTTGTAGCCTAAACCGCTGTTGATGAAGTACCGCAAGTCGAAGGCTCGCAATTCGTCGTACTCCAGTCCTTGTTTGACAAACCAGTTCCAGGACGAGTTCCCCAGGCTGCGTTCGAAATCGGTATAGAGCAGCACGTTGTTTTGCGACGTCACACCGGCGCTGTGCGTGCGGTTCTGCAGGAGACGCAAATCGAACATGTTGATGTCCGTCTTGCGTTTGAACCGGGCTCCGGTCTGTAGAGTCAGCGATTCGGTGTTGCCGGTCGCGCCATTCAGCCCCAATTCGGCGCTATTGTCCCAGCCATCCCGGGGGAACCAGGACCACGACTCCGGCACAATCAGCCGGGGCGCTCGCGGCGTCACCACTGGCGGGGCGCCCGGAGCCGGGGCGTCTTGCGGCGACGGAAGCTGCTCCCGAGCCAAAGTCCCTGGGTCTACCCAGCCCTCCTCGGCCGGCGATGGCTGAGCGGGATCCAAAGGGGGATCAGCGGGCGGCAGCAAGTTCAGATAAGGCTCCTCGTCAACGAAGTCCTGACCCAACGCGTCGGCAGCGAACGCGAACCCGAAGGTTAGGAACGACGCGAGCGCAAGCTCACCAAGACGACTCATCGCGGAACCTCAGCAGCGGTTGGATACCCAGCGGCCCTTCTACGAAAGTCGATCGTCCCGCATCAAGGGCGGCCGCTACCGAAACGTTACCCGTCGCCCTCGCGCCGCCCGCCGGTCTTGAACTCCACCGGCTCGCCAGCCCCAAGGTCGGGATACGGCGTCGGGATGCAGGGTTGCACGGGCCCACCGGCTTATCTCCTACTGGCTTACTGGCCTCTCCGCTGGCCTCGCGTTACGATCGAATGTTGTCTGGGCGGTGAACCCATCGCTTTTGCCGTGGTGGTAGTGTGAATGTTCCCTGCCACGCGTCTCATCCATCCAGCTCCCGCTCATCAAGGTTTCATCATGCATTTACGGCTCGCGTCCGCGTTGCTCCTGAGTTGGATCGCCTGTGGTATCGGAGCGTCGGCCGCTGGCGCCGCGGAGCCGACCGACAAGTGGGTACCGCTGTTCAATGGCAAGGATCTGGAGGGCTGGACGCCCAAGATTCGCGGCTACGCCGTGGGGGAGAATTTCGGCAACACGTTCCGTGTGCAAGATGGCCTGCTCAAGGTTTCGTACGATCAATATGACCAGTTTGATGAACGTTTCGGCCACCTGTTCTACAAGACGCCGCATTCCCACTATCGTTTTCGTGTCGAGTACCGCTTTGTCGGCGAACAATGTCCTGGCGGGCCGGGTTGGGCGATTCGCAATAGCGGTGTCATGATCCATGGAGAAGACCCCGCGGGCATGGCTATCGGCCAAGACTTCCCCGCATCGATCGAAGTGCAACTGCTGGGCGGCAACGGCCGTGACGCGCGGACGACCTCGAACCTGTGCACGCCCGGGACGAACGTCGTCATGGACAATCAGCTGATCACACGGCACTGCACCAGTTCCACCTCGAAGACCTATCACGGCGACCAGTGGGTGACGGCCGAGATCGAGGTCCACGGCGGCAAGGTGATCCGTCACATTTTGGAAGGGGAGACGGTCCTGGAGTACAGCGAACCGCAGTACGACGAAGCGGACGCCCATGCAAAGGAACTCGCCGCCAAGCATGGCAAACTGCTCACGTCCGGAACGATCTCACTGCAGTCCGAAAGCCACCCGATCGAGTTCCGCAAAGTGGAAATCATGGTGTTGGCGGAATAGCGATCCCCAACTTCCTGCGGCCAACACCTTCGCCGCCCCAGTTGGGAGCCTGCCGGCCACGAGCCCTGCGACCACCAGCCACACGGAAGGCGCATTTCGACGCAACGTTCTGGTTGTCCGTCCGTAGCGAGTTGTGTCTCAACGCCAAAAGTCTGAGCTGGGAGTGTGGCTCGGTCAGGTTTGTGGTGACGACGTCGCGGTCAACGCGGACTTAGGCCATTCGGACGCGCGATCGGCAAGCTTGGGAGAGACCTTGGCTGCGGCGATCAATGCACGGAGTCTTCGTTTTGCGAAGGTCGGCATGGGCATTCGCCCGGCGTGCGGCAATACCGGGGCATCGAGAACACGCTTCCCGGCTGTCGGGAAGCACGAACCTTGGGGATCACGAGTCCAGCTCGCGATACCGCGTGTCCTGGTCCGCCACTTGCGATTGGCTCGAACGTTTCACAATCGGCGGACGGACAGGGGGCAATGGTCAGGCGAGCATCGCATGCCCGCTGATCAAGCATCGCTCGGATGGTTCCCGGCGCCGTCGCTACCAGTCGCTGTGACCTAACTGCCGGGGCGAAACGTATCAGCCGGATTCACCATTTCCCACTTGCCAGGGGCGGCAGCCTTAAGCGGTCGGGAAACGAAAAAACCCCGCAAAACACTCGGTTTAGCAGGGTTTTTCGTAGCGACGCTGACGGGGCTCGAACCCGCAACCACCGGATCGACAGTCCGGTACTCTAACCAATTGAGCTACAGCGCCTTTGATGACGAACCGGTTAAGGCCCATCGGGAGGTCATAGTATAAAAAGCTAAAACGGTTCGGCAAGCCCCTAGGTGAAATCGAAGGGGGCGAGATCCCGATTCAAGGCCCTCCTCTGCCGAATTTACCGTTTGGGTGGGGGCACAGTCGCTCCGATTTCCGCGGTTCGGAAGCGGTGTGCGAGCGATCGGTAAGTCGGGAAGGGGAAATTCGCATCGCCCCGAGATGTAGTGTACAAAGAATAACTCTTTTGACGTGGATTTTCCTTGACTAAGCCATGGATGCCTGTACACTCCGGCAGCTTGGGCGACTGCCCGTCGGGGCGGTGTTCGGGCAAGGATGGGCTCGGCGGTCGGCGTTTGGGCGGTCCTTTGAAACAGGGGTGGTTAACGGGTGGCATGGGACAAAGCGATAGGAGCGAGCGAAATGGCGCAGAAAGCGAAGTCGGCCGCGGGGCGTGATGGGGGGCCTGCGGTTGCCAGCGGAGTGGTGATGAAAATGGGTGATCCGCGGGAGGTTTTGCGGGAGCGGTTCGGCATGGAGTCCTTTCACGCGGGGCAGCGGGAGGTGATTGAGCGACTGCTAGCCGGACGCAGTGCCGCGGCCGTCTTTCCGACCGGTGGCGGTAAGTCGCTCTGTTACCAATTGCCATCGCAGATGCTGCCCGGGACGACCGTGGTGATCTCGCCCTTGATATCGCTGATGAAGGATCAGTGCGACGCGTTGGCGCGGCGGGGCATCGCGGCGGTCAGGCTGGATTCGAGTCTGTCACAACGGCAGTTCAGCGACGCGATCAGCGACATTCGCGGCGGGCGGGCGAAGCTGTTGTACGTCGCGCCGGAACGTTTTTTTAACGAGCGGTTTCGCGCGTCGATCGGCGATTTGCGGATTTCGCTGTTCGCCGTTGACGAGGCGCATTGCATCAGTCGCTGGGGGCATAACTTCCGTCCCGATTATCTGAAGCTGGCGGAGCTAGCGAAGCAGTTGGGGGCGGAGCGGGTTTTGGCGCTGACCGCGACCGCGACCCTGCCGGTGCTGACCGAGGTTTGTGAGGCGTTTGGGATCGAGTCTGGCGATGCGATCCGCACCCCATTTTTTCGCCGCAATCTGCAGCTGCGGACCCGTGTCCTGGACGCGACCGCCCGCGACCGCGAACTGGTCGACTCGATCGTCCGCCGACCGCCAGGCCCCGCGATCGTATACGTATCGCTGCAAAAGACGGCCGAGTCCGTCGCGGAATTGCTCGCCGGGCGGGGTGTCGCGGCGCGGGCCTATCATGCCGGGATGGAGAGCGAGACGCGGGACGAGGTACAGCAGTGGTTTTTGGGGTCCGATTCGGGCGTGGTGGTGGCGACGATCGCGTTCGGGATGGGGATCGACAAGCCGAATATTCGCTACATCGATCACTACAACCCCCCGGCGTCGTTGGAGGCTTATGCCCAGGAGATCGGCCGCGCCGGCCGCGATGGCGGTGATTCGACATGCCAGATTTGGCTGGTGCCCGAGGACCGGGTCGTTCTGGAGAATTTTACTTACGGTGACATTCCGACGCGGCAGGCGGTCGGCCGATTGCTCGAATTGGTCGCGGGACAATCCGAGACATTTCATATCAGCCATTACCAGCTGTCGGCGGAGACCGATATTCGGATTCTGGTCGCTCGGACCTTGCTAGCCTATTTGGAGTTGGAGGGGCATTTGGTCGGCACGGCGCCGCGGTATGACACGTACAAGTTGAAGCCGCTGGTGACGAGCCAGCATATTTTGTCGCATTTCGAGGGGGAGCCGCGCCAGTTTCTGGCTGGTTTGCTTGGCTGTTTGACCAAGGGTCGGACTTGGTTTCTGTTGAACATGGCGACTGCCTGTCGGCGGCTGGGCTGCGACCGTCAGCGGATGGTCAAGGCGGTCGAGCATTTGGCCGAGCGGGGCTGGGTCGAGGTCCAGGTTTCGGACTTGGTTCATGGCTATCAGAAGCCCCGTCCGCTGGGCGATTTGAAGCTGCTGGGCGATCGGTTGTACCAACGTCTGTTGGAACGGGAGCGGGCGGAGATCGCGCGGTTGGATGACGTGTTCGAGTTGGCCGCCGCGGGAGGCTGTTTGGCGGCCCGCTTATCGAGCCATTTTGGCGAGCAGTTGCAGCAGGCCTGCGGGCGTTGTACCGCGTGCTTGGGTCAGGGGCCGTGGACGATCCCCGAGGTCGCTGCCCGGGGGATTGGCACATCAGCCAAGACGGCGATCGAACAGCTGACCCGTCGCTTTCCGGATCATTTTTCGGACCTCCGGAATCGGGCCAGATTCCTGTGCGGGTTGTCTGGCCCCGCGTTCACCCGCGCGAAGCTGACTCGCGAATCGAGCTTTGGCGTCTGTGACCGGGTCCCCTTCCGCAGGGTGCTGGAGGAGCTCAAGTCGATGGATTCGGCCCGGGGGTCAGGTGGCGACAGTGCTCAGGAACGGGGTTAGGTTCAGCAGGCCGGGGGACGGCTTGGTTATAGTGGAGCGTTCGGTCGTGACGACGGCGGGAGGCCGCCGGAGTCGGATTTGCGGATCGGATTTGCAGCGGGTCTGAGTTCGGCCACTCGCCGCACCGCTCGGCCCTCGTCCTCAGTGCCCGCCAATTCCCCTGCCCTGTTGAGGTTCAAGATGAAAGTTGGTCTGCGACTGCTGTTGGTTTTTGGGATTGGCGTGGGCCTTGCCGGCGGTGATGGATTACGCGGCCAGGATGCCAGTGGTAAACCGCAGGTTGCCAAGGCGGTCGTCGCTCCGGTGTTGCCCGGTTCGTTGGTCGGTGGTTCGACGCCGCCGACGATGGTTCGCGACTCGCTGCATCGCGAGGCCGCGGGGCATTTTGAAAAATGGCGACAGGACTATGAGTCGCGGACCGAGCCGCAGGCGATCGCCGACTACCAGGCCGGATTGCGGGCGGAGTTCATCGGGCGGATCGGCGGTTTACCAGGACCGGCTCCGCTGCGGCCGCAGGTAACCGGCACGATCCAGCGTCAGGGCTACACGGTTGAGAAGGTACTGTTCGAAAGCGGCCCACAATTCTACGTCACCGCCGGTCTGTTCTTACCCGATCCCGCCAAGTTTCCGCCCCCCTGGCCTGCCGTCGTGATCCTCTGCGGACATGCGGCCGAGGGCAAGTTGCAGTTGGGCTATCAGACCGGTGCGGCGCTGGCCGCGGCAAACGGCTTGGCGGCGATGGTTGTCGACCCGGTCGGCCAAGGGGAGCGAATGCAGGAGTTGGGAAAGGACGGAAAGCCGACGATTCCGGGGCCAACGACGGAACACACGGTATTGGGGACCGGCGCGATTTTGGTCGGCTGGAACACGGCCCGGTGGATGATCGGAGACGCGATTGCGGCGATCGACTACTTACAAACTCGCCCCGACATCCGCGGCGATCGGATCGGTTGCATGGGCAACAGCGGTGGCGGAACGCAGACCTGTTACCTGATGGCGCTCGACGAGCGGATCGCGGCGGCAGCACCGAGCTGTTATGTAACCAGTTTTCGTCGGCTGTTGGAAACGATCGGTCCGCAGGATGCCGAGCAGAACATTTTCGGCCAGATCGCGATCGGGATGGATCACGCCGACTACCTGATGATGCGCGCGCCCAAACCGACGCTGGTCAATTGTGCGACGCGCGACTTCTTTGACATCGGCGGTACGTGGGGAGCGTTTCGTGATGCCAAGCGATTGTTCCAGCGTCTGGATGCGGGCCGTAACATCGAATTGGTCGAGGTCGACGCGACGCACGGTTGGCATCCGATGCTGCGACGGGCCAGCGTCCAGTTCATGGTTCAGCATCTGGCCGGTCGGATCGGTGATTTTGTCGAGCCCGAGATCGTGCCGCTGACGGCTCAGGAGATGAATGTCACGCCGGAAGGCCAGGTCTTGAGATTGGCCGGAGCGGTATCCGCCTTCGACCAAGTTCGACAGGAGGCCAGCCGTTTGGCGGCGGAGCGAGCGGCAGCGAAGCCGTCTGCCGAGATGCTGCGTCAGACGGTGCGGCGGGTCGCCGGAATCCGCGACTTGGCGGACCTGGCCGAACCGGTGATCGAGCGGTTCGAGGCGGTGTCGATCGGAGCACTTACTTATGAGCGTCTGGCCCTGCGGATCGGCGATGACATTTGGCTACCAGGCCTCTTAGCCCGTCCGCAAGCTGCCGCGGCCGGCGCGAAGGATGCCAAACCGACTGACAAGCGGGTCACCTTGCTGGTGATGGATGAGGGCAAGGCCGCCGTGGTGGGAGCGGGTGGCGAGGTGGAGCGTCGGGTGGCTGCGGGTGAGACGGTGTTGGCGATCGATCTTCGCGGCGTTGGTGAGACGAAACCCGAGGGCCAGCGCTGGTATCACCAGCGATTCGGGGCCAACGGTGGTAATTCGGTGCTCGCTTATCTGCTCGGTAAATCGCTGGTCGGAATCCGGGCGGAGGATTGCATCGTAGTGGCCCGCTGGCTGGGCCAATCCGAAGGTGTGCAACGGGTGGATGCGGTCGCCAGTCACGAGTTGACCACGCCGCTATTGCATGCGGCGGCGGTGAAACCGGAGTTGTTCGGCGACTTGGAACTGCGCGGTGGTCTGGCCGCTTGGGCCGACGTGGTCGCGGACCCGGGGCGGGAAAATCAGGTGGCCGACTTGGTTCATGCCGGTTTGGTCTCCTACGATCTGCCCGATTTAGCGGAATTGATCCGCGGCCGTTTGACCCTTCGTGACCGCTAAGCAGCGATGCGCCGCTCACCCGTCACGCCGCCGGGTTGACCGGGCTCGGGTATGATGATCGCCTCCTCCGGGAGCGTTGGTGGCTGTCGTCGCGGGTCACCGTTTCCGCGATCCCGCCGTCCCGCTGGTATTTCCTTCCATTGCAACAGGGTAAGACTTCGATGCGTGCATCCTTGCGTCATGGGCCTAGACTTTCAGTCGTCAGGGTCAGCGGCTATTTGGCCGTATGCTCGGTGCTCTTTGGCGGTTTAGGGGCGATCGCGGCCGATACCCCTCAGACCAATCCCGCGGTCGTGGCATCGCGGTTCGTCTATGAGTCGGCGCCGTTTCCGGAGTGCCATGCATCGACGATTGCCGAGACGCCCAGCGGATTGGTTGCGGCTTGGTTTGGCGGAACGGCGGAGAAGGATCCGGATGTCGGCATTTGGGTCTCTCGGCATGACGGGACGGGCTGGTCGGCCCCGGTGGAGGTCGCCAATGGGATTCAGCACGCGACCTTGAGGTGGCCCTGTTGGAATCCGGTGTTGTTTCGGGATGACGCTGGCCCGTTGGTGATGTTCTACAAGTGCGGCCCGAGCCCATCGACGTGGTGGGGGATGCGGACCGAATCGGCCGATGGGGGTGTGACGTGGAGCCGCCCCGAACGGATGCCCGACCAGATTTTGGGGCCGATCAAAAACAAGCCGGTCCGGTTGTCAGCGGGGGATTGGCTCTGTCCGACCAGTCACGAGACGGACGAGCGACCGAGTAAATGGACCGTGCATTTCGAGCGCACGGCGGACCGAGGTTTGACTTGGTCGCGCACCGCAGCGTTGAATGACGGTTTGGAAGTGGCAGCGATCCAGCCGAGCATTTTGCTGCACGCCGACGGTCAGTTGCAGGCGATCGGCCGAACTCGCCAGGGGAAGATCTTTTCGATTCGGTCCAGTGATCAGGGCCACACCTGGGGCGAGATGGGTTTTCTCGACCTGCCCAATAGCAACTCGGGAACGGACGCGGTCACGTTGCGGGACGGACGGCATTTGCTCGTCTACAACCACACCACACGAGGACGCAGCCCCTTGAATGTCGCCGTGTCGGCGGATGGCGAGCATTGGGAAGCCGCGCTGGTGCTCGAGGACCAACCGGGCGAGTACAGCTATCCGGCCGTGATTCAGAAGGGCGATGGTCAGGTCGAGATCACCTACACCTGGAACCGCAAGCGGATCAAGCATGTGACGGTGGACCTGAGTCGCTTGCGGCTGAGGCCGATCGTGGACGGCGTTTGGCCCGAGTGATGTTCGGAATCCGGCGGGCGGCCATGCCGGCCCGCGGCAATGGTCGCGGCGCTGTGCGTGCCGAGTCGCTACGGAACGTTGTGCTGTGTGTTCGCTGATTTCTACTTCCCTGATCCGTTTGGCTGATCGCATATGAGTTCCGTCCCTAGCGTTGAACAGTATGAGAAGCTGGCGTCCTTTTATTTGGGTCGTCGTTACGATTTGGCCGCGCAGCGGCTCACCGACGAACTGCTGATGTACGACGCCAAGGACCTCTGCACCCACGCGATGTGCATGGGGATGACCGGCAGCGGCAAGACCGGCCTGTGTTTGTCGCTGTTGGAGGAAGCGGCGATCGATGGTATCCCCGTCATCTGCGTCGATCCCAAAGGCGACTTGGCGAATCTGCTGCTCACTTTTCCGCAGTTGCGCCCGGAGGATTTCAAGGAGTGGTTGGAACCGGGCGAGGCCGCTCGCAAAGGGGTCTCGCTCGACGAATTGGCCGTGTCCACGGCGGATACCTGGCGCCAGGGTTTAGCGGCGTGGGGCCAGATGCCCGATCGGATCGGCAGATTTCGCGATAGCGTCGACATCGCCATTTACACGCCCGGGAGCAATGTCGGACTGCCACTGACGGTACTCAAGAGCTTTGATGCTCCGCCGGCCGAGGTATTGAACGATGCCGATGCGTTGCGGGAACGGATTACCGGGTCGGCGTCGGGACTGCTGACGTTGATGGGGATCGATGCCGAGCCGTTGCTGTCGCCCGTACACATCCTGATTTCTTCATTGCTGGATGATTGTTGGCGCCAGGGCAAGAATGTCTCGGTCGCTGATTTGATCGGACTGATTCAGCGGCCGCCGATGCAGCGGGTGGGCGTGATGGATCTCGACACGTTCATGCCGCCGGCGGAGCGGACGAAGCTGGCGATGCAACTCAATAACCTCTTGGCGTCGCCTGCCTTTTCCACTTGGCTCGAAGGCGAGGCGTTGTCGATCGAACGGTTGTTGCACACGCCCGACGGTAAGCCGCGGCTGTCAATCCTTTCGATCGCGCACCTGAGCGACAGTGAGCGGATGTTTTTTCTCACCATCCTGCTCAACGAACTGGTCGCTTGGATGCGAACGCAGAGTGGCACCGGCTCGCTTCGGGCGCTGTTCTACATGGATGAGATCGCCGGTTACTTTCCGCCAGTCCGCAACCCGCCCACCAAGCCGCCGATGTTGACGCTGCTCAAGCAGGCACGGGCTTTCGGTTTAGGGATCACGCTCGCGACCCAGAACCCTGTCGATTTGGATTACAAGGGCTTATCCAACATCGGCACTTGGTTCATCGGCCGCTTGCAGACCGAGCAAGACAAGGCCCGGGTGCTCGACGGCTTGGAGGGGGCTTCGACGCAAAGCGGAGCCGCATTTGACCGCAAGACGATGGAACGGACCTTGTCGGGGCTTGCTAATCGGGTCTTCCTGATGAACAACGTGCATGAAGACGGCCCCACGGTCTTCCAAACTCGCTGGGCGCTGTCCTTTCTAGCGGGACCCTTAGCCAAGGGACAAATCTCGAAGTTGATGGCGAACCGGAAGGCCGTGACTCGGTTCGCCTCAACGGCAGTGGCCGAGTCGCCGCGGGTTGAAGCGGGTGCGCCGACGATCGGCTCGCCAAGTCGTCCCGTCGCGCCATCGGGGATTGCCGAGCGGTTTCTGGCACCCGCGACCCCACCGCCGAGTGACGCGAAATGCGTTTATCGTGCGGCGATTTTGGCGGAAGGATCTTTGCACTACGTGCGGGCGGGCGCGGGTGTTGATCACTGGGTCGATTATCACTGCTTGCTGCCTTGCGCGACCGGACTCCCCAAGGACCGCTGGGAAGCGGCGGTCGAGGTCGGCGACGATTTGATTCAGGAAACGGTCCCGCGAGACCGCTTTGCCTTTACGGAACTGCCGCTGGAATTGATGTCCGCGTCGACGTTCAAGGATCTGGCAACGGAGTTCAGGGATTATTTGTATCGGCATCAGACGCTGAAACTCTACCGGTCCGTGGTCCTCCGCAAGTTCGCTCCGCTGGGCCTCAGTGAAGGCGAAGCCCGAGTCCATTTCGGTCAGGAGGTTCGCGAGTTGCGTGATCGGGAGACTGAAAAGATTCGAGCGAAGTATGCCGGCAAGGCACAGACGTTGGAAAAGTCGATTCGCGTTGCGGCTGAGCGGGCCGAGCGAGAACGGGTGGAACTCACGCAGGCGTCGATGGCGCCGGTGATTGATCTCGCATCATCGGTCCTGACGGCGTTTTTTGGAAGAAAAGGAAGCTCTCGAAGGTCGAGTGGCAAAGCGACCGCGGTGCTGAAGGGGGCCAGTCAGGCCGCCAAGCAGAAGGCGGACGCCGATCGTGCTGCCGAGGCGTTGCGGCAATTGAGCCTTGACCTGCAGGACTTGGAGCAGGCGGTCCAAGCGGAGATCGATGCGATGACCCGTGCTTACGACGTCAGTCGCATCGAGTTGGAAGAGGTCCTGGTGCGGCCTCGTAAGGGAGATCTGAAGACCAAGCCGCCGGTCCTGCTATGGACGCCCTGGCAAATCGATCCGCAGGGGCTTGCGATGCCGCTGTCTGGCGATGGCGGCTCATTGCGTGACCTGCGTCCCTGAGAATCACAGCGGACTCTACCGGGCGGCGTCATCGTAGATCGGCAGGTGACGGTAGTGGACTTCCAGCGACAGCAGATTGAGGGTGGTCAAATACAACCGACCGGCCAACAGGCCCCAGCGATCGGGGACCGGGCTCCGCGGGTCCCAACTTCCGGCTTGAGGACCCGTTTGGACCTGGCCGTCGATCAGGATGGGTTGGAGCTGTTGGCTCCAGTCCCGCCACCACTGCCCACCCATGTGAAACATGACCTGGGTGGCGTAGTACCAGTAGTAAGTATCGCGTTCGGGGTTGGAGGGGTCGCCGATCGCGGGCGGAAACTTGGCCAAATAATCCGCGGCGCTCCGCATGTCGGGATCGTCGCGTCGCCAGCCCGAATACATCCGCATCAGGATCGCCACGGCGGTCATCGAGGGGGTGACTTCGCGACCGTGCGATTGCGCCGGGGTGTCGGGGGCGTAGGGGTTGTAGCGATACAGGTCGTTGCGGGAACGGCTCATCCTGGCGGCGTCGAGCCAGCGATCGACACCTTGGTAGGTCGAGACGGGGACCGTCAAGCCGGCCAAGTCGCCGCTCTTGAGCGCCATCATCATCCACCCGCTGACGCTGGTATCGCTGCTGACTTGGGGTTGGTATCGCCAGCCGCCCCGTTGACGATGCTGGCTCTGGACGATGAAGTCGAGCGCCAGTTGGGCAGGTCCCCGGAGCGATTCGTCACGGGTCATCCCATAGGCTTCGCACAGGGCCAGTGCGGCGATGCCGTGAGAATAGAGCGCGACACTTTGATCGCTGCTCGGGTCTTCTCGCTGGTAAAGATTGCCGTCGGGCTGTTGCATCGCGAGCAGCGCTTGCAGGCCGCGAGAGACGACTGGGGCATAGCGATGTTGCTGGTGTGTGTAGCCGGCTCCCTGAAAGGCCAACAGGCATAAGCCGGTCGCCGCCGTATCACTCCTGAGCGATACCGGCTCGCCATGGCCCTGCAGCGACCAGTGGCCATCGGCGGCTTGGCGTGTGGCCAGAAACCGAAGTCCGCGTTCGATCGCTTGCTCGGCTTCTGGGCCGATGACGGTCGAGGGGCTGGGCAGGCCACCTCCGCTGGTCCGCATCAACCGAGGACGAAAGATCTCGGGAGCGGCGAGCTGATCTCCGGCCGCTCGCATCGGGCTTCCGGCGGCTGGGCCGCGACGAGGGTTGGGACGGACGGAAATGTCTCCGATCTGGGGGGCCTGTTGGGCGGGTCGTGCTAGCCCCACGCGGTCCGCCGGCGTCTTTCCCAAGCCGCCGAGACCGAGCGGGAGCGTGGCCTTGAGGTCCAGGTTCGTCTCGCTGGGCTGGGTATTAGCGGCACTCAGGCCAGGCCGTGAGCTGGAGCGATTGGCCGCATCGGCAGGGCCGATTCGAGCCGTCGGATCGTTGTTTGAGGAGGTCTGGCTATCGGTCGTCAATTTCGCGGCCATGGCGGTGGCAGCGGCCAGATCGGTTCCGACGACCGATCCGTCCAGGGCCGGAATGGGCGAGATGGGGAGACGGTTAGCCCCACGCGATCGCGGCGCTCGAAACTGGGTGGATGCGATCGACTCGGCGGCACCGGCGGCAATGTTCGGCAGATCCTGCTTGAGGTTCGGCATCACGTTCGGAACGCGGGATACTTCCGCGGTGGGACGTGGATCGGGTTGACTCGGGGCTTGATCACTCAGGTCGAGACTGAGTTCGGAGCCGATCGACCGAGAGACTCGCGTCGGCGGCAGGTCGCTTGGCGAGAGCGGCCGGTCGACCAAGGGCTTCGGGTTTGCGACTGTGATGGGGATGGCCGCGGGAGTCGAACCGGCCGGGTTGAGCATCTGAGGGTTTGACAGCGTTGTTCGCGAAGGGGGCGCGGATGCTGGCCCGATCTGGGGCAATCCGTCTGGCTGAGCAAATCGTGTCGGCGGTGGCGACGAATCGCTGCGCAAGGGCGCGGTACTGGGAATCGCGTTGTCGGGAAGTTCCCAGTCGGTAGGCACGGCCGCGGCGTTAGGGGGACGCGAAGGCGCGGCGACTGCTTCGAGCGGCCGATCGTCGGCTTCGGGGGTGGACGAGTTGGCGGCGGGGGCAGCGGGGATGTCGATCGGAGCAGTGTCTGCGGCGGGGCTCCTGTCGGGCGAGATCTTGCCGACATTGCGCGACAACTCGCCGAGCGCATCGGCCGGGATCGGAAGTGCCGATTCCGTCAACGCTCGCTCGAGCAGTTCGCGTTGGCTCTCTGGCAGCGGCGGATCGGCCTGGGCGGGAAACTCGAGTTCGGGGCTCGGTTGATCTTGGGGCGGGAGGAGGGGGCGGTCTCGCGGTTTCAGAGCGGATGCAGTGTCCTCCGATGCGACCGGCTGGGTCCAGTCGGGTCGGGACGCCCGGGGGTTCGGTTTCGTGAATAGGTAATCGGGAACGGCCTTGCGTTGGACGACCCGCTCGGGCCGTCCGCCGCTGAGCGATTCCGGCAGATAGCGTCCGAAGACGATCACATTGACCGCCATCAACAGCAGTCCCAGGTGGAGGACGATGCTGGCCAGAAAACCGAGTTGGGCGGACTGTTCGAAAAATCGGGACGCGATGAACCTCGACACCAACGACAGGCCGATGATGCCAATCGCAATCACCGCAACGTAGGTCCAGCCGTTGTAGAGCGGTCGTGGGTCGTCAAACCGAAGCTGAAAGCTGATCATATAACCAGCCAACACCCCCAAAACGCCCAAGCCGACGTCCAAGGGCCACATCCTTTCGGATGGTAATCGCGATGGTTCGGTTGGGGTTGAAGGGTTCATTAAAGGCTGCTCGCTGTGTGCCGCTTGGGGCAATGCGATCGAAATCGGCCGAGTGCGAGTGGGGCGTCGGTCGTCATCCGCATCGCTCAATTTGCGCCGAGAGGGCCGTCGCGGGTGGTAACGGAGTAATCGGTTATGCCGGCTTGATTGCAGAGGTCCATCACGTTGACGACGGGTTGAAACGACGCGGAGGCGTCCGCGCGGATAATCACCGATTGATTGACCGGATTATTGACGACCGCGGACGCCAACACGCGGCGGAGTTCCTCGAAGTTGGTCGGTTGTCCGCGGAGGTATACGTTGCCTTGAGCGTCCACGTCGACGACGATTTCGCGCGGGCGATGGATCATCGGCGCGGCGCTGGTTGCCGATGGGAGGACGATGTTGAGCCGACGTTCTTCTTCCTCGAAACGGCTGGTCACGAGGAAGAATATCAGCAGCAGGAACACGACGTCGATCAACGGTGTCAGGCTGAGGTTAGCGACGACGCCGGAACGCTTGATCGAAACGGCCATGGCATCCTCAGGGTGTGATCTGGCCGGTGCCGGATACCGAATTGGCCGGACCCACGGGGGGGCGGTTACTGGGAGGTTGCGGGAGCGTCGCGTGACCGCCGGCCGAACCGCTCGAGATCGTTGCTTTCTTGGTAGGCGCGGCGAGCGGATGCAGGGAGCCGTCGGGATCCAAACGCGCCCGGCCGACAAATCGAATGAGGGCCGGCGCGAGGCCGAAGGCGAGTCTTTCGATTTTGTGGAAATGTTTGGCCAGGCGGTTCTCGAGGTACTGCGCGAGGATTGCCGCGGGGATCGCGACCACCAATCCGGCCAGCGTGGTCACCAGGGCGACGTAGATCCCTTCGCTGAGCTGTTCACTGCGGCTTCGATCCGGGGTCAGGGTGGTCGATTCGTGGAAGGCCATGATCATGCCCCAGACCGTACCGAGCAGTCCCATCAATGGGGTGGCCGCGGCGGCGAGGCTGAGCCAGCGAATGGGTGCGGCCTGGTCGTCCGCTTCGCGCTGGACCGCCTCCGTTGCCGCTCGTTCCACGTCCGCCAGCGGTTGTCCGGTTCGGAGGAGCATCGCCGCGATCGCGGTCGCGGCGGCGGAGGGGTGCGCCCGGCAGGCCGCCAAGGCGTTGGAGGGGCTGAAGCGTTCGATCGGGTCGGCAAGCCTTTGCAGCTCATTGACCAGCGCGACCGGGATCAATCGCTTACGGCGGAGGTTCAGCATCCGTTCGACCGCGAGGGTGACGACCAGCATGGACATCAGCCCGATCGGGATCATGAACCCGCCGCCCCGCAGGATCAGTGACAGCAGGTCGATCCCGGTGGGTTGCGAATCGCCGGTCCGCAGGTCGGACTGAGGGACTTTCGGTTCCAAGATCGCTCGAATCGTCTCCCCGTCCACCGGTACGTCAACCGGCACGACCGGTACGTCAATTGCCTCGGCCGCACTCGGATCTGGGGCTTGGGCGATCGCGATCGGGCCGCAGGTCAACAGCGGCAGGAAGGCAGCGAGCAGGAACAGCATCGATCGCCGCGGCTTGTAATCCGACCGCCGGCTTGCCACGGGGTGATTACCGATCGGCGAGAGGTGGTAGTCGTGGGAACTCGGCACATCGGGACGGCACGCCGGGGCATGCATCGCGGTCATCGAGGGCTTGGGGTCCGAGGGCCGGTGCATTTAGGAGCCCGCCTTGCGAGGCGGGGCGTTGGATGGGAGCAGCTTGAACCCGAGCGTGCCCAGAGCTTGCAGACGCTCGCGACTTTTCGTTGCGAGTTCATGCTGAGGATGTTTGCGGATCACGTAATCATAGAATTGCATCGCGATCTCGGCCGACTTTTTCTTGCCCTCCGCATCCTCAACGCCCTGCATCATCAATTCCGCGCAGCGTCCTGCTTCGAAGCCGCTCTTGGCCTGCCAATTGCGAATCTCGACGGGAGCTTGCTCGGCTCCATAGCCATACATCACGCGTTGAAACTCCGGGATCGCCTTAGCGAAGTCGCGTTTCCCGAACAGGATTTCGCCGATCATGAACCGTGATCTGGCACCCAGATCGTTGCGTTCCTTTTCGGCGACTTCGGTGTAGGTCGCGATCGCCTCCGCATCCTTGCCCAATTGTTGCAGGGAGTAGGCCGTCTCATAGCGGGCCTTGGTCAGATAGCTGGAGGCGGGAAATCGCTTGCCGAGTTCCTCGTACCACTGAATGGACGGTTCCCAGCGTTTGAGCTGCGCGAGGCTTTGGCCGCCGTGTAGGAACACCAGTTCGCGGATTTGTCGGTCCGCTTCCTGATCGACATTTTCAGCGGATTCATCCCGGTCGAGGATCCGCTTCCTGGCGATTTCGTAAGCCGCGAGGGCGGCTTCGAATTGAAACAGCTTGAAATGCCCTTCGCCGACCATCAGCAGCGCGTCGGCGAGGAATTGTCCCTCGGGGAACCGGGTCGACAAATCGGCAAACGTCGCCGTCGCCTTTTCGAATTCCCCCGCTTTGTATTGGGACCAGCCTTGGCGGTAGAGCGATTTTTCTCGCAGGTCGTCAGTTGCCTCAGGGGAGGTCGCGGCCGCCGCGAAAGAGCTCGCCGCATCGGCCCAAGCCTCGTTCTGGTAACGCCGTTGGCCGACGAAATAATGCGCCTCGGGAACCTGCGGGGATTCGGGAAATCGCTCGATCAACTCGCGGAACCGTTTTTCGGCTTCGTCATCCTGTCCCCCTTCCTTCAATGCCCACGCCCATTCGCCGAGGACCTTTTCCAGGTCCGGGTAATTGGGGACCGTCGCGACCAATTCCGCCAATCGCTTCGACGCCTCCGCGGGCCGTTTCTCCGCCTGGTCGATCAAGGCCAGCTCATACAGCGCGTGTCCTCGCCCGGTCACCCCCTCCGGTGCTTTCGCGAGAAACGCTTCTAGCGTGGCGGTCGCTTCCGCGGGGCGATCGAGTGATCGCAAACACATCCCCATGGCCAATCGGGCGTCGCCGGCGAGTTGATGATTCTCATGCTCCTTGACCAACTGTTCCAAGGGCACGAGCGCGGCTTCGGGTTGTTCGGCCCGCATCAGGTTCCAGCCGCGACCATAGAGCGCCGCCGGGATCAGTCCGGGGTCGCGTTTCGATATCAGCAGGTCGTTGAAGCGTTCCGCGGCCGTGAGGTGATCGCCTTTCCGCGCGGCCATCAATGCCAGGCGATAGCGTGCCTGATCGCTCCAAGGGCTGTCGGCATCCTGCTGGATCATCTGTTGCCAGGTTTCGGTGGCTTTGGCTTCATTGCCGGCGGCGGAGTGAGCCTGACCCAATTGCAGCCTGGTTTCGCTCGCATGCTGCCAGGCCGGGTCGGCTGCCAGCGATTCCTCGAAGGCTTGGATCGCTTCGGGACCACGCTGTTGTGAGAGCTGGATCGAGCCGGCGATGAAACTCGCTTCGGCTGCTTGAGCGGGCGTGAAGCCGGCACGCTGTTCCGTGAGCAAGCGGATCGCTTCATCCGGCTGTCCCGCCAACGATTTTGCGGTAGCGGCGCGAATTACCCACAGCGGCCACTGGGGCTTCGCTCGCGAGGCCGGATCGTCCAGCAGTCGCTGGTATTGCTCCGCTGCTTTCGTCGCGTTTCCAGCGATCAACTCAGCCTCGCCGCTCAAGTAGCGAACGTCGGGGATCAGCGGATCGTTGGGAAACTTCTCGAGAAACTCCGTCGCCCATGCGTTCGTCTCCTTGGTCTGGCCGATCTGCAACGCGGCGAAGGCGGCGTTGTACAAAGCTCGCGGCGCTTCGGGACCGTCGGGCGCGGCGCGGTACAGGTCGGCGAACAGATTCATCGCCTCCGCCACCTTGCCCGGCAACAGCATGGTCGCCTCCGCCAGGTCGAGCTTCAACGTATTGGCATAGGGTCCGGCGACGCCGGCATCGATTTGCTGTTTGGCGACCGCAACCGCCGCTTCCGGCTTCCCATCCCGCAGCGCGATCATGGCTAGCCAGTGGGCCGATTCGGTCGAGGAGACCGGGTCCTTTAGCGACAAGACTCGCTCGAATCGCTTGGAGGCTTCCATGAGGTCGCCCGCGCGGTAAACGGCCTGTGCGGAGGCGAGCGTGGCCGCCGCGGCGTAGGGAGAGTCGGGGAATTCGTTCACCAGGCGTTCGTAGATCACGGAAGCCTCGGCGGGGCGATCGGCCTGGACCAGGGCGAACGCTTGACGGAGCAACGCGTAGGGCCGATCGGCACTTTCCTCGGCCGCGATCTGCTCGAACAGCGAGATCGCTTCGTCGAACCGTTTCTGCAGGATACTGGCGTCGCCCATCCGGAGTTTCGCGTCGACCCGCAGTTGGCCATCTTTGCAGGCCTCGACCACTTGTCGGTAGGCGGCCATGGCATCGTCGAATCGCCCCGCTTCCTCCAACGCGATCCCACGAGCGAACATCGCTTCGCAACGCAGCGGCGACTCCTGAGTGGATTCCAAGGCCAGCAGGCGGTCGTACAGTGCGATCGCTTCCTTTGTCTTTCCCAAAGCGTAGGCCGCTTCTCCGCCGTAGAACATCGCCCGATCGAGATACTTGCTCTGCGGTTTTTCGCGAATTAGCGTCTTGAAAGCTGCCGAGCTCGCTTCGAGCCGCTTCGGGTCGCGTTTTTCCCCCTCTCCCGCGGCCGCGAACTGACACCAGCCGAGATTGATCAGGCTTTCTTCACGCACATCCGACTTGGGATCGCCCACGGCGCGCGCAAAGGCGTCGGCGGCGGCCGCGTAGTCGGGCGTGGTTTGTTGCATGTAGCAAACGCCGAGATAATGCGATGCCTTGGCGACCAACGGCTCGTTGGGGTAGTCCCGCAGGAACTTGGTCCATGCTTCGATCGCGAGCGGGAACGCGCCGTTCGTTTGGAAGTTGGCCGCGTCGGCGTAAGCGGCCATCGCCTTTTCGTTGACCTTGTCCTCGGCTTTGCCCGCGGGAGGCGCTTCTTGAGCGACCGCGGGCGGCATCGGCAGTCTGAGGACCGAGTCCGGCGCGAGCATCAGCGCGGCCGTGGACAAGGCGACCAGTAGTGGAACTCGGCTCGCACGCTGGGCGGAGGTCGGGAGTGCCGTTGGGGAACAGGATGCCATGGAGATCAAGTATTGTCAGGGAAACCACCGGGAGAGACATCTTTAGTTTAGCCCTGCCGCCAGGGGATCGCAAAGGATGAGCATCGCTCGCACCCTCAGCGCCGGCCCGTTCCAGAAGCCTGTTCAGTGCGGCCAAAACAGCATTGCGGCCGCCATCAACACCATCGAAGAGTTCTCGATGATCGTGACCGACGACATCGGCAGGTTGAACGCCGTTCCCAGGCAAGCGCACTGGATGGCGCGACGGCTGCGGACGGCTCGGACCACCCCGATCAGGCCGATGCCCATCAGCAGGATCGTGGCCAGGTTGGTGGCGATGGGGAATTTCCCGAATAGGTAGGCTAGGCCGAGTCCCAATTCGATGAAGGGATACGCCAGACCGTACCCGGTCGAACGCGCGGCGATCAGGTCGTAGGAGGCAAAAGCGGTGGCAAATTTCGAAACGTTCAGCAATTTGAAGAAGGCGAAGCCGACAAAAAACAGCCCCATGAAGGAGCTCATCGCCTGGTGCCAGGACCACCGCGGCGAGTCCCACTGCAACAGCACGGTCCCGCCCAGGATGTAGAGCAGCACCAGAAACAAAGGCCAATAAGTTGCCAGCGAGACCGGCGGCAAGGGGCTGGCCGTGTCGCGGCCGCCGACGGGAGGGCCGGAAATCCCCGACACGATCGGCTTCTCACCGGCCGCGTTCCGTTCAAACCGTTCGCCCGAACTCGGCTCGTCATGCGGGATGGCGTCGAACCCCGCCTGACGAACCACGGCGACGATTTCAGCCACAACTGCGGAGTCGCTGATCGAGACAGTTAGGCGTTTGTCCGGATCGTTGGTGTCGACCGACCAGTTTTCCAATCCGGCGATCCGATTCAACCCCGGGGTAACCTTGCTGACGCAAGCCCCACAATTGAGCGTTGTTTTGAACGATGTCTGCATGGATCGGATCCCGTGAATGCGTTGCCCGCGAGCGTGCCGCGGGGTGGTCAGCCGGCCGGGTGACCCGAATCAGGCCCCCCGATGCGTGAACCGACCGCCGATTCAAGCCGCCCGCCTACGGGATATAGTATCGCTGGCGAGGAGCGACAACGCAGTTTCCTCGTCTCGCCCCTCCGCCCCGAGAGACCCGGTAATGCTGGACCTGTTCGACAAAATCAATGATGCCCAAGAGGCGATCCGCCGTCACTGGGACCGTCAACCACGAGTCGCGGTCGTCTTGGGGACTGGCCTGGGGGGCTTGGCCGCCCAAATCGAGGTGGAGGCGTCGATCGATTATGCCGACATCCCCCACTTCCCCCGCTCGACCGCCGTCAGCCATCGCGGACGTTTGGTTTGCGGGATGCTCGACGGCGTGCCCGTGGTCGCGATGGAGGGGCGGTTTCATTTTTATGAGGGTTATCCGCTCAAGCAGATCACCCTACCGATTCGCGTATTCCGATCGCTGGGGGCTGAGTTGCTGGTGCTGTCCAACGCCTGCGGCGGGATGAATCCGTATTTCGCTTGCGGCGACATCATGGTCATCGAAGATCATATCAATCTGATCGGCGACAATCCCTTGATCGGCATCAATGACGATCGGTTGGGGCCGCGGTTTCCCGACATGTGTGAGCCTTATGACTTGTTGTGGGTCGATCGGGTCCGCGCGATCGCGCGGCGTCACCAGATCGAAGCGCACAAAGGTGTCTTCGTCGCCGTGGCGGGTCCGAATCTGGAAACCCGCGCCGAGTACCGCTTTCTGAGGATGATCGGCGCGGATGTTGTTGGGATGAGTACGGTGCCGGAAGCGATTGTGGCCGTGCACTGCGGCCTGAAGGTGATCGGGCTGTCGGTGATCACCGACATGTGTTTGCCCGACGCGCTCCATCCGGCCAACGTCGAGGAGATCATCCGCATCGCCGGGGAAGCCGAACCGAAGCTCACGCTGCTGGTCCGCGAGATCGTCCGCGAAGCGGGCCAGGTGCGAATGGCGTGAAGGTTCGGTGCGAGGATGCCATCACGGTTACCCCCCTGTCCCGGTTGCGAAGGTTTCGTGTTTCCTAATCGGATGACAACCCATGACTTCATCCGCTCATCCCTCCGCCGAGTTATTGGCCTCCGCCGACTTGCTGGACCGCGCGGTGCGCCGCGTGCGTGAGCGGTCGGCGCGGCGTCCCCAAGTCGCGATCATTTTGGGTAGCGGATTGGGGGGCTTGGCCGACCAGATCGTCGATGCGGAAGTGTTCGACTTCGCGGACCTTCCGGGTTTCGGACGAGCGACGGCCGAGGGACATCGCGGGCAACTGTTTCTCGGAGACTTGAACCGGGTCCCGGTCGTCGTTTTGGCCGGCAGGCTGCATCGTTACGAGGGATACGACGACTGCCAGGTCGCGTTTCCGATCCGCGTGATGGCTGCGCTGGGTGCGAAGCGATTGATCGTCAGCAACGCGGTTGGCGGCCTGAACCCGTTATTGCGGGTCGGTGACTTCGTGATCATTCACGATCATCTCGATCTGGTCAGACGCCGCTGGGCATGGTCTGCCGCCACCGATCGCGAACCGGGGCCGCGATCGATCGAATGCTATGACCCGGGCTTGATCGAACGGGCATTGGCCGCGGGTCGTGCCGGTGATTTTCGGGCCATTCCCGGCATTTACATCGCCACGCTCGGACCGACGTTCGAGACCCGAGCGGAATACCGGATGTTCCGCCGGCTGGGTGGCGATGTGGTGGGAATGAGCATGGCACCGGAGGCGCGGATGGCGTTCTCTCTCGGCATGACGGTGCTCGGGCTGTCGGTGGTCAGCAACGTCGCGCGGCCCGACAGCATGCCAAGGTCGGGGGTGTTACCGACTGATCATCAGGAGGTTTTGGGGGTCGGTCGCGCCGCGGTGGGGAAGCTCCGCCGCATCCTCGATGCGACGTTGGGCGGTCCCGTGGTGTAAGCTGAACGGCGCTGTCGAAGAGTTTCCGTTGCCGCGCATGCCGGTGGCCTTCGTTCGCGGGTCCATCGGTGGTGGAGTTTCATCCGGTCGTTCGAATTCGGGGATCGCTCATGTCACGTTCATGGATTGCCTCCCTCGCCGTAGGGAGTTTGTTGGGCTTTGGGATCAATTGGGCGGTTGCCGGGGCGGATGAGCCGCCAAACCCGCTCGCGGGGCAGGCTGCCGCACCTGATCCGGCCGAGACGGAAACGGATGCGCCGCCCAACTTTGAACAGCTCGCGAAATGGATCCGCGAACGCAAGTATGAGGAGGCGATGGCGCGACTCGAGTCGGCGATCGAGAAGGACCCCCAGAACCATGCCTTGGGCATGATGTATTCTTATTTGATCGCCGGGGTCAGCCGTGATCGATCCGATGAGGCGTTCGCGTTAATCCGCGACTGGGCAACGCGAGGTCTCGAAAATCCTTCACCGAAGACTTCCGAATTGATGGGCATCGCGACCGCGGTGGATGCGCTCGTGAGTCGCGATACAGCGCTGACCAGCGAAGCTAAACTCGCCCTGCTGGCCCAGCTTCAAGCGAAGCTCGCGGGAGATGATCCCCGTTTGGAGTCATCACGGCAGACGATACTCTCGCGGAAAATCTCGATCCTGCTCGATGCGGATCATAAGGATGAGGCCCTCGCGGAATTGGAAACGATGATCGCCGCGGCCCGTGAGGAACGCGGCGGTGCGCTTCCCTCGTTCGTTAGAGCGGTACAAGCCTTTCAATCGCTAGGCGGTAGCTCGTTCCCCGAACGCGTGGCCGAGTTGACCGATGAGGCGGAGGTGATGACGGCTGAGGCGGTCGCCAAGGACCAGATCACGCTCGTCGAGTTCCAGGCCTACTACATGCTGCGAATGAACCGAGTCAGCGCCCTGGTACGGACTGACCCGGAAGCGGCCGAGCCGATGTTGCAGGAGTTGGAAGCTGCTCTGGAATGGGCTCCGCTCAAGCTGAAGCAGTCGTCGGAGGCGATGTTGTCGAGTTACACGCGCACCCTGCGGTCGCTTCGCGCGCGTCTGGAATCGGCCAAGAAGATCAACGCGCTGCTGGGGACGGAGGCGCCCGAGATCGATGCCGAGCATTTTGTTGCCAGCGAACCGGTCACGATGGAGGCGTTGCGCGGGAAAGTGGTGCTGATCGACTTTTGGGCGGTCTGGTGTGGCCCCTGCATCGCGACCTTTCCCCACTTGATCGAATGGCAGGAGAAATATGCCGATAAGGGTTTGGTGATTTTGGGGGCGACACAATTCTATGGCTATCGTTGGGATGATGAAGCCGGCCGCGCCCTGCGTGATGAGAAGGGCCAGGTCTCGCCCGCGACCGAGTTGGCGATGCTCGAAAAGTTTCGCGAGTCGCATTCGCTCCGCCACGGCTTCTTCGTGACGCCGGAAGGAAGCTCTTATTCAAACGCTTATGGAGTGACCGGGATTCCGCACGTCGTGCTGATCGACCAACAGGGGAAGATTCAGATGGTCCGCATCGGCTCGGGCGACGCCAACGCACGGGACTTGGAAGGCAAGATCGAGGAGTTGCTCGGCGGCTGAACAGGCTGCGGTCGATTAGGCGACATCGCCCAAATCGAGCACTTCACCGTAGCGCCGCAGGACCTGCTGTTTCAGGCCCGCGGCGGGCGGCGCGGATAACTCCGGGTCGATGTCGATCGTCTCTTGAGCGATCTCACGCGCGACGATCAGGATCCGCTCGTCGCGCGCAAGGTCGGCGATCCGCATCGTCGGTATCCCGCTTTGGCGCTTTCCCATTAGGTCACCCGGGCCGCGGAGGCGGAAGTCCGCTTCCGCGATCGCAAAGCCGTCGTTGGTTTCGGCGAAGGTTTGCAGGCGTTCGTTGTCGGCGGGCGATGTCTTAGCGTCGGTGAACAGGCCGACGTGCCCCTCGTGGCTGCCGCGGCTGACTCGACCACGCAATTGATGAAGTTGGGCGAGCCCGAATCGCTCCGCGCCCAGGATGGTCATCACCGTGGCATTCGGGACGTCGATGCCGACTTCGATCACGGTCGTGGTGACCAAGACCTGAGTGCGACCTTGGGCGAACCGTTCCATCGCCTCGGTCTTTTCTTGGGTTGTCATCCGACCGTGCAGCAGACCGACTCGATACTCCGCCAAGGGGCCGTCCCGAAGGCGGTCGAAGGTTTCGATCGCCGAGGAGACGTCTTCCGCCACCGCCGGTTCGGTTGCTAAATCGTTCGCCACGGCAGCCGCATCGTCGGTCGCGGTTACTGGGGTCGGCGACCTGAGGTCAAGGAGTTCGGCCCCCGCCGTCGCCGAGGCTTTGTCGGGTTGGACGCGGGGGGTGACCACGAACGCTTGTCGACCCTCGTCGAGCCGCTGCGCGACGAATCGCCACCAGCGATCTCGCCAGGCTTCCTCCGCGAGGTAGGTGTGCACCATGCCGCGGCCGGGAGGTTTCTCACGCAGGGTGCTGACGTCGAGGTCGCCGAACAGCGTCATCGTGATCGTGCGTGGTATCGGCGTGGCCGAGAGGACCAAGTAGTGCGGATCGACATCGCCGCGCCGCAACGCCTTGCGCTGCTCTACCCCAAATTTGTGCTGTTCGTCGATCACGCAGAGCCCCAGCTTGGCGAAGCGGATTTCTCCGTACAGCAGCGCCTGGGTGCCGACCAAAACGTCGATCTCCCCGGCTGCGACCTGCCGCAGGACTTCGCGGCGTTGCGTGGCGGTTAACGACCCGCAGAGCAAGCCGATCCGAACGCGGCTGTGGGCCAAGGCCTTGGCGAGGGTCTGATGATGTTGCCTCGCCAACACCTCGGTCGGGGCCATCATCACCGCTTGATAACCGTGGGCTACGGCGAGCAGCAGCGCGTACTGCGCCACGACGGTCTTGCCACTGCCGACATCCCCCTGGATCAGCCGATTCATCGGAAACTGGCGGGCCATGTCGCGCCCCACATCGCCGATCGCCGCGACCTGATCCGGCGTCAACTCGAAGGGAAAGCGATTTCGAATTCGGGCATCGATCAGCGGGGTCGGTGTCAGGGGCGGCGCGGAGAGCGCCGTGGTCAGACGCCGCCGACGGAGGGCGAGCGCCAATTGCAGGACGAAGAGCTCTTGAAAGATCAAACGCTGGCGGGCAGCCTCCAGTCCCTCCTTGTCGCTGGGGCGATGAATTTCTCGCAGTGCGGTCGCGATCCCAGGCAGCGGTGGGGTGACACCGGGCAAGGTCCCCTCGATTCGCGAGGCGGCGAGTTTCCGAAGCGGTTCATCGAGCACTTCCCCAATCGAGTCGCTCAAGGCCTCGACGACTTTCGCCGTGACCTTCCTCAGGTCGCTCTGTCGGAGGCCTTCGACCAACGAGTAGATCGGCAGGATCTGACCCGCCGGGACGGCCTCTTCGCCATCGAGGATCGCTACCCGTGGGTGAATGAACTCCATGCGGAAGCCAGCCAGCTTCGGGATGCCGGAGACCATCACGAGGCAGCCGCGGCGCAATTGCTCGACGCGGCCGGGTTGGTTGAAGAACAGCAATCGCACCGCCCCCTGTTGATTTTCAACAAGTGCTCCGAAAACTGATTTGCCGGGTGTTCGCGAGCTGATCTCGACCTCGGTGATCCTGCCAACCAGGGACGCGGGTTGACCCTCACGCAATTCGGTGATCGGTGTTGACTGAGCGGGGAACTCGTAGCTCCTGGGAAAGAAGAACAACGCGTTGCCAGCGGTACGGATGTCGAGCCGCCGCAGCAACTCCGCCCGGGAGGCACCCACGCCCGGGACGAACTGGATGTCCGTCCCCAACAGCAAGGCGGGACGATGCTCCGGACGCGGGTCGGATCTTTGGCCGTCCATGTTCAAGATTGAAGGAGCTACGAGCGAAGGGGGTTCGGGAAGTTCCCGCGATTGTGGCGTCTGGGACTGTCGCCTGCCAATCGCCCCTTGCTTTCCGGCTAGGGTCAGCTGCCGTTCTGAATGACCCAGTAGAGCTTGGCAACCGCGCGGTGTTGCTCGTCGACCGCTTGAGCAACATCAGACCCGATCAAATCCTCGGCGAGCCGAAGTTGATCCGGCGTGACCTGGCGAAACCCGGCCGCGTAGAACGCATGACGGAGTTGCTGGTCGCGATCCGCGATCGACTCGATCCAGCCACCCCGCAGGCCTTCGCGGTCCGCCATCCACTGGGCCCACCAGTATTCCTCCGGCTTTGCCGTCGCGGCGTCGCCGGATGCTACTGGCTCCCGGGGTAGGTCGCGAGGAATTCGATTGGGCGGGGTGAGGATCAGGGGCTGTGCTAGCAACGTGTCTTGGGGACCGATTTTGGTGGGAAGGTCGGAGGACCTGCTCTTCATCATCGCGGCCAATTGACGACGGGTTGCGGCAGGCCAATGAGCTCGGGCCGCGGCAAAGGATCTTTGGGCCATCGAGGCCTCGGCCAAAGTCACCTCCGGCGCGACCTGCCAGCGGTCTTGCAGGAAAACATCGGGCAGACCACGACGCATCGGGTCCCCGTTGATGATCCAATCCACAGCAGCCCGGATGTCAAAATCGCTGGCGACCAACCGTTCCGCGAGCATTTCCAAAGCTTGGTCGAGCGCATCATCCCGCGGCGGCGCGATGGGTGAACTCGCGACCGCTAGCAGCGGCGTGCCGAACCCGATCGACCAGAGGTGGTTGGCGAGAGTCCGCGCGACCTGTCGATTCCCGATCAGGAGTTGCCCCAACGTCTCACGCGAGTCGATGGGGTTGGCAAAGGTGGCCTCGTCGGCGAGCCCCAGCCAACGCTTCGAAACGCCGGGCGTCGCAACCCGTTGGCGGCCGTCTTTTAGCTCATAAAAGGTCGGTCCCGCAGCCGGTGATGAGAACAGGGCGACGATCGCCCAGTAATCGTGCTGGATGTAACGGCTGTCGATGGGTGAATCGTGGCAGCGTGCGCAACCGACATCCGCGCCCGCAAGCCGGCTGGCAAACCACTCGCCGAGGGCATCCGGTTTGACAGCGACGCTTCCGGAGTCGGCTGGTTGTGGGGCCTCGGCCGAATCGAACTCGCCGCGAACCCATCGTCCGAGCCAGGCGTCGAAACGATCACCACGGTAAATGACATCGGCCGCTTCGTCGGTCAATCGCCGCAGGGCAGTCGGATCCAGGCGCAGGCCGATCGCGAGTTGAGCGACCAGTCGCTCGGCCACCTGTTGGCTGGAATCGCGATCCGACCAGGTCGCGGTACCGGCCGAATTATCGACGGTCGGATCGATGACGATGCCGAAACGATCCGCGATGCGATCTGACCAAGCGGTGGCCCCGGCGCTGGCCGCGGGGACAACTCCGATCGCTTGCCAGTAGGCGGCGAATTGTTGGTTGAGCCGAGCCAACCCCGCATCATCCGGCAAAAACTCCTTTTCGATGGGCCGAGAAGACGCAGTGTCCGCGAGTACCAAGCCACGCGGTCGCGTCGAGCGACTTCCGTCCGCTGCAGCTTGACCGGCTAGTGGCCCGGGCTCAGCAACGCCAAGGTGGTCGCTGTCGACGCTTGCCGGCGAACCGCTCAGCAATACTGGAGGTTTGCGGTTTGGTTGGCTCTGCTTCGGAATCGCATCGGTGTGGTTCGTGGCAGCCGAAGAGTCGGACCCGGTGGATCCACCGCTAGCCGTGATGGTGGGTTCGTTGGTCGCGAACGGCGAACGGCCGGAGCCTCCCCAAAAGTAGACCATGGCGAGAATGGTCGCGGCCAAGCTGGCCCACGCACCGAGCGTGATCGCACGGCCGCGCCGCTCAGACCCAGTGGCCAAGCTTGCGGTTCCGCCGACTCCGATTCCGCCGGACCGCTGCCGGACGAGCGTCAGCACTTGGGCTTCGAAGTCGCGCGGCGGTTTTGGACCCCGCGTTTCGGCCGCGAAGAGTTCGCTCAACATCGCGTCCAAAGCCCTTTCTTCGGCTTCGGAAAAGGGCGGTGATTTCTCCGCGGGTTGATCGGCTGAACCGCTCATGATGGGTGGGACGCCTGAACGCCTAAGTGAGTCTCGGGATCGGAAAGTTAGGGATGATCGGGTCGGCGATGCTGGTCATTGGATTGGCGGGCCGCTTCGAGTTCGGTCAACTTCAATTCGACGCACTCTCGGAGTTGTTGCTTCGCCCGCTGCATCAAGTTGCGTGTGCCGTGTTCACTGATCCGCAGTTTGCTCGCGATTTCGGCTCGAGTGGCATCCTCGGCGAACCTCATTCGCAACGCTAAGCGGGCTCGGTCCGTCAGGGATGCGAGGCACTGCTTCAAACAATCGAGCCCCTCGTTGCCACTGAGATCCTGGCCTGCCCAGCGGTCCCAGATCTCATCCAGCGGGTCGGAGGTGAAAACGGTTCTGATCCGTCCGCCCTTGCGGTGGTAGGTGATCAAGAGGTTGCGGGCCGTTCGTCGCAGGTAAGCGGCGGTCGCACCCTCGCTCCACTGGGAGAACGATTCCTGGCAAATCACTTTGACCAAGGTTTCTTGGGTCAGATCATCGGCCAGCGATTCGTCGCAACCGAGCATCCGCAGGTAACGCCAGATGCCCACTTGGTGGCGACGAATCAGCTCTTCGGCCGACAACACGATGGGTGGCGGGATCGGCTCGCGTGGTTCGTCACTCACGGATTATTTTCTGCCGAGCGAAACGGGGAGGCCGACGGCGGTTGGCCCCCGCGTCGCCCTAAGCGAGTAATTCCTGAATGACCTTGCCCCCGCCAGCGATTTTCATCGGACGACCATTCTTCGAAGTGTAAGTCTTATCGAGAGAAATACCCAGTCCCTTGCAGACGGTCGCCATCAGGTCCTCGCTGCTGTACGGTTCGCTTTCGACTTCGGTGCCGTCGCTATTGGTCTGACCGACCGCCAGCCCGCCGCGAATCCCGGCGCCGCCGACCACGACCGACCACGAACGGGCCCAGTGGTCGCGACCGCTGGTTTGGTTGATCCGCGGCGTACGACCGAACTCACCCATCCAGATGATGGCGGTGTCCTTGAGCAATTCTCGCTGGGCGAGGTCTTCCACCAACGCGCTCATCGCCCGATCGAGTTCGGGCAACTTGCGATCGCTGAGCGTGTTGAAAATGTCGTTGTGATTGTCCCAGCCGCCCAAGTCGACTTCCACGAAGGGAACGCCGGCTTCGACCAACCGCCGGGCCAATAAACAGCCCTGGCCGAACCCACGTTCGCCGTAGCGTTCTTTAACTTCCTTCGGTTCCTTGTCGACCTTGAAGGCTTCCATTTGGTCACTGGTCATCAGGGCCAGTGTCTTGGCGAGCACTTTTTGATGTTCGCTGGCGGGACTGCCCGCGGCCGCCTCGCCGCCGCGGGTTTGCTTGATAAAGCCGCCTTCGATCAGGTCCAACGCGGCGACGCGTTGGGCCAATCGACGGTCGTCGATCTTCATCGCGAGGTCACGGATCTGCCCGTTGCTGCTGACCGCGAACGGCGCCCAGGCCATGCCCAAGAATCCCGGCCCGGTGCCGCCGCCACCGATGTGAACAAACGGCGGGATCTGCAGGTCGGGGCGCTGATCGAACAATTCGTGGGCGATCACGGAACCATAGCCCGGGTGCTCGATATTCGCGTTGGGCACATATCCGGTCTGCATGTAATATCGGCCGCGGTTGTGGTCCGCTTCCCGGGTCGACATCGACCGCACGATCGAGAGGTGCTTCATCTGCTCCGCGACCATCGGCAGATGCTCGCTGATCTGCATGTCACCCGTGGTGCTGATCGGGCGGAACGGGCCGCCCGTCGGAGCGCCGGGTTTGAGGTCCCAGAGGTCGATCGTGGAGGGCCCGCCTCCCATCCACAGCAGGATCGCGGATTTGTGGTTCTTGCGCAGTTCATCGGCGCTGGCGGCGATCGCCGCACCGAACGACAACGAAGTCGAAGCCATCGCGGCCGAACCGGCCAGATGCTGGGCGAAATGACGACGGGTCATCCCGAACGGGGTGCTGAAAGAAGAGAGATTCATCGGAGTTTTCCTATCGTTAGTGTTGCATGATAAATTCGTTGGAATTGATGATCGCCCACCACATGTCTTGGAGCATCTCGACTTCCTTGCCTTCGCGGGCGGCGAGCAACTTGGATGCGATCGACAACTCATCCCGCGAGGCGCGACGGCAGAGCCCGGCCAAGAACAATTGGTTGACCCGGTCTCGCGGGTTGCGGTTCTCGGCGATCACCCGTTTGATGAAGCCGCCATCTTCGTCGCTGATCGCCTGGCGAGTCAGCTCGCCGTTGAACAACATCAGGGCCTGCGGGATCGATCCGTTGAACGTCGTGGCCTCGTCACCTTCGTCCGTGCCGAAGGCGACGACGAACTGTTGCAGCCACCGACGTCGCTCCTGCTCCTGACGCTCGTAGCTGCCCGTCGCGGTCGCGCCGCTGGAGGTGACCAGCGATTGATACAGCTGCTCGGCCGTCATCTGGCGCAGATAAAAATGCGAGAACTTCGGGGCTTCGCCGACCATCGGGTCATCGACTTCGTTGGCCGAAGTGTGCCGGGCACTCAGTTGGTAGGGACGGCTCAAGACGATCCAGCGAATCAGTTGCTTGACGTCGTGGCTGTTCCCGCGAACCTCCTTGGCGAGGTACTCCAGCAGGTCCGGGTGGCTCGGGGCGTTGTGCGGACCCAAGTCGTCGACCGGCTTGGTGAAGCCGTAGCCGAGGAAATGAGACCAGAACCGATTCACCATCATCTTGTCGAGATACGGGCTGGCGAGCATCAATTTGCCGAGCTCCAGTCGCCGATTGGACTCGCTGACAAACCCGCTGGTGCCGATCGCGGTGTCGTCGATGAATACCGGGTAGGCCGTTTTGACCAAGCCGTTACGGAGTTCGTAAAAGATCAAAGCATCACTCGGATCGCCACCTTGGCCCGCGAAGTCCTCGTTGACCAATTCGGCATGATCGATGTCGTCCGTGCCGGCAACAAACCGCCGCAGTGACCGGGTTTGACGAAAAAAGGCGTTGAAGTCCCAGAACCGCTGCTGCTTCCACTGGTTGAAGGGATGGTTGTGACACTGCGTGCACTGCACCTGCAAACCCAAAAAGATCCGCGACGTGCTGCTCGTCGCCAGCACCCCACTCTCCTCGTTGACCTTGTCGGCCAAGAAATTGGTAGCCCCGTTGAAGCCCGTGGCCCCCGGCTTGGTCGCGCCCTCCGCCGTCACCAATTCGAAGACCATTCGGTCGTAAGGCTTGTTGGCCGCGAACGAATCACGGAGATACTTCATCATCCCGTCGCGACTTGTCAGCGACCGGCGGTCCGTGCCGCCGCTGCGACCGATCAGGATGTTGGACCATACGGTCGCCCAATGCCCGGCGTACTCTTCCGCGTATCGATCGTCCTCTAGCAACCGCTCCAACAACCGCTGACGACGATCGGAACCGTCTTCGCTGAACTCCTTCAGTTCGGCCACGGACGGAATCCGGCCGATCACGTCGAGGAAAACCCGTCGGCACCACTGCGGGTCAGCGACATCGGGAGCCGGCTTGATTTCGTAATCCCGCCACTGCTGCTCGATCATCGCGTTGATCTCGGCCACCTGAGGAGCCAGCGTCGGTGAAGCCGCTCCAGCGACACCACAGGTCGCCAACGCACAAAGCAGGGTCGCAATCGACAGTCGCATCGTCTTACCTAGCCGTCACAAAGAAGAGTCGTTAGCCGCGGACGGGTTGCCTCATCTTTCCATTAACAACCCGAGGGCGAGAAGGTACCCAGATGCGAGCGGAAAACGGCGTATTTTACGCCGCAGCGCCTCGGCGATCCGGATCAACCCATTCTAGCTCAAGTGGCAGCAGAGTCGCGAGGCTGAACAGTGCTCAGGAGCTGCCAACGGGGAAAAGCCCAGGTCAGATGCGGATACATCACCTTACGGGAGTTTTGCCGGTCATTAATCGCCGAAAGCGATTCTTAAAGGATGTTTATTTTGCTTAATTAGATTCCCGGCACCACCCGGGACGACCGGCCGTTGCGACCCAGCGGCACTCGGATTATCCGATTAGCGGGGCCGATTGATCAGATCCATCACTTCCGCTCGGCTCTTGGGGTCGTCACGGAACGAGCCGCGCACGGCCGAGGTCAGGCACAGGCTGCCCGGCTTGCGGATGCCCCGAATGGTCATGCAGGAGTGACTCGCCTCGAGCACGACGGCGACGCCGCGGGCCTTGAGACGCTGCTCCATCAGGTCCGCGATCGTCTGCGTCATTCGTTCCTGAACTTGAGGGCGGCGAGCGACCTCGTCCACCAACCTGGCCAACTTGCTCAAGCCGACCACCGATCCGCTGGGTAGGTAGGCGATGTGCGCCGATCCGGTGAAGGGCAGCAAATGGTGCTCGCACATGCTGCAGAAGCTGATGTCACGAACCAGTACGATCTCGTCGTAATTTTCGGCAAACACTTTGGCCAAGTGACGGCCCGGATCATGTCGGAGTCCGGCAAACATCTCGGCGTACATCCGCGAAACGCGTGCCGGAGTTTCCAACAGTCCGTCTCGGTCGGGGTCCTCACCGACGGCCAGCAAGATCTCTCGGACGGCCTTCTCGATCCGTTTCAGATCGACATGGTCGGATCGGGGCGCGTTCTTGTCGACGAAGGCGGGCGGCAACGGCCCGCTGGACTTTTCGTGAGGCGATTCGCGGTGTTGGATGGGGGCTGCGGATTCCATAAGAGGCAAACCTAAGGGTGCGGAGCGGTTGTGGTCAAAAACGTTGGACGCGTATCGCGTTCGCACTCAACGGGAACCTGAACGTTCTCCAGTGAAGATGCCGTCGAAATACTCGCCTGTCATGTTAGCCCGCCGCCAACCCCGGACAACCGCGGATCGCCCGCCGCGGGGGTCCCGCGGCCCGGCTACGGCGGGGTCAGTTGAGGCTGAAGGGAGGAGGAAAGGATTTGCCGGCCGGTCGCTCGGTTGTCGCCGCCTGCAGGGGTGAGTCGGCCGACTGCGCCGGGCCGAGTTTTGGCAAGCGTTTTAGCAATTCGACGAGTAGCTTGGCCCGCTCCCCGACGTCATTCAGATCCAGGAGTTGTAGTTTCGCGGGCGTCCCCAGCGGCAGCGTGTAGGCGATGATGTCGGCGATCGCGCTCAAGCCCATCTGGCTGGCCATCAATTCGTGCAGGTTTTGCTGCACCGTGGCGTTCCCTGGGATCACAGCCGAGAAGGCGTTCAAGACTTCCATCTTGAGCCGTTGCGACTCCGTTTCGCTGACCGGCTGAACGTCAGCGGCGAGCTCGATGTCCGCCATGCGGAACGGTCGGTTGGTTTTGATCTCTTGGCGAATCCTCGCTCGCTTAGCGCCGATCAGCAGGATATTATGCGTCCCCGCTTCGGTTTCCACGTGCGAAACGATGCGGCCGATGCAGAGGGTGGGATGAAGTCGCGGCTGGGAGTTTGCCGCTGCTGGCAAGCCGCCGACGACCGTCGCCATGGCGATCAAGTGATCGCTCGCCATGGCGTCCGCCAGCAGATCGCAATAGCGAGGCTCAAAGATGTGCAGCGGTTGCATCGCATGTGGGAAAACGACCAATTCGGGGAGCGGGAATAACCGGACCCGGCCGCCGAAGTCTTCCGGAAAACTCGAACCCTCGTCGCCGCTCGTCATGTCGTCAACCGATCTGGATTGGGGGAAACTGCTCGCAGCCGATGGATTCCGGACCGCATCCGCAAGCCAAAGTTTAGTTCGGGGTCGAGTACAAGTCGTTGACAGCCCCCCCCGGGCCGACAGACAATCCGAGATGGGGCATCGTTTCCAACCCCTTCCCGTCCCACCTCCCTCATTCTCGGTCGGCAAAGATGGTCCTTTCTGGCGAGGAAATACGCCGTCATCAGGGTTCCGACATTGTCATCGACCCTTTCAACCCGGAAGACCTGAACCCGAACAGCTACAACTTGACGCTGCATGACGAGTTGTTGGTTTATGAGGAGGTCGTGCTCGATGCCGCCGCGCCCAATCGCTACGCCCGACTGCGAATCCCCGCCGAGGGGCTGACGCTCCATCCCAGGCAGCTCTACCTCGGGCGGACCGTGGAACGGACGGAGAGCGAGCGGTTCGTCCCGATCGTTCAGGGACGCAGCTCCTTGGCTCGGCTCGGCCTGTTCCTCTGTCCGGGTGGTAGTCTGGGGACGGTCGGTTATCGCGGGACCTGGACTCTGGAAATGTTCGTGATTCAGCCGGTGAAGATTTACCCCGGGATGAAGGTCTGCCAGATTTATTTTCACGAATTGGTCGGTGAGGTTGGCTCCTACGACGGCGGTAAGTATCAGGACAGTTTCGACATCCAACCGAGCCAAATGTATCGCGAGTTCGGCGAACAACCACGGGATCAGCAACTCGAATTGGGTTTCGAGGAACGTTTGCGGTTCTGAATCGAGCGGGAGTCAGTTTTGGAAAATCCTATGGCGGCGGTCAATTCCTTGGATGAGCTGGCGGAAATTTTTGGCGATCGCCTGCTGACCGATTCGGGTTCGATGAGGGTGTTCGAATCCGATGGAGTGACTGCGCTCGCGGCCCGGCCTCGCGCCGTGGTGCTGCCCCAAACCGAGCAAGAGATCGTCGACGCGGTCCGCTGGTGCTACCGGCATGACATCCCGTGGGTCGCCCGCGGCAGCGGGACCAGCCTGTCCGGAGGAAGTGTTCCCGTCGCCGACGGGTTGGTGATTTCCGTCAATCGGATGAATCGCTGCTTGCGGATCGACCCCGATCGCCGCTCGGCGGTCGTCCAGCCGGGGATGATCAACGCGCGGTTGGCTCGGGCCGCCGCGGAGTTCGGGCTGCATTATGCCCCCGACCCCAGCAGCATGCAGGTCTGCACGATCGGCGGGAATCTGGCCTTCAATTCCGGCGGAGCGCATTGTTTGAAGTACGGGATGACGACCAACCACATCCTCGGCTGCCGCGTCGTGCTCGGCGATGGCGAAGTCGTGACGCTCGGCGGCGAGAGCCTCGAAGGCGAAGGGCCAGATAGCTTGGGGCTGTTCTGTGGCAGCGAGGGGACGATGGGGATCGCGACGGAGATCACCGTACGATTGGTACCGCCCCCCGAAAGCCATTACTGCGTCCTGGCCGGTTACTTGACGATCGAGCAGGCTGGCGAGGCTGTCGCTTCGATCATCGCCGCCGGATTGTTGCCTGGGGCGATGGAGATCATGGACGCGATGGCAATGCGAGCTGCCCACGAAGGAGTGGGGGCGGTTTACCCCGCCGGCTGCAACGCGGTGTTGATCGTCGAGTTGGACGGCTCCGCCGAAGCGGTCGCCTCCAGTCGCGGGGCGCTCGATCAACTGCTGCAAGACAGTGGCGTCGTGGCGTTGCAAGTCGCCGGCTCGGCCGCCGAGCGGGCCGCCATCTGGACCGGGCGGAAAAGCGTCTTCTCCGCCGTCGGCCGGCTCAGCCCAGACTTCATCGTCCAGGATGGTGTCGTCCCACGCAGCCGACTCGGGTTTGCCCTGCGGCGGATCGGCGAGATCAGCCGCGAGGCGGGGATTCCCGTGGCGAACGTCTTTCACGCCGGGGACGGCAATCTGCATCCGTTGATCATGTACGACGGCCGCATCGCAGGGGCGTTGCATGCCGCCGAGGAGGTCGCCGCGCGGATCGTGCGGCTGTGCATCGAATTGGGCGGGTCGATCACGGGCGAGCATGGCGTGGGGCTCGAAAAGCGAGATTTTCTGCCCGGGATGTTCGACCCCGCGAGCCTCGATGCGATGTCCCGCCTCCGCGATCAGATGGATCCCAAGAACCTCGCCAACCGTGGCAAGATGTTCCCCAGCGGTGAGGGCGAACCGACCGGCCTGTACGGTTTGCATCCGCTGGAGAAAACCGGCGTGATCAGTCGGTTCTGAAGGCTGCGGCGGTGCCCCACGCACCGCCGCAACCCCGTCAGATCCCAATCCACCAGCGGTCTGTTCTATGTCTTGACGGCCGCCCCCGTTGCGAACTCCCGTGCCTCCCCAGCATCGGTCAGCGCCGATCATTCACGCCCATTCTCGCCGCCGCCTCCGCGCCGCTCGCGGGCCACCGTCGCCGCCGCCGACGGGCCGTGCCGAGTCCACGGGCGGCTTGGCCGAGTCAGCGGGGAGGCTTGCGAGAAGCAGTCGATTCCACCGGCGCCGTTTCGCTGGAGAAGATGCGTCGGGGTGCCAAGCCTGCCGCCAGGAACAAGCGGCTGACCGCGGTCATCAGACGGTCCCAGCGTTCGAGCATCTCGGGGACGTCGAAGATCCCCGCCTCGCCGCGTCCCAACCCCCGTTCACTGACCAGGATTCGTGACCCCAAATGCAGCAGGGCTTCCAAAACCAAGTGGTCTCGACGGTCCGCTTCGGTCAAGCCCGCATCGTCGTAGATCCAGACATGCTCGCCGAGCAATTCGTCCAGCAACCGCATTGCCCCCATCTCCGCGGATTCGGCTTGAATGACCAAATGCTGGCAACCGCAGGTGACGTAAAACTTTGGCATTTCGGTTTCTTCCTTGATCTGACCGGGCTAAATCGAACCTTCTTTTCATCTGCGCCGTGGCCCCTCGGCCGTCGACACCCACATCATCGCTCTGCCCTTTGACACGTTTGGTCACGGACAACAGGAAAAATCGGAAAACCCTCCGTGCCGTGGATTAGCCGGTCTGGCCGGGTGACGATGGGTGAGTGGGTAATCTGCGGTCTTTGTATTGGCGGCGGCTAGGAATCTTGCGTCGGGTTGTAACGATTCGTTGCATCCTTACGAAGAAGACGGCCGAAAGCATGCATGTCCGGCGGTGCATCCGCATCGACGTCGACATCAGTTCAACAATTTCAAAACATGGCCGGGCGTGGGAATCTACTTCGCGGCCGGACTCGTTCGGAAGGAATCGACGATGAACCGTTGGCTTTGGATGGCGTCCGTGGCAGTCATGATGTCCGGCTCGACAGGGTGCCTACGGCACCAGACACGCATGCAGCACAGCCCTTGTGCCGACTGCCAACCGGGCGGGGCTTGTCCTCCAGGACATGGCTGCCATGCCGGATTCGGTAGCCGGCTGAAGTCCGTGTTCGGTTGCAACTGTGGTCGGACCGGGTGCGTGACGGGCCCGATCGGTTGGCAGCAGGGTGGGTTGAATTACAGCAGCCATCTCTGCCCCGTCCCGGGCACGCAGGGACACGGGGGCGTTTGCAACGCCGGTTCGGGTGCCGGTTACGGCGGGCACGGCGCGGGGGCTGGATATGGCGCGGGGCCCGGCATGTGTGGTCCCGGCGGTGCGTATGGAGCCGGTGGTCCGGGCGGGCTCGCCGGCCTGCATGGCCAAGGCCCGCAGATCAATCCGGGCGCTCCCAGCGCTCAGGTGGCGTATCCTTACTACTCCCATCGCGGCCCACGCGACTTCCTGTTGGATAACCCGCCCTCGATCGGCCGTTAGACGCCGCCGGGGTTCGGGTTGGGGATTCGTAAACAGATTCGGTTCCGTTCGATCGTGGTTGCGTGAGCATTCGCCGTGGCATCTGATTTTCGTCTCAAAGCACAGCTTCCTGAGTTGACGGAACGAATCGTCGCGACTTACTCGCCCGATGACGGCATGAACCATTTGGGTCATTGCCCGTTGCCGAGTTACGAGGAAGTGATCGAAGCCATGCTGGATCTGAAGGATATCCTGTACCCGGGATATCGTCGCAAAGTCGGGCTGCACAGCGGCAACATCGTCTACCACGTGGGCGGACTGGTCGATTCGTTGCACGATCGGCTGACGACGCAGATCGGGCGAGCGTTAAGGCACGAGGACCGGGTGACCCGGAAGCACAACGACTGCGAATCGGACATCGATTTCGAAGCCAAGGGCCAGGCCATGGCGATCGAGTTCTTGAAGCGGATTCCCGATCTGAGAAAGATGCTCGGGACCGATGTGCAGGCCGCGTTCGATGGCGATCCCGCTTGCCAGACGACGGACGAGGTGGTGTTTTGCTATCCCGGCTTCGCCGCCACGACGGTTTACCGGATCGCGCACCTGCTGCTTCAGCTAGGCGTGCCCTTCATCCCGCGGATGATGACCGAATGGGCACACAAGCAGACCGGGATCGACATTCATCCCGGGGCGGAGATCGGTGAATACTTTTTCATCGACCACGGTACCGGAGTGGTGATCGGGCAAACGTGCGAGATCGGTCGCCATGTCAAGATTTATCAGGGCGTGACGCTCGGCGCGCTAAGCTTTCCGACCGACGCCGACGGCCATTTGCTCCGCGGTCACAAACGCCATCCGACGATCGAGGATCGCGTGGTGATTTACGCCAACGCCACGGTCTTGGGGGGCCGGACCGTGATCGGTCACGACAGCGTGATCGGCTCGAGCGTCTGGGTGACGCGCAGCGTATCGCCCCTCACGACCGTGACCCTGGAAAAGCCTCAGCTCAAGGTTCGTAGTGCCATCAGCGACGCCGAAGTGCTCGAGGCCGATACCAACTTTCAGATTTGATCCGCGGCAGGGCCAGGGTCAGGATTGCGGTGCCTGCGGAATCCCGGCACCGACATCCGCCTCGTCGAGCCCGGATGGGATCACGGCGGAACCGATCAGTCGCTGGAGCAGTTTGTCGGCGGTAGCGACTCCGCCACGCATGATCTTTTCGGCCCATAAGGCCGCGACGCCGGCGATGTGCGGTGTGGCCATGCTCGTTCCGCTCATGGTCGCCAGTCCCCCACCGGGGGCTGCCGAGAGGATATCCACGCCCGGTCCGGCGACCTTCGCCCCGGCGTTGGAGAACGTCGCGACACGGAGTGCGTGGCCCGGGTCATCTGTTCGCTCGACGGCGCCCACGGACAAGAAATCTTCGGTGGCCGCGGGGTAGGCGGTTCCCAGCACGAACGGCGACTGACCGAATCGGTTGCTTTCGTTGCCCGAGGCGGCCACGACCAGCGCGCTGCGACCAAACGCAGTTCCCGAACGGAGCAAATTCCCGAACTTGTCGAAGAATCGGACATTGTCGATCAACACCCGCATCGCCGTGGACGTCGCCTGCTTCGGGTGGATGCCCCGTGCTTCCAAGCGATCGCGAAAACCGACAAGGTCCATGCCGAGGGACATCGAGATGACCTGGGCTTGGTTCTCGATCGCCCAGTTGATGGCGGTGAACAGGGTTCCGGTCGATCCCCCGCCTGGCCCCAGGACTTTGCCGATGATGGCCCGTCTGACCCCGGGGGCGACGCCGATGCGAGTTCCTTGGACGGCGCGGCCCAGGATCGTGCCCGCGCAGTGCGTGCCATGACCATGGCTGTCGCTGAAATCTCGCGGATCGCCGCTGGTGAAATTTCGCCCGACGATTTCGATACCGCTGAAGGCGGGATGTCGCGCGTCGATTCCGGTATCGAGTACCGCGACCGAGACTCCGCTACCGGTGAATGGCGAGGACGCGGCGCCGACTGCGCGGATACCCCAAGCCACACCTGCGGCAGCGGTTGACGCGCCAGGGTTGGCGGTGGCGACCGGCGAAATGAGCATCAGCGGCATCGGCTCGGCGGCCCCCAGTACGTTTTCATCCCGCTGCAAGCCGCGCACTTCACCCGGGGGGAGATCCTGAAACAGTGCCTCGATCTCGCCGCCAATGTCCCGCGTCGCGCTCATGCTCTCGAGCAGGCCGGAATCCTTGCGGCGCAAAATCAGCATTTCCATCCTGCGACCTCCTTTTTGCAAAAATTGTCTTGGCGATGGGATGTTCCGCGACCGACCCGTGCACCCCTGCTGTGGTGCCGCGCCGCTCGACTGATCATTAGTCTCGGGCGCGGCTCGGAAGCTGTCAAATAATCGGCTTCGACTCCCCGCCGAATTCGCCCGGTGGCGAGGTTACCGCGCCGTCGCGGTGGCTTGGTCGTATTCGACCACCTTGACGCCGCGACGGCCGCTGGGGAGTTTGGCGGTGACGTTGATTTCGGTGATCGGATAGCGTCCCGGCACCCACCGCTGGTTGCTCTTGGTGGCGAAGATTTGCTGCGGGAGAACGAGACGCTCACCCGGTCCAATCGGCGATTGGCGGTGCAGGAAGTACTGACCGTTGATGTCGATGGTCAGATTGGGCAAGTCCTGATCGGTCTTGTTTTCGATCACCAGCACATCGGCCAGGATCGCCCCCTGTCCGCCGATCGCTTCGACCGGTTCCTTGCCGATCACCACGTCGACATCCAGCGTGGCGTCGCGAGCCTTGCCGAAAAACGTGGCGTAGGCGCTGAGCGTGATCAGAGGGATCAGACAGGTCAGCAGCAGCAGTGTGGTGAGAGCGCGGGGCGATAACCGCAACGTGGGAGCCACACCCGCCGCATCCGCACCCAGGGCCACGGCGGCACGCCGGGACTCGTCGACGACTCGCGTGGCTGAGTCGTTCGGGTTTTCCGACATCGGTTCGGACGGGGTTGGGGAATTCAAGGGCGAACTCTTTCAAGCGAACGGACGAATCGTGGGCGGCAATCTCCCATCCGAACCGGCAGACCGGCGAGCTCACGCTATCCGCGATCGGCGGTTCTGTCCATCAACGTTGATAGATCGGCAGGAAATGATAGGTGACGCTCAAGCTGAGGACCGACAACGCGGTCGCGTAGGCCGACCCATAATTGCGTTCCTCCCCGCGCGTGCTGGTCCAAGAACCGTCCGCATTTTGTTCCGCCAACAGCAATTGACTGACGATCCGTGCCGCCTCCTCGCCGTGCCGCCCGCCCCGCTGGTGCATGGCTTGTGCGTAGTAGTAGGTGCCGTAATAGAAGAATCGCTCGTCCAATTTGGGAGGGTTTTGCAAAAGCCAATCGGCGGCCGAGTGAGCCATTGGCGAATCGTAGCGTCCGCAGACCTGCATCGCCAACAATCCCGCGGCGGTCATCGCGAACGTCGGCCGGCTTTGGCCTGGCGTGTAGCTGAACCCCGCCAGCGCTTCCCGCGGTTTGCCGTCGGCATTGAGTGGTGAGGTGAAGGACATTTCCAAATACTTGACCGCCTGATCGATCGCTTCGCTGGTGATCGCCAGCCCTTCATTCTTCGCCGATCGGAGCGCCATCAATTGCCAAACCGAAACCGAGAGGTCCGAATCGGTCGACTCCGGTGTGTATCGCCAGCCGCCCTGGTTGTTGGGCGCCTTGCGGACGCTCTGCGCCGATAGGATCAGGCGGATCGCCGGTTCGAGCGCCTCGCGGATGTGAATGTCCTGTTGCTCGTTCGCTCCCATACCCGCCATCTCGGTCAACATCAGCGTGGTGATGCCGTGGCCGTACATCCGCGAACCGTCAGCCCGTCCGAAATAGCCTTGCGGATCTTGTCGGGGCGGTCGGACCGTCGCCCCCGGTTGGACGACGAAATCGAGGGCGCGTCGCATCGCGATCGATTCTTCGCTCGGATCGGCCGGCAGGATGCCGATGCTGGCCATCGCCATGATCGCCAGCGACGTCATCGAGGTGTCGTGTCCCCGATCGTGGATCGAACCATCCTTGTGCTGCAGCGACAGCAAGTGCCGCACCCCGCTCTGCGCCGCGCGCCGCACCGCTTGTTCGTCGGGGGCCGTGACCTTGGCGGGAGTGACCGCATCCTGGGCGTTCAGGAGTTGACCCCAACTCAAGATCACACAGGCGACCGTGGTCAGGACGGCGACTCGAAAACCATCGCTGGGGTGGGCGAACGCATTCACGGTCTGGCGTGTGATCATGGTTGACGACCCTGCTCGGCGATCGCGCGGAAATAGGCTTCGATCTGACGCCGGTATTCGGGCGAAACCTCGATCCGTCGCTGGACGCTCGTGTCCTCGCTTTCGAGCTGTCGGAGTCGGCCCCAATCGCCGGCGCCGCGCGGGTTGACTTCGCCGAGCCGGAACGAAGCGGGGTCATTGCCGAGGCTGCCCATGCCGGATCGCGAGGAGGCGGCATTGCCCGCCTCGCCCGCGGCCGAATCGCTGGCGCCTGCGGCATTCTCACCCTGCGGTCCGGGTGAGGATGGGTCACCCGCGGACGGGTCTCCCGGCAGCGTGCGGTTCATCGCCATTTGCTGCATCTGGCGCCGCGCCGCGGATGCCAAAGTGGGTGATGACGGTTGCTGGCCAGCGGCCTGTGAGCCGGCCCCGGCTTGTTGCGACTGGGATCCGGAGGTCGCTTGGCCCTGATTGTTGTTTTGGGCGGCGGGGTCGGTATCGCTGTTGGGTTGTCCCGGCTGACCGGCCTGTTGGGCTTGGTCGTCCGCCCCCGGCTGTTGGCTCGGTTGCGGCTCGCCCGTTTGTCCGCGGCGGGACTGCGTGAGCGACCGGTCGAGTTCGTCAAGCGTGCGGGCAAGTTGATTGGCCGAGTTCCCGGACGGGTCGGAAGTGTCGCCGTCAGACTCGGTGGGGGAGGTTTCGGCCATTTGGGCGAGTTGCCGGGCGAGGGCTTGAGCTTGATCCGAGATCGCCTGCTCGGCTTCGCCCAGTTGGCGCGCCGCCGCATCGGCGGGGGCGGCGAAGTCGGGTTGGGATTCCGCGACGCGGGCGGCTTGGGCGAGCGCTTCGGTGGCCGCGGAGACCGGTTGCTCCGCCACCTCGGCGACGGACTGGGCGACCGCGGCGATCGGCTTGGCGCTATCGGTATCCTGCAGGCGTTCCAAGTGACGCGCCGCGCGTTGCAGGTTCTCCGCGGCTCGCCCGACTTCACTTTGGACTTCGGCTTGGGTAAGTTCGGCAGCAGCGAGCGGTGCCGATTCGCCTCGCACGGGCGGCGTCGCCGCCACCCGAGTCACAGCTTCGCCGAGCATGTCGAGTTGACTCGCCAACTCGGTCGCCGCTTGCCGGAGCATCGATTCGGCCAGCTCTCCCGCAGGTCGTGCGCTGTCCAAGGGGGGCAGCGGCGTGCGGCCGATCTCCGCCAGGTTGTCCCGCGCCTGGTCAGCCACTTGACGCCGCCGCTGCAACTCTTCGGCGGCCAGCGTTTCTCGGAGCCGATCGGTTTCGACTTTGGCCGCCGCCAGATCCTTTCGCCGTTGGTGTCCGACGTCATCGGGCTTGGCATCGAGTTGCTTTTGCGCTTCCGCGAGCTGCCGCTGGGATTGCTGGGATTGTCCCGCGGCATTGCGGGCGATTTGTTCGGATTGGCCGACCGCTTGGTTGGCACGATTCTGCGAGTTGCGCACCGCGCCGGCGAGCGTGTCGCGCGCTTGACGTTGCAGATTCTGCATGTCCCGCTGCTCGGCCTTTTGCGGGTCACCCGGGATGGCCGCCGTGGGGTCTTGTCGCAGTGCACCGGTTGCTTGGGCGACGTCGTCGAAGGTTTTGGCCGCCGCTTCCAGGCCGGCGCGGAGAGCCTCGGCGGTCCGTTTCAAGTCCTGTAGCAACTCCTGGTCGGCCGCGCCGATGGTCGAGGCGGCTTGCGTGGCTTGTTGCAGCTTTTCGATCGAAGCTTCGACGCTTTGCCGATTTTGCTCGGCCGTCTGGGCCAAGTTTTCGGGCAACGTTTTCGCGTTCAATTTGGTGGCGGCCTGCCGAGCGGTGTGCAGACGCGAACGCTGCACCGCGGTGGCCTGATCGACGGCTTGGCGAATCGCGTCTTCCAAGCGTCGCTTCTCGTCGAGCATGCGTGGGTCCTGGCGTTCCAGCGCCAGTTGCAGGTCCCGTTCCCGCTGCGCCTGCTGCTCCAGGGATTGCTGGGCATCGCGGATCGAACGCTGTGCGATCCGCTGAAGTTCCTGACGCATCAGTTCGTTTTGCCTCAACTCCTGAGCGAGTTGGTCGAGCATCTCCTTGGGATCGGATTGCAGGGCATCAGCCAACATTTGGCTACGGGCAAACTCCTGGTCGAGCTGTTCCTGCAATTCGAGGTCCTGTTCCAGTTGAGCCAGCGGCGATTCGCCGGCGGCTTGCTCGCGGTTGCGATTCTCGTAGTGGCTAGCGATCTGTTCCAGCGTCTCGGCGGCTTCGGCGAGCGGATCGGCAGCGGATCGGATCGCCGCCTCGGTCGCCCGAGGATCGCCCTGCTCGGCTTGAGTCACCGCCTGCTGGGTCGCTTGTGCGGCGGCCTCCATCCGCATTTCGATCGCTCGCGACGCGACATCGGCCTCGCGGGCCCGTGTCAAACCCGCGGGGGTCGTCAGGTCCTGGGTGTTGGCTTCGTCGATCAAAGCCTGTCGCAGGGTTTCGGCTTGGGCCTGGACCTCTTCGCGGAGGCGATCGAGTTGCTGGGCAGCGGCCCTCGGTTCCGGTGTCTCGGGCTTCCGCGCCGTCTCCTCAGCACGGCGGGCCGAATCGGCGGTGTCGCGAGCCAATTCGCCCAAATTGGGGAGATACGCTTCCAATCGTCGACGGGCTTCGGCGAAGAGGGGGACGAGTGATTCGCCGATGCTGGCCAACTCGACGTGCTGAGCATCCAGGTCATCGGCCAGGGAGACGGCCGGTATCTGCTGGTATCGCCGGGCCGTGATCGCGGCCGAGATCCGTGACAGCTCGCGGTTGTGAACCTGCTCATGAACGGGGCGGCGGATCTCCCAGCTGATCCCGGAACGGTCCATCGCGGTAAGCGCTTGGCTGAGGCCACGCTGGATCCGATCCCAATGCTGGGGCGCGTCCAGGCGGGCGGATGCCGTGTCGATGTCCCAGCGTTCGGCATCCGCCAGGTTGCGGAGCTCCATCAGCCACTGGTTCCAGAGATGGGCCGATTCGAGTTGTTGGAACGCGTTGCTGATGTCATCCAGCACCTGCGGCAAAGTCCGTTGCTCAGGAGGCGTGAACTCATCGCCCCGGATCGTCTCGAGGACTCGCCGCATCAGGCGAACGTCGCTGACGTAGCGACGGTCGGCCTCGGGGCGGCGGAGGTTCGATTCGGCGTCGTGATCGAGTTGTTCGCCGACCGCGGTCAACCGGGCCGCGATCGCTTCGCTCACGGGCCATCCTGCCGGCTTGGCATCGCCAGTGGGCGTGGGCGGCGGGCTGGCGACGGCCTCGCGGCGTACGCCCTGAATGGCCGGCGAGGAGAGCCCGAACAGTTCGTGCAGCCGACTTTGCGACTCGATCAGCAGCGACGGCAGACGGCCGTCGAGCATGCCGTAACGCTTGCGACTCGCGATGTCCGTGGCCAAATCGTTCGTCATCGCGCGGACCCGCGCCTCGCCGATTTCGGGCGCGGCGTGATCCTCCAGACGTTGCAACCAACCGTCGATCCAGCGTCGCAGTTGCTCGTTGTGGTTGCGGGTGGAGTCGGGGATTTTGTCCTGCAATTCGTCGATCAAGGCGGTGATCTCGACGAATTGCTGCGCGGTGACACGATGATGACGCGCGAACGATTCCCACAGGATGCCGGAGTCGGGGTCGACCAATGGGCGGAGCGATCGATCCATCCGGTCCAAATCGTCGGCCAGCGTCACGCACAGGCGGTGAGCGGTAGCCAGTCGTGCGGCGTTGCTGATTGCGGTCGCCGATTGGAGCGTCTCGCGAAGCCAATCGCCGGGCTCGCGAGACGTCGCCGCCGCGTGGGCCGAGTCCGCCGCGATCCTGCTAACGCCGCGGCCGATGATCTCCAATTCGCCCGCCTCGCCATCGTGCAAAACCTTGCCGGTTAGGGCTTTGACGCGGTCGAGGACCTGCTTGGTCTGCTCCGCAAGCGGCTTCTTCTCCTCCTCGACCGGGGACGGATCGGCGGCCGGCGATGCCTGGGCCGTGGGGGCTGGCGGTTCGAGCCCCAGGCGTTCGAGTTCATGCCGCGCCGCAGCCGTCCAAATGGTCAGGTCGTCGGCGAGCGTGACCCAGCCTTGCAGGTTGGCCAGTCGCCGGGCGTCGAGCGCTTGGTCGCTGATCAGAAACTCGCGCACCAGCGATTCGCCGCGCTGCCCCTTGCGGTCGATCGCCACCGTGCGGGTACGGACCAGGTCGCCAGGGCTGAGGGGCGCAGCCTCGCTGCTCAAGGGCTCTAAATCCCAAACCCAGCCATGCGTGGCGGCAAAGTCAGCGGACGAATCCGGTGCCGCCGGTTGAGCGAGGTCCCGTACCCAAGGCCCCTGGTTGATCGCGGTCTCTTGGAAGAACTCCTCGATCGGCATCTCATCTTCGGTGGCCGCCGCAAGCTGAAGCGACGCCCGCGAAGGGACCAATCGCTTCGCCAGTAAATTTGACGGTTCGGCGGCGCTCGGTGCCGCGACCTCTGCTCCTGGTCGCGATTCGATCCAAGCGACCTGCGGAGGCGAGTCGGCGACGGCAACCACCTGGTACTGCGGACTCAACGAATTGTCGAAGCCGGTTTGGGCATCGCGGGCCACCACCTGATAGCGGTCATCCCGTTCGATTTTCAGGTCGACCCGCCACTGAGTCCCCTCGCCGGCCATTGGGACTCGAACGTCGCCGTCGATCAGCCGTAACTCCGCGTCGACGACCGGGGCGGCAAACGTCGCGGTCAGCGACACGACGCTGTCGCGGAGCGTCTTCAAATTCCCTTCCGTGGTCGTGACGGTTTCGGCGGGTAGACGCGAGTAAGCTGGCGGCGTCACCCGAAATTCGAAGCCGACGACTTGGGGGCGTGATTTGGGATCCAGCTGATGCCAGGCCGTGACGCCATCACCGGCCAAGACGCGGTACCGCAGCGGCGATTCCGCGATGGGTAGCTGGCAAACCAAGAGTGCGACCGAGTCGTTTGCGGCCGTTTCAGATATAGCTGGGGACTCGTCCAGCGGCTGCATTTCGATCTCACCGCGTTGGCCTGCCTCCGATTCCCATTGCAAGTTTCCCGACGCCACCGGGCGTCCCGAGGTGGCAACCCGAACCGCGGTCCATTCGTTAGCCGGCACGGACGTCGACGCGGGACTCGGTTGCAGGATCTCAATCTTGGTCCGGGAGACACGATCCAGATCGATTCCGGGAATGATCGCGCGGGCCAACCGGGTACCGTAGCGCAAGTCGGGAATCAACATCAACGAGGCTGCCCCCAGGAAGAGGCAGGCCGCGATCGCCAGCGGACGTTTGAGCAACTTCACCGGGAGCAACTCGCGGATCTCGACGCGACCTAGGCGGTTGGCTACGTCGCGTTGGGCGGCGTCGATGAAGGCCTTCGAGCCGACTACCGAGCCGCGGGCCGAGGCGGTCGCCAACTCGACGGCCGATAACAAGCGATCCCGCATCTCGGGACGAGCGCCCTCGACCGCTAACGCCGCGCGACGCAGCGGCGATTGGCCGTGCCAGCGGGACAGGCTCAGACCGACGAAGACCGCGATCGACACCGCGTGCGCCGACAGCGTCAGCAGGGATCGCGGGCCTCGCTCCAGCACCCACACCGCGTCGATCACGACCAGGCTTAGGATCGCGACGATCCAACAGGCTAGCGCCACCAGCGCGGCGCGAAACCCTATCAATCGCTGCTGCCGCCGCGCGAAGCGGTTCAGCCGCTCATCGATTACCGGGTCGATGGTGATGCTCATGATTCAGATCAACCCTGCCTTTTTGCGAAACCACCACTCGGCCGTCAGCAGCCCGAGGACCATGAAAAACCAGGGGACGGATTCCGCGAGCGGATAACGCCGCGTTTCGATCCGCCCATCGCTCAGCGGTGCGATCGCTCGCCAAACCCGTTCGGCGTCTTGCTCGTCAGCGTAAATGCCGCCTGAGGTTTCGGCTAACGAGCCGAGCAGGTCGACATCCTGCGACAGCCGTGCCGATTCACGGTCCGGGGGAGCCACGACCAACATCGACGTCCGTACGGCCGGCGATTCTTGATAGCCGGCCGCACGGACGGAAATCTCATAAATGCCCGCCGCGAGCGGACCCGTGCGGCCTTCGTAAATGCCGCGATCGCCATCGATCCCGCGGAGCAGCACCGTTTGTGTCGAGCCCGAATCGTCACGGACTACCGCTTCCACGATCACGTCCCCGACCGGTTTACCGCTCGCGTCCCGCAGCTGAGCGCGGACCGTTGCCGCCTCACCCGCCGTGTATTGGGGTGAGCCGACGGCGAGCGAAACGTACTGATCGCGGACCTCGAACGGCGGCTGCATGATCGCCTCCAATAACTGATTCCAGAACCGATTATGGTAACGATCGGCGACCCGATATCGCCATCGCCAAGTCTGGTCGAATGCCAAGTAGACGACCTGACCACCGCCGAATCGCCGGGTCACCAAGGCCGGCTTCGGCCCTGACGAATCGTTCGGGATCGCATCCAGCCACACTTCGGCACCCGGCAAACCCTCCACGGAGCGGAGCTGGGTCGGCGGCTGCAACCCTTCCCAAGTCGAGGCCGCGGTCGCCGCTCCCCCCGTCAGCGCCGCGCCGCCGGGGGGTGTTTCGGCGGCCGCTCGATCGGTCGCCCGCGCGGCGCGTCCGCTCAGCGGCGCGGAGGTCTGGTCGTTGCCGTCCAGCCGCAGCGCCGCCTGCTCCGCACCGAGCGATGTTGGCCGCAGCCCCCGGATCCCGGTGAGCTGCGGTCCGTCGGAAAGCTTGGCCGGAAACAACGCGCCGGCAGGCGATGCCGCCAACGCAGCCAGGCCGTTGCGATCGCCGTCGACAAAGACGACCGCGCCCCCCTGGGCCGCGAAGTCCCGCAGTCGTTCCAGTTCCGCCGTCGAGAAGGCTTCAGGGCCGCAGTCGCCCCAGATGACCGCGTCGTAAGCGGCCATCGCCTGGGCGTCCGCTGGAAACGAGCCGACCGTTTTTTCACGAACGATCCGACCGGCCGAACTGCGGGATTCCGATATCACGGTCTCGACCTGCCAACTCGGGTCCCGGTCGAACAGGTTGAAGAGATAGCGAGTCTCCCACCGGCTGCGGGAATCGACGATCAGCAGGCGTCGCCGAGTCAGGTTGGCGGAGACGCGAAAATCGAGTTGATCGTTCGCCGAGTCGTGCTGGCCCACGATCGGATCGATCGACACCCGCAGCGGCAGAGTCAATCGCGACCGCTCGACCGCGGTCTCGGAGGCGGTCGAGCCCAGGCGGGCAATTAGAGGCGCAACCGCGAAATCGAAGGGCACGCGGCGCTGCGCCACTTGCTCACTGGTCAGCGTCTGCTGCCAAACCGTCTGATCGCCCATCGCGATCCGCAAGCGAATCGGCTCCCCTTCCCCCGCCAAGTCCTTGAAGATCACTTGGCCGCCGACCCGCCCTCCCGCCGAGACGCTCGCGGGGACGTTGACACCGAGGATCGCCACATCTTTCGGCTCCTGGGGAGACCCCAATCCGATCGCATGAGCCGGGACCCGCGCGTCGCCCAGCCGCCGCGACCAGGATTCCGGAGGCGAGCCCGAATTGTGTTGGCCGTCGGTCAACAGCAGCACCGCGCCGCGCGGTCCCGCCTCCGCCGCAACGTCCCGCAGCACCCGGGCGGCGATCGGGTCGCCCAAATTCGTAAACCCTCCTGCCGCCAACGTCGCGGCCTGCCCGGCCTCAGCGGCGGCCGTTCGGCCACGGAAATCACTTGGGCGGATCGATTCGGGCAACGGCAGATCCGAACGAGAATCCCAGACCAGGCGCGCATCGTCCTCCATCAGCAGATGGACCATGACATGGTGCGTCTGTTGAACCGAGGCGAGCCAACCCCCTCGGCCGCGGTCACCCGCGAGCAATTTCCAGGCGCGGTCCAATCGGGGCGCGGCATCGGTGGCCGGCGTGGCGGCCTCGCCGTCGGGACGATCGGTGGCCAGCATGCTGCCGCTGGCGTCGACGAAGACGTCGATCCGAGGGATCGTGCCGGTCACCTTCTGGAATCGTAGCACCGGTCCGGCGAGCATCAGCAGTGCGAGCATGATCGCCGCGGCGCGGAGCAGCGGCAGCAACCACGACCAGGGGGATGCCAACCGCTTGGTTTCGCGACGATAAAACCAGGCGACGGCCACAGCCAAACCCAGGCCTAGGGCCAGCGCGGCGGCGATCGATAATTCACCTTGGGACTGAAGTCGCATCATCCGCTGCTAGGAGACAAGGAGTTGGGGAGTGGGTGCCTGGGCCGAAGGGTTTTTAACAATCGTACTCAAGATGACGTTCCGGCTGTGACGATCAAGCGCAAGTGAATCGATTACGTCGACCAAGCCGACTTGGCCGTCTCCGGACGGTGAAGCTGGCACAAACGCGAGGGTGATGCCGTGTTATTGCGAAATTGGACCCGGTCCGTCAGCATTCCCGTACTGATTGCCTCGGTCGGGGTGCTCGCCTCGCCGTTGCCCGTTGCGGCTCAGCGGCCCGTCGTTCCTGGCACCGGGACGGAAATCGTTGGCGTCGCCGATGACTTTGAGGACCCCAACTGGCTCTATATCCCCAATAATCCTAAAAGCACCGAGGATATCGATGACAATCAGCGGTCTCCGATGGGGAAGACCAATAACGGCCGGTGGTATGAAGGGATCAAACGGGGCCATCCCGACGTTGTCAAACGCGTTGACACCCCACCGGGCGGCCTGGTGGGTAGCCGCGGCGCGCTGCTGATGCGGTCCCGCGATACGGGGATACCCGGACGTCCGAGCGGAAAGATGCACCAGGACGATTTCGTTTGCAACGTTCAGTATCGGCTCAAGCGATCGATCCAAATCTCCGAGGTTCCCAGCGTCACGACGCGCGTCTTCCTGCCACCGGTCGCCGAGTGGGAACCGCGGAGCGGTCCGCACTTTGGCTTTCGACTAGCGCTCGAGACGACCGCCATGATCGAGCAGCGGCTCGGCAATACCCCGCTGAAGCGAACGTCCAAGGGGAATGAAGTGTATTGGCCGGGAATGTTCGTCGAGTTCGAGAGCAAAGCCCAGTCAGGCGAGGAGCACGACTACGCCTACCTGAGGATTCGTGGGAATAGCCAAGGCGTCGATTTTCGCGGACCTCAAATCACTCAAACCGGCTGGTGGACCTTGGGCATGTCGGTGACCCCGGACGGGATGGTGCATTACTATGCCGCGCCAGGGGTGGATGAACTGACCGAAGATTCCTACATCACCAGCCAATTCCCCTACAGTTATCGCGCCGAGCGTTTCCGCACCTTCTTTTACAACATCTGCAGCGCCGACAACGGCAGTCAGTGGAGCACCACCTTCATCGCGGACGACCCCAAGGTGTATATCCTACGTCCGTCCGCCGGAAGTCAGATGGCAGAGCAGCCCAAGGCCGCGGCAAGGGTGCGTCGATAAGCGTGCCGGCAATCCGTCTGTTGGCGAGCGTTCCGACTCTCGTCCCTCGCTAGCCGGCGCCCTCGTCGGCCGGGAGTGCTCACCAGTGATAAGCGGAGAGCAACGCCTCGAGTTCACGCAGCACTTCCGGATGCGCCGCGGCGACGTTCTTCGTTTCCGCCGGGTCGAGTTCGTAGTCGAACAGTTCGATCGCGGGTGGGGCGCCTCCACGACCTCCGGTCCGGATCAATCGCCAACGGTCGGTCCGAAGTGACCTTGAGCCGTTTCCCCAGAAGCCGCAGGCCGGTTTCGCCGTGGGCGCGGCAGGCTCTTCCAGATACCGTCTCAAACTGTGGCCGGTCAAGGCTGGCGGCGAAGTGAGTCCGCAGTAATCGGTGAGGGTCGGAAACAGGTCGACCGTCTCGACGATGGCCTCACAGCGGACGCCAGTCGGCGGCGTTTCGCCGGAGCCCGTCGGCTGCGGGATTCGGATCAGCAGCGGGCTTCGGAGGGCTTCCTCATACAAGCAATGCTTGCCCCAGATCGCATGCTCGCCGAGCAGAAAGCCGTGATCGCCCCAAATCACGACCAGGGTTTCATGATTCGGGTCGAGCCGATCGAGCGATTCCAGCAACCTTCCCAGTTGGTGGTCCATGTAGCTGACCGCTGCCGCGTAGGCGCGCCGCAACTCCTGGGCATACGCCGGATCCGTATCGGGGTCGCGGCCCTGGTGACCATAGTTGCCGCGAAACTCGCCGCTGGCGTGCCAGCCCGACGGCCAGGTGGGCCGCGCCGCGTTGGCGGGCGGGGCGAAGTTCGCCGAGTCGTGGCGGTCGAACCAAGCTTGGGGCGCGGCGAAAGGCAGGTGCGGCTTGAAAAATCCGACCGCGAAAAACCAAGGTGTTGCGGAAGCTTGCAGCGTCGCTAACTTCTCGATCGCGGCGTCAGCGACCCACGCGTCCGGGTACAGGGAGTCGGGACCCGCGGTCGATTCCAACGCCGGGGATTGCCCCGGACGCCTGGCCCGCCCCGCGGAAAATCCGTGCATCATCGCCTTCGCATCCCGCCATGGCCCCCGAGGGATTCCGGCGCTGTCCCACGCGCCCGGCAACTCTTCGGGGGACGCCGCCCAATTCTCGCCCGTCAGGTTGCCGGGGTAATGGGTCACTTTGCCCAACGAGTGGGTCTGATAACCGTGCCCGCGAAACCAGGCCGGTAGGCTTTCATCGGCCCAATTCGCTTGGGTTTTTAAAATCGCATCGTTGCTCAGATGCGCCGCAACCTCGGGATAGCGGCCCCGCATCAGCGCCGCCCGCGATGCGCCACACGTCGGGACTTGGACGTAATGCCGGGCGAAACTGACCGCGGAAGCCGCGAAACGATCGATCGCCGGAGTCTGCGCGACCCCATCGCCGAGATGCCCGAGTTGGCCGCGGAGGTCATCGACGCAGATCAGCAGCACGTTGGGACGCGGCTTGGCTGAGGCGGGAGTCCTGGGACGCTCTTCCGCCCCGGCCCTGATCGCCGACAACGTACACGCCATCGCGGCCACGAGCAGGACGAGAGGGAGACTTACCGGCCCCCCGCAGTTCCCGCTCGGTTGACGCCCCAGCTGTCTGGCGTTGGCGAGGGGCGAGGGAAACCGACATCGCGACATGGGGAACGCCTGGGGCTGGGGGCGAGGATCAGGCAACTCGCGGCGGGGGCAACCGGAAACGGGGCCGAGTCGAGAAGCAGAGGACGAAACGACCGATAAACGAGAAATTCGCAGCATCTCGGCCGACAATGGGTTGCAACGGTCGGAGAAAGTATACTATGAGCGACGGGTTGGGGGTGCCGATCCCCACGCGGCAGACGGACCCGATGAGGTTGGCGGATTCGGGCCGGCGTATTTCTTCAAACGCTGAGAAAATTTCGAAAGAACATGAGTGACGTATCGAGTAATTCGCTGTCCGCGGCGGTGAGTCAGATTGACGGCCAGCTGGCTCACCTGTGGATGGTCCGGACCTTCATCAAGCATAGCGACGAAGCTCAGGATGATGAGGATCTGCGGGACATCGCCCGCGAGCTCTATGATTTCGTATTGGCGTTGGCCCCCGCCAAACTGGCCGAGGACGATGAGGCTTACATCAAGATGGCTCGGAAAAAGTTTCCCAAGGTTCGCAAGGCGACCGAGCTGTTCAACGAGATTCAGGCCGAGGTGAGTTCCCACACCAACTTCGAAATGGCCGGCAAGTCGCTGCAATTGATCGTCGAGCGGGTCGATCAAATCCTGCAATCGCTTCCCGCCAGCTGATCGTCCTCGCCCTGGGGCGAGGACTTGAGCCGGTCAAGGAAGCGTCAGGTCGGGCCTAGAAATCACCGACCACTTCGCCACCGGCCCTCGTGCCGAGCGCGCGATAGACTTTTAGCTCGATCGATTCGGTCAAGCCACGGACCGATCCGTCCATCATCGCGGCTTGGACCAGCCCGGGATGATAGCTGCGTGAAGTAATCACACCCCGGGTCGCTTCGGTCAGGCTTCTCCCCTCGCGGCTGCTCGATACGTCGATGTCGAAGGTTTGCCCGCCGACGACGTGAGGCACCACGGTGTTGGGGGTGAAGGTCGTGGTGAAGCCGTTGTGAATGGCGCGTCCGCAAACCCATTCGGTGTGGCCATTGGTCGCCGACCAATCGCCCCCCTGGACATTGGCCGAGACGTCGGCTGGAAATACCGGCTCGTCGGACGGAAGTACCGCGTCATGAAAACGCGGCGTGTAGGCCTTGACCTCGCAGATCCCGACCGTGTTGCTCAGGCCATCCACGAATCCGGCGGTCCCGATGCGGCCGTTGGGCGCGAAGGCGGCCCCGCCATCAACTCGATTGGTCGGATTGTAAATCAGGTAGCGGCCGACGCTCATCGCGTAATTGAGCGGGTAGTGTTGCGGCACATGGGTCGCCGTATCCAGGCGGGCTTGGTCCTTGATTTCGCTCGGGCACATCAGCACCGGGACGCGGGTCGCCGCGATGCCGAAGGGGGGAAACAGGGTGCGATTCCCAGCCGCGTGATAACCGATCGAAAAGTCGATCAGGTTGTAGGTGTTGGCCCCTTCGACGTAGGGCAACAAAAACGATTGCCCCGACCAAGGCTGACCCGCCGACATGCCGACCGCGACGGACGAGGGGGGGAAAATTCGATGGACGGACTCGTAATTGTGCAGCGCCAAGCCGAGCTGCTTGAGATTGTTTTGGCAACTCATTCTCCGGGCCGCTTCGCGGGCGGCCTGGACCGCGGGCAGAAGCAAGCCGACCATCACGCCAATGATGGCGATGACAACGAGCAATTCGACGAGCGTGAAGCCCCGTGTTGGCTTCCCAAACTGCCGCTGCGAATGGATGACATGGCGGACCGAACCCATAACCAACCCTCCCGTGAACCGAGATGTGAACCAAGAGATGCCGTACCCCCCGCGGAGGGCGCTCGTCGGAACGTGGCTGGCTGGACCCGACCTTCTGGCGGCAGGAGGCTCCCTAGGTAACGGGGACCCTGCGGGCGGCGGGTGTGGCTGGCTGGCTGCTTCAGAGCCGAGTCTGCTAATGAGACTCAGTCTCATTAGTTTATCGCCCGGTTTGCGGCCGTCAATCGTCGATTCCCCAATCATTGGGAAAGAGCCTCCGACCCGTAAGTCGGGTCGATTTGCGGTGAATTATCGGACGAAGCGTCAAACTCGGACCGAGAGCCACGTTTTTCTCCAGCAACTCAGCGAGTTCCCGTAACTTCCCTCGCTTGCCGGAATTACATTCTTCGAGATTCGCGACGATTTCCCCCCGGACTCGGAACCAAAATCCCGTTCGACGCGTATCCACCTGTGAACCCGATTCCCGCTCGAACGGTTGACCCGCGGCGGCAAACGGTTCTTGGCCTTTCCGTCGCAGCGCTCGCCGCGTGCGGTTGAAATCGGGGGCTCGTTCGTGAGTGTTGTCAACATCAAGTGAGGTGAACTATGGCTCGACAAGAAACGATCGAAAAGCTTCTCGGCATGTTGCTCCGCCGTCGCGATTCGCTCGCCCGGTCGATTAAGGGTGATATCAAGCTCCTGTTCGAATACCACGGGGAGACGTCGGGCGACGTTCTCGATGCGGCCGCCGATACCGTCCAGGACGAAATGAACAGTCGCCTGCTGGAGGTGGAGAGCGACGAGCTACGGGCGATCGATGCGGCGATCGATCGGATCAAGGACGGCTCCTACGGAACGTGCCAAGATTGTGGCAAGCCGATTCCGCTCAAACGCCTCCAGGCCGTGCCTTACGTGGTGGATTGCGTCGGTTGCCGCCGGCTCGCGGAACAGCGGAGCGAGTCCAAGGCTTCGGGTTGGAGCAGCTCGGTCGCCTATTACGGATCGGACTGAGTCGGACGGCTCAGGGGCCAGACCCACGCGGGGCGGATGCCGAAACGACTTTGGCGACGGGGAGTGATTCCTGTCGCCCTTTTCATTGTGGTCCTACCGGTTGCTCTCGAGGTGACGCGGAATCGCATTGAAACGACCGGCCAGGTCGAGCGGCTTATCGCGGCTACGCCCGGCGAGGGGTCGGCGAGCAATTTTCTTGCCCTCTCCCAGCCGATCGTTACCTTGCAATCGGCTTCCCTCCGAACCTCCCACTGAAGTCCGTGTCGATGTCCGCTTCTTCATTCGGTTCCCCCCTGGCCCGAGTCGCTCTTGGCGACCGCCCCGTTCGTGACGGGCTAGGTGTCCGCTCCGATTGGGGTGGTGTCGTCCGCTCGGCGTCCACCGCTTATCGCAGGTCGATCGGAACGCTGTTGCTGTCCGCGATGTGGCTCTCAGCCGCGGTAGCGCAGTCGCCCCAGCCCGACAAGCCGGGTGAATCGTACCAATCGTATCGGGTGTCCGACGATGCCGACGCGTCGGCGGATGGTGGGTCAACGGCGGCAACGACCACGTCGACCGATGACCAGCGCGAGGCGATGTACGCCGAGTTGGCGGAAGAGTTCGCGATGGTCGATCGGCTCGGGAACTTGGTCAAACGGGTGGCGACGCTGGTCAAGCCGAGCGTGATCCATATCGAGGCCAGAAAATTGGAACGCAATCGCGGGCGGAGCGAAGCGTTCGATGAGGCGGGGGCTGGCGTCGCGGTTCCGATCGCCGGGCAACCGTGGATCTTGACGAATCGGCATGTGATCGCCGGCGCGGCGGCCGGTGAGATCACGATCAAAACCAGCGACGGCCGTCATTGTCACCCGGTCCAAGTGCTATCCGATCCCAGCACCGACGTCGCGGTGATGAGGGTCGACATCCCGATGCCGCTGACCCGAATCGGTGACAGCAACCAGACGGAAATCGGCGACTTCGTGATCGCCATCGGTAGCCCGTTCGGCCTAAGCCACAGCGTCACCTTCGGCATTCTCAGCGCCCGTGGCCGGCGGGACCTCTCCTTGGGTACCGAGCGGATTGACCTGCAAGACTTCTTCCAAACCGACGCCGCGATCAATCCCGGCAACAGCGGCGGGCCGCTGATCAATCTCCGCGGCGAGGTGATCGCGATCAACACCGCGATCGCCAGCAACGGGGGTGGCAGCGAGGGGATCGGCTTCGCGATCCCGATCGACATGGCGGTTCGGGTTGCGGAAGAGTTGATCCGGCACGGCAAGCTTCGTCGCGGTTACCTCGGTGTGACCCTCGATCCCGAGTTTTCCTCGGCCGAGGCGATGCGTTTGCTCGGGAGCCCGCACGGCGCGTTGGTCAAGGAAGTCCGGGCCGGTTCACCCGCCGAACTGGCTCACATCCGTCGTGGCGATGTGATCCTGGAGTTCGATGGTCGGCCCGTGGAAAACGATGACCATCTCGTGACCCGCGTCGGACTGGCTCAGGTCGATCGCGAAGTTCCGCTGGTGATTTCCCGCAACGGACAGCGGTATCGCACCGTTCTGGTCGTCACGCCGCTGCCCTGAGCAACCGCCAGCGACCTCACGCCGTGAGATCCGCCGTTGCCGCGCCGGCACGCGTTACAATTCGCCGCGTACCACCGCCACGGCAATCCCGATAACCTTCGCCGACTTGACGTAGATCGGCTTCATCTGACGGTTGGCGGGCTGCAGCCGAATCCGGTTCTCTTCGGGGTGCCAGTACTTCAGCGTCGCTTCCCCTTCGGGCGTCTGGGCGACAACCATTTGGCCGGGCCGCGCCTTTTGTGCCGGCTCGATGATCACGTAGTCCCCGTCCAAGATGTGAGCGTCGATCATCGAATCGCCGGATACTCGCAGCACGAAGCGGTCGTCGCGGTACAGGATCTGGCCCAAGTCGATCCGCTCGTCTTGCTCGAACGCCAAGGAGGTCGGTCCGGCCGCGACGACACCGGCCATCTGCATCGCATACCGCCCCCGCGCCGCCGCATCGACCAATTCGATCGCGCGGCTCCGCTTCGCTTCGCGGGTGATCAACCCCTTGCGTTCCAAAGCCCGCAGGTGACACATCACCCCGTTGGGGCTGCCGATGTCGAAATGGTGCGCGATTTCACGGACCGTTGGCCCGTAACCCCGATCGATGATCAGGCCGCGGATCATTTCGTAAACCGCACGCTGTCTGGTGGTGAGCGCTCGAGGCGTGGACATGAAACACCGGTACTCGCAGTCGAGATGGGAGATGGATGTTTGCGGGCCGGTCGGGAGGCTTGGGGGACCGTTGCGGCACCCCAGGTTCGGCCGCGGTTCGTGGACGAATGGTCGGGAACCCCGGGAGCGAATATCCCCGGGAGCGAATTTCCCCGGGGGCAAATATTCCCAGACGCGAATCGCGAACCTGCTCTTACGTCAACCATTGTCGTTTGCCTCAGTCCGTCACGCCACCCCCGACACGGATTTCGTTCGCGGCTGGGGGCGTGGTCGCGGCCAGGCTTCCCTCCCCCTCGGCGGCGATCGGATGCTCCCAGAACCCCGCGAGGTACAGACCGATGACCACCAGCCCCAGCGGCCCGCACCACCAGGCGAACCAGTGCAAACGGTCCTTCTGGCTCCAACGCATCAGCCATCTCAACGCGAAGATTCCGACCGAGAAGGAGATCCCCGCACCCAAGACCAACACGGCCACATCCTGGCTGCTCGTCCCCTGATCACGCAAATCGCGGATCGCCAGCACCGTCGCCCCGCAGAGCGCCGGGATCGCCAGCAGAAACGAGAAGGTCACCGCGTCCGGTCCTCGCAGGCCGACCCATCGCCCGCCGAAGATCGTCGAACCGCTGCGACTCAGCCCCGGCAGAATCGCGCAGGCCTGAAAGCAGCCGATCGCGAGGGCTTGCCAGACATTCAGTTCACCGTACTGCCGCTCGCCTCGGCGCAACCGCCGCAGAGTTATCAGGATCGCGGCGGTGACCAGCAGCATGCAGCCCGTCAACAACGGGTCCTTGAGCAGCGGTTCGGCGAACAGTTTGATCGGCAGTCCCACTACCACCGCGGGTAGCGTCCCGACGATCAGGAGCGGAATCACCCGCCGGTCGCTGGTGAGCAGTTGCAAAATCCGCCGCCAATAAACCACGAGGATCGAACCGAGCGTGCCCGCATGCAGGATGATTTCCAACGCCGGCGATTCCGAAGTGTTCCCCAGCAGGCGGCCGATCAGCACCAAGTGGCCCGAGGAGCTGATCGGAAGGAACTCGGCAATCCCCTGAACGATCGCCAAGATGACGATGGTAAGCCAGTCCATACGCTAAATCGATCCGCTGAGACGCGTGGCGAGGGTTCCGAATAATCCTATCGATCGCCATCTAGCGTAGTCACGGATCGGGCCGGTGTGGCCGTTCGCGAGCAATTCCGCTCGAGGCTTCCGCCTCCAAGTCCGCGGCGCCTGACCAGGACGGGATGGATGCGAGATGCGAGATGCAAAGCGACAGCGGATCGAGCTTGCCGTGGCAGGACTGATTTGCGATACTTTGGTCTGCAAAATACTCAATTTTCAGCCATCGGACACGGAGGTCAGCGATGAAAACGGCTTGGTTCGGCACTGGTTTGGGGATGGCAGTCTGGTCGATGGTTGCGGCCGCGGCCGCGATCCGGGCAGACGAGCCCGTTTCCGTGCTCACGACGGACGTCCCCGAGGCGGCCGACGCCGGCGACGTCTACCTGCTCCGCTATCGCCTGTCGGCCGACGAATCGATCCGCTATGAGGTGACCCAGGTTGCCAAGACGAAAACGCGAATTCGCGGCGCGGAGGATACGGCTCAGGTTCACACCGTCAGCGAAAAGCTATGGCGGGTGACCGCGGTCGCCGACGATGGCAAGATGACCTTCGATCATTCGGTCGACTCCGTCGAGATGATGCAGCAAACCGGCGGCAACGAAGAAATTCGCTGGTCGAGTCGGTCCGGCGAAGTCCCCCCGATCATTTTCGAAACGGTTGCCGACCAGCTCCAGAAGCCGCTGGTCACCGTCACGGTCAACCCTCGTGGCCAGGAGACCGCTCGCCAGCAACATGCCGGCACCGACATGCAACTCGGCATGGGCGGACTGACGCTCGCCCTGCCGGAGGAATCGATCGCGGTCGGCAGCTCCTGGAGCGTGCCTCGCGAAATCAAGGCCCGCGACGAAGCCGGACAAATCAAGGTCATCAAGGTCCGAGAAACCTACCGGCTGGAGAAGGTTCAGACCGGGGTCGCGACGCTCCAGGTCCGCACCGAGATCCTGACCCCGATCGAGCAGGCTTCCGTCAAGGCGCAGATCGTCCAACAGCTGAGCAACGGTAGCATTCGCTTCGATATCGATGCCGGCCGTGTGCTCAGCAAGGAGCTTGATTGGGACGAAACCGTCGTCGGCTTCCAAGGGGACAATAGCCTGATGGAATACCGTGCCCGGATCACCGAAAGGCTGGTCGAGGGGCCGGCGAGAACCGCCAAGCGTTAGCGCCGCCGCCAGGGCGGGCACAAGTCCTGGTCATGACAAGCGGCGGTCATGACAAGTCCCGATATCAAAAGGGAACGACGTCGCCGTCCGCGGCGACGACCGTCTCGGGGAAGATCCCCCGGGCTTGCGCCAAATCGATCGGGTCGTCGCCCGTTTCCAGCGGGTTGATGTGCGCCAGCAGCAGCCGTTTGACCCCGGCGGATCGACCGATTCCGGCGGCGCGGCTCGTCCAGCAGTGCCCCGTCTGCATCGCCCAGTCTTGCTCCCGATCGCGAAACGAGCACTCGTGGACCAGCAGGTCCGCGGCTCGCATCCAACGCTGGGCTTCCGCCGAGGTATCGCCCACCGTGTCGGTCGCGTAAACGAGCGTCTTCCCGTCGCCGGGCCAACGAATCCGGTAGGCGAGCGAGCCACCGGGATGTTCCTGGTTCCGCGTTTCCACCCGCAGGGGCCGCCTGGTGCCGACTTCGAAGGCCTCGCCGGGGGGCACTACCATCCAGCGGACCGGAATCATCGCCGGGAAGATCAGCTGTTGAAACAGGCAGGCCTGGATCACGGCGAGCTTGTCCGCCGCGGCCCAGACGCGGACCTCCGCGAACTCTCGCCCCCGCAGCACGTCGTGCAGAAAAGTCAGTCCCATGGTGTGATCCAGATGGGCATGACTGAGCAGGATATCGAGGCGGTCGGTCTGGATCAGCGGGGTCAACCGGAAGATCCCCGATCCGGCATCCAAAACCACGCCGTCTTCCGCGAGGAAGTAACAGGAGGTCTGGCGAGCTTCACTCGGGTGATAGCCTGACGTGCCCAGGCAATGGAGGTTCATCTTGGCACCCTTCGATGCTCAGGCACTTGGTTTCAGGCACATGGGGATTCAGGCACANNCACGCCTCTAGCGTAGTCGCCGCTGCGGAAGGTCGCCAATCGACCAGGTGAATTTCTACTTTTTTCTGGCCGGCAAACTCATTGATCACGGGGCGATAAGCGATGTCGATCGGGCCCGGGCAAGCGTTCAGCTCCTCGCACCAATCGCCTTGACCGAATGCCACGGCGCGAATTTGAACGTTGTGCTGCAGCAGCCTGGCGCTAAGGTGCCGATCGCCACCGCCCATCCGCCGCGAAGGTTCGGCCAGCGTGACGCGGTTGCTACAGAGCACCGGCCGAGGATTGCCCTGGCCGAAGGGAGATAGTTGTTCGATTTGGGTAACCGTTCGCAGGTTCAATTGGCCCAGCGGCGTCTGGGCATCGATCACGATCTCAGGTGCCGGGTCATCGACCATCGTCTGTCGGGAAATCGCCTCGAAAAAGTCGCTGCGGAAAGCCTCGATCTGGTCGTCGGCGATCGTCAAGCCGGCCGCCGCGCGGTGGCCACCATGGCGAATCAGTCGGTCGGCGCATTCCGACAGGGCCACGTGCAAGTCGAAATGCGAAGCGCCCGCGCGGCCCGATCCGACCGCCGCCCGGGCACCCGTCGAATCCTGGCTGAGGAGGATTACCGGTTTGCCGTATTTCTCGGCCAACCGCCCGGCGACCACGCCGATCACGCCCAGATGCCAGCCGGCACCGGCCAACACCAGTGCCGGGTCGGACTCCGGATCGAAGTCGCTGGTCGCTAGTTTGCCCGCCGCGAGCTGCACCGACCGCTGCAACGAGTCGCGGCTGACGTTCAGCTGCTCGATGTATTCGGCCAACGCCTTCACCCGCTCGCCGGGTTCCGAAGTCAGCAGTTCGACCCCCAGTTGCGCCTGGCCAAGCCTCCCCGCCGCATTCAGCCGTGGGGCCAAGGAGAAGGCGATGTCCTCGCTCGATAGGCTCGATTTGCCGATCAGCTTGGCGGACTTCATCAGCTCGGCCAAACCGGGCAACGGATCGGCTTGCAGCGTCCGTAGCCCATGCATCACCAAGATTCGGTTTTCGTCCAACAGTGGCACCATGTCGGCGACCGTGCCGATGGCCGCTAAGCCCAGCGATCGCATCAGGTAGGCCCGCATCGCATCGGTAACCTTGCTCGATCCGCAGGCTTGCTGACAGAGGGCCCAGGCCAGCTTGAAGGCGACCCCTGCCCCGCAGAGATCCCCAAACGGGTAGCTGAATCCGGGGAGCCTCGGATGGACGATCGCCGCCGCCTCGGGCAGGCGATCTCCGAATTGGTGATGATCGGTGATGATCAGCGTGATGCCGAGCCGACTGCACAGTTCGGCCTGCTCGACGCTGGTAATCCCGCAGTCGACCGAGATGATCATCCGCCGGCCGCGGCGATGCAACCTTTCGATCGACTCGCAATTCAGGCCGTAGCCTTCTTCGAGCCGGTTGGGGATGAAGTAGTTGACGTCCGCCCGGAGCAACCGCAAGCCGTTGACCAAGATCGCCGCCCCGGTCATGCCGTCGGCGTCGTAATCGCCATAGACGGTGATCGGGGTCGCCGCGGCGATCGCCTCATTGATCAGCTTCGCCGCCGCGTTGACGCCGGGCAATTCGCCAGGGTCACGGAGACCGCCGAGCTTAGCCTCGAGAAACAGTCGCGCGTCGTCAGACCGGTAGACCCCACGGCTGACCAGCAATTGGGCGACCACCGGCGGAACCCCAGCGGACTGCATCAGCGATTCGACTCGCCCCGTGTCATGCGGCAGGAATCGCCACTGTTTCTGCATCCGATGCTCCCGCGACCCAACTGCCAAAGCGAAGGATGACGGCTACTTTTTCTTTTCGAGATGCAGCGTGCGGCGACGGAGTCGCGGGCTGTACTTTTTCAATTGCAACTTCTCGCCGCCGGGCTTCCGCGTGATCGTGTAGTTGTAATCGCCGGTTTCCTGGCAAACCAGGAACACCGTTTCGGCTTTTTTCTTGCTCTTGGCCATCGGTTATCTCTCCGCCGAAGCGGGGCTGAATTGGGGGCTGCGGGTGTTGGTTGCGGATGGGCGAACGAATCGGGCCACGGGGCTCGGGCTCGACAGCCGTTCGATCCGCGGCTGGCCACCAGGAGTCGGGCAATCCGCTGACCGCGACGATAGCGGGTCAGCGAATGGCAAGGCGTTCGCCATTCCCGGTGGGCCGCGATTATGCCCAATCGGCCCCGTTTTCCGCAAGCCTATACAAAAAGTCAGTTTTCGGTACCGGGTTGGGGCGGTACCGGGGTTACGATTCGCCACGACGGATCGCCGACCCGCTGAAGCTGATCTGAAAGCGGTAAATTCGCTTCAGGTCGCAGTGAATTTCCCCGGTTGTCAGATCGATCCGACGAGGAACTTCGGCCCGATTGACATTCGCCACGGCGCGATAGCCCCGCTCCGCGAAGATGTCGATCAGCATCGCCAAGGCCTGCGGATTCTCGAACACCGCATCTTCGGAGTTCACGACCGCCATGCCGGCGATCGTGTGTCGGCGGACAATCGGCATGAACCGCTCTTCGATCAGCTTCACGACCTGCACGAACAGGGCGGTGCTTTCGAGTTGGTAGCTGTCCATCCGCCGCACCAGTTCCTGTCGGGCGTGGACCACGATTTCGGAAGCGAGCGGAATATGCCGAACGGTGTCGTAGGTCTCGGGATCGAGTTCGAGCGAGGATTGGTAGGCGAGTTCGCGCAGGATGTTCTGCTCGACGTCGCGGATGTCGCCCTGGGCATTGACGAAGTGATAATGGTAGAGCTCCCGCAGCGACTGCAACGCGTCCCACGTCTTTTCCTTGAACACGCGGTACCGCTGGCGGGCGGCTTCTGGGTCGCGGTCCGTGTCGCGTTCCTCCAAGAAGTCCGAGCCGCCTTCGGCGCGGACCTTGGCGTTGTGTTCCGCGACCACGCGGCCGCGCTGCAATTGGCGTTCGATGCTGGTCCGCTCATCGATGAACAGGACCATCGCATGCACGGTCGGCTTGCGGAAATTGATCGCGAGCGGCGTTTTGTGGTATTCCCGATAGAGTTGGTTCATCTTTTCGACAACCAACTTCAGGCATTCGACCTGAACCCGAGTCCGGGGAAAGCCGTCCAGGATGCAGCCGTCGCGATAGATCGGATCGAGCAGCTTGCGAAACAGGATCCCGATCACCTCCCGGTCACCGACCATGCCTCCCGCTTGCTTGATCCGCTCGGCTTCGGGGGTTGTCAGCAGGGCGCTGACGACGATCGGCGTGCAGGTCAGCCCGCGGGCCTTCGCGATGAACTCCGTGTTGGTCCCTTTGCCGGCGCCAGGGGCCCCGCCCAGCAGGATGATCTCTTTGGAAAAACGGAGATTTTCGCGGCCATAGTCCGCTTCGAGTTCGCCCCACACGTTCGCGAAAATCACCTGGGCGTCTTTGACTTCCAGGTCATTCCCCTCAGCGGTTTTTGCGGGCAGGCTGGCGGGGACGTCGTCGAGCGGCATCGAGATTTTGGGGGCTTGGGTGGCTGGTAACGGATGGGCCGGCCGGGTGCGATCATGCCCGTGCTAGCGGTTGTCCGAGAAGTTACCACGTTTGCCCCTGGAATTTAATCAGCGAAGTCGCGGCATCCGCAGGAAAACGAAACCTTGCCTACGCCAAGGGGTTAAATGGAAGGTTGTGTGAACGTCGGAGAAATAGCTGGGTTGTGTCCGTGTGTACATCGGTATGCCGAAAGGATCTCTTCGATTTTTCGTCGAGATCGGGTATGATAAGGGGTCGCCGCGTGGGGCATCGGACGCCGAAGACACGCCCCGCCCCGACCGGCCATTCGCCAGCCCCGCCTGTTTTGCCGACGTCCCCTTGATCGCCGTCGATCATTTGCTCGTCCTGCCTGAGCTTCCTTCCCGCCTTCGACATCCCGTCAACCGAGTGATTTTTATGCGATTCCCTGTACAAGATGCGCGGAGCACCGCATGCCCGCGACGCCGTGGCGGCATCCTTGTTGGGCTATTGGTTTCCCTCGTGGTCCTGGCTGGGCTCGGCTTTGGCGGCTACTGGGCCTGGCAGCGCTCGGCCGAAAACTCGGCCCGCCCCGACTTGATCGTCGACCAGGTCAGCGACGGCCCGTTCGACCACATCGTCTTGGAGCAAGGCGAGTTGGAAAGCAGCAGCAACGTCGAGGTCGTCTGCGGGGTGCGGGCCCGGGGTGGCGGTTCCGGTACCCCGATCCTGTGGGTGATCGCCGAAGGGACCGTGGTTAAGAAAGGCGACAAGCTGGTCGAGCTCGACGATGCGGCCCTCAAGACCGCCTTGCGCGACAAGAAGATCGTGGTGATCGGGGCCGAGGCCCAAGTGGCGGCCGCCGAAGCGGCGGTCGAGCAAGCCAAGATCGCCCGGCAGGAGTACCTCGAGGGTTTGTTCGAGACGGAAGAACGCGCCATTCTGAGCGAAATGCAGCTCGCCGAGCAGGGGCTGCGAAAATCGCAACTGGAACTCCAGAGCACCGAACGCTTGGTCGCTCGTGGTCTGGTCAAATCGCTGCAACTGGAGGCGGATCAGTTCGCGGTCGCCAATAATCTTAATTTGCTCGCGTCGGCCGAGAATCGCCTCCGCGTGTTGCAGGACCTGACCCGCCAAAAGATGCTCGTGGAATTCGACAGCAAGATCGATTCCGCGGAGGCACAATTGGCGGCCGCGATGGGCTCGCTGGAAGAGGAACAGACTGACCTCGCCGACATCCAGAAACAGCTTGAACTTTGCACCATCTATGCCCCGTCCGATGGCGTGGTCACCCACGCGAACGTGTACAGCAGTCGCGGCGGCAACGCCGAAACGGTGATCGAGGCTGGGTCGGTCGTGCGGGAACGCCAAACCTTGATCCGCTTGCCCGACCCGAAGAGGATGCAGGTTCGCGCCAAGGTGAATGAGTCGCGGATCACCCTCATCGATGTGGGCATGCCGGCGAAGATTCGAGTCGACGCCGTCCCCAACATGGAACTGCTCGGCCGAGTCATCCGCGTCAATCGTTACGCCGAGCCCGGCAGTTGGTTTAGCACCTCCGTCAAGGAATACGCGACCATCATCGAAATCATCGATCCGCCGCCGACCATTCGCACCGGCATGACCGCCGAAGCGCGGATTTTCGTCAAACAGATCCCTGACGCGCTGCAGGTCCCCATCCAGGCGATTTACGAGCACGGCGGGAAGACCTACTGCTTGATCCAGAAAGGCGGCTCCTTTGAAACCCGCGAAGTCACGATCGGCGCTACCAACGACAAAAAGGCGACCGTCGTGTCGGGGGTCGAACTCAGCGATAATGTGGTTTTGAACCTGCGTCAGAATCTCGGCCTGCTCGAATTGCCCGATCTCGAAAAGACGGATGATACGATGCTGGCTAAGCTCGTCTCCGAGGCGGCCGGTCCGATGCCGGAACTCCCGGCCGCGACGAGCGAATCGCCACTCCGAGCTCCGGGTGGCGCTGGCAGGCCCAACGGCGGGGCAGCTGCCGGTGCCGGGGGAGCATCTGGTCCGGGCGGTCAGCGTCCGCCAGGTGGCCGGCCCGAAGGCGCAGGGCGACCGGAAGGGTCCGGACGTCAGCCGGCGGCCGGCACCGGGGCGGCCACCGCGACAGCGGAGGCTACCGACAGCCAGGCGAGCGTGGAGCTGCCGGCGGAGTCCGAAGTCGAGGCGGCGGACGCCAAGCCGAAGAAGCCGTCATTCCTGGAACGGATTTCCGCGGTCCGCGAGGGTGAGGGGCAATCGAGTGAGTAGCCTCCCAGCCGATCCCTACCGAGTGCTCGCGGACAATTCCCTCCATTCGCCACTCCCTCTGGGGACGAACGCCTCGGACGAGAATCCTGACGGCAAACTGCCCGCGGTCTCGATCCGCGAATTGAAGAAATCCTACGTCCTCAAAAGCGAAACGGTGCATGCCCTCCGCGGCGTCTCCTTCGACGTCCCGGAAGGCGATTACGTCGCGATCATGGGGCCGTCAGGCTCTGGGAAAAGCACGCTGCTGAACTTGCTCGGTTGTTTGGACAAACCGACCAGCGGAAACTTTTTCCTCGGTCGAGACGACGTGTCGACGATGAGTGACGATGAGTTGGCGGAGATTCGCAGCCGCCGCATCGGCTTCGTCTTTCAGTCCTACAACTTGATCCAACAATACACCGTCGTCGAAAACATTCAGGTCCCGCTCTACTACCAAGGGCGGCTCGGTCAGGCCGAGAAGGAGCGGGCGATCGAGCTGGCTCGAATGGTCGGCTTGGGCGAACGCTTGGACCATCGGCCGATGCAGCTTTCCGGTGGCCAGCAGCAGCGTGTCGCGATCGCCCGCAGCATGATGAACGATCCCTATTTCATCCTGGCCGACGAAGCGACCGGTAACCTCGATTCGGTCACCACCGAAGAAATCCTCAACCTGTTCGATACCCTCAACACGCAGGGACGGACCATCATCATGGTCACTCACGAAGATGAGGTCGCCGCCCGCGCCCGGCGGATCGTGCGACTCGCCGACGGCCTGCTGTCGAGCGATCGCATCAACAGCGAAGAGAGCCGCGCTGAGGCTCGCCGCCGTCAGCACGAAAACATCCTTGCCCTCGCCCAACGGAAGTTGTGATCCCTCATGCTTTGGCTGCGAACTTGGAAATTAGGCGTCAGGAGTCTGCTGCTCCACCCGCTCCGCAGCGGGCTGACGATGCTCGGCATCCTGATCGGCGTGTGGGCGGTGATCGTGTTGACCGCGATCAGTCAGGGTGCCAGCGACGTGGTGCAGAAGCAGATCGAATCACTCGGCGCGAACACCATCATCGTTCGCAGCATCAAGCCGCCACCCGAAAAGCTCGAAGGCCGGGCTGCCCTGTATGGGCTCAAGCGGAGCGATCTCGACCTGATCGTTTCCAACGTCCCCACGATCGAAAGCGCCCTGCCGATTCGCGAGATTCGCCGCCAGTTCACGTACAAGGACAACCAGGTCGATGGCCGCTTGGTCGGCTGCACCCCCGACTATGCCGCGATCAATCGGCTGAAGGTCCGCAGCGGGCGGTTTCTCGCCGACGCCGATGACCTGACGGCGGACAACGTCTGCGTGCTGGCAGCCCAGGTCGCCGAAAAGTTGTTCCCGTATGAAGATCCACTCGGCAAACGGGTCTACATTCCCGAAAGTTTTCATTACTACAAGGTCGTCGGGGTCCTCGACTATCGCAGCGCGTCCGCGGCGATCGGCGGTTCGCTCGATTCCCAAGATTATTCGGGCGACGTTTACATCCCGATCAAAACGCTCCGTCAACGGATCGGGGATACAGTCGTCACTCGGCGGGCCGGTCAATTTGAGACCGAGATCATGGAATTGAATCAGATCACCCTCCAAGTTGGTTCGGTCGATCAGGTTCGTACCACCGCCGCGATGGTCGAGTCACTGGTCATGCCCCGACACGCCGCGATGATGGACGTGGCGGTCGTCGTCCCGCTCGAACTGTTGGAGCAGGCCCGCAACCTCCGCATGATGTTTCTCGGCATCGGCGTCTTGATCGCCTGCATTTCGCTGGTCGTCGGCGGGATCGGCATCATGAACATCATGTTGGCCAGTGTCACGGAACGGACCCGTGAGATTGGTATCCGCCGCGCTCTGGGTGCCAAACGCAAAGACATCGTGCAGCAGTTTCTCGTCGAAACCATCGTGCTCAGCTTCGCCGGAGCGGCCTTGGGGGTTTTGCTTGGCTTTCTCGGGCCTCCGATGTATCACACCCTGCTCTATGTCGTGAAAAAGTCCTCCCCGCAGAAGTTCGAATCGTTGCCCGAGGCGATCCGTCAAGCCGAACCCTCGATCGTCTACGCGACCATTCCGTTGGCCGTCGGCATCGCCGTCGCCGTCGGCCTGATCAGCGGTCTCTATCCGGCGATTCGCGCCGCCAAGATGAACCCGATCGATGCCCTGCGGCACGAGTGATCCCCTCTGAAAGATCCCCACGGGGACGATAGACATCAGTCCCATTTCGGCGCGGGTAGCCGCGGTCTGGCCAGGGTGGCTACGACGCTCGCTAGCAGGGCCAACGCCGTTACCACGCCCGCACCCCAGGCGGTCCCGCGCACGATGTGCCCTCGCAAGGAGTCACCGATCGGTTCGCCCAATTCGGGCGCTCGCAGCAGAGTCAGCTGAGTCGACGCCGCGGCGTCGCCACCCTCGGAGCTCCCCGCCATCATGGCCTTGCCCAACTCCAGAATCGCGTTGTCGTATTGCTGACGCAGTTCGGCCAATTGGCGTTCGAAAGCTTGTTGCTGCTGCGACTCCACGACTCGCGTCCGCGCCAGCTCCGTTACGCCGGCGATCCGCTCGTCCAGGTCTTTCAATTCGATCGTCATCTCCTCGATCTGTTGGCGAAGTTCGGCGATCAACCGCTTGACCTGACTGAGGGTTTCCGCTTCATCCGGGGGCGCTGCCGCCGTGCTGCCGGTCGACGTCTCGCCTCGGAGAATACTCAGCAATTCGCCGGTCGGTCGGCCCGCTTGGCGGGCGGCAGCCCCGTCGCTCAACCGCCGCTGCAACTCGGCGACGCGGCGGGTCTGTCGAGATTGGAGTTCTTGGAGCGTCGCCTGTTCCCCCTTCAGGTCCTCGACGCTACGGCCATCGACGATCGTCTTCGCCGACTCCGACAACCACAAGTTGTACTCAGCCTCCGCGGCCTCCAGTTTCTTCATCAACTCGTCGGCCGACTGAAATTTCTGCTTCCCCGTGTCCAAGACCTGTTGGGGCTTGGGGGCGAAGTGCAATTGCTCATAGCTCGCCAGCAACGCTTGGAGTACGGCCATCGTCCAATGCGGGTCGTGCCCGTCGAAACTGGCCCGAATCACGATTTCCTGGATAGCAAACCCGATCACATCGATTGTTAAGGCGTCACTGCTGGTGATCCGTTCGATGGTGGCGACGTCGCTCGTCACCGCCGCGCCCGCCCGCGAGGTCAATTGGCCATCGACGACGGCCTTGCGAACCACTTCTAGCTCTCGGAATTGCTGCCCCGCTTGGCTGAGCCGCGCCATGCTCGATCCGCGATCAGCCGAGCTCCCCGCTTCGGGGGCCGTGACGCTGGGCACCGAGACGCGAAATTCGGTGGTCGATCGAAACTGTTCAGGTTCCTGGATGCCGCGTAGGTAGCCATAGCCCCCGCCCACCACGCACCCGATCAGGACCAGCCCCAGTAGGCGAAATGTTGATAACATCTGGGGCTTCCGGTTTTGATAATGCTGGTGATGTGGTGCGGCGGGACGCTCGATCGCCGCGGGGGCCAACACGCGGGCCGCGGCAGGCCGTTCGATCCGTGGAGTCTCCCCGAGGCCGCCGTCTCGAACCGCTTTAGATTAAACGTGAAATCGTGAAAGTCGAGCACTCGCCTACGCTTGGCTAGCGATCCGGTACTGGCCGCTCCGCACCTGTCGCCACCAATCCGAGTGGTCGGCATACCAGCGGATCGTCTGCCGCAGCGCGGTGGGCCAGGCCGAACGCGTCGGTTCCCAACCGAGCTGCCGAGCGATCTTGGTCGCGTCGATGGCATATCGCCGGTCATGGCCCGGTCGATCGGGGACGTAGCGGATCGAACTCTCGTCCTTGTCCATCAACTCGAGGATGGTCCGCGTTAACTCCAGGTTCGAGCGTTCGTTGTTGCCGCCGATATTGTAAACCTCGCCGGCGCCGCCCCGTTCCAGGACCCGTAGCAACGCTTCGCAATGGTCTTCGACGTGCAGCCAATCGCGGACGTTTTGTCCATCACCGTACAGCGGAACCTGTTCGCCCTCCAGCAGATTGGTGATGAACAGCGGGATGACCTTTTCGGGAAATTGATAAGGGCCGAAATTATTAGAACAGCGGGTGACCGCGACATTCATCCGGTGGGTGTGGTGGTAAGCCATGACCAGCAAATCGCTCCCCGCTTTACTCGCGCTGTAGGGACTGCTGGTTTGGAGCGGCGTCTGCTCCGTGAACTTCAGGTCCGGTCGGTCCAAGGGTAAAGAGCCGTAGACTTCGTCCGTGCTGACGTGCAAAAAGCGTTTGTCGCTCCGCGGGCCCCACACCGAACGGGCGGCGTCCAACAGAGTCTGTGTCCCCAACACGTTCGACTCGATGAACGGCCGTGAATCGACGATCGAACGGTCGACATGACTTTCGGCCGCCAAATGCGCGATCGCGTCGCAGTCACTCGCCAGACGCTCCACCAGCGGGCGATCGAGGATGTTGCCATGCACGAACCGGTAGCGGGGATTCGTTGCCAGGTCGGCCAAGTTTTCAGGGTTCCCCGAGTAGGTCAACGCGTCGAGATTGGTGACCCGCCAATCCGGTTTGGCGGCCAGCACGAAGCGGACAAAGTTCGAACCGATGAAACCGGATCCTCCGGTGATCAGGAGATGAAAACTCATGTCTGCCCTTCAATCAGGTTCTCGGTGACGGGATTTCGCGGTGATGGGTTTCGTGGTGCGAAACGCAAATTCTAATTCGCCTCGCCGATCAGGTGAGCCGAATTCTCCCGACAACGGAGGGCCAGACNNCTCCCGTTGCCAAATGAAGAGGGCCAAGGGGCCGCGGGTTCCGTCGCGGCGGGCCACTGCAACGGGGGCGTTTCACGGGCTAGGGCTGGTGATTCTCAACCCCCGGCACCGCTGGCGGCCTTCCGGTTTATCAACCGCGGCCGAGACGCGCCGCGGCAACTCTGGATTCCTGACCTTGGAGTTACTTGTCGACGCCGTCCGGGGCGAAATCCGCACCCACGGTCACCTTGGCCGCCAGTTCCATGGGCTGTCGACCCTTGCCCTGAACCGTGACCGTCCGTGACTTGGAGGCGCCCAAGTATTTGTCGCTGACCGACTGGTCATAGCCGTAGCTGTAGTCGGAGCCGTAGTAGCCGTAATTCGATGACCAGGAAGACGCGTAGGTGGCCGAGTAACTGCTGTCACCCACCGCGTTGACGATGATGCCGATGACGTTGACCCGCAACGACTTGAGGATCTGCGTCGCCCGTTGCGAGTAGGGCTTGCTGTTCCGCCCGATCCGCATCACGAACAGCACCCCGTCGACTTGGGAGCTGATGTTGCTGGCATCGGTACAAGCCAACAGCGGCGGCGAATCGACGATGATCAAGTCGTACTCGGACCGCAGGTCATCCAAAACCTGGCCGAACTCGGGCAACATCACCGCTTCGGCGGGGTTGTTAGGGATCGGTCCAGTCGGGAGCAGGTCCAACCCCTCGATCCCCGTGCTTAGGATCGCCTCGGCGAGCGAGATTTCATCGTTCAGGACCGAAGTCAGCCCCAAGGCGGTTGCCTGCGTGGCATTCCCGAACAGCGTGTGTTGCGTGGGACGGCGCAAGTCGGCGTCGACGATGATGACCCGTTTCTGGGCGCGGGCGATACTCGCCGCCAGATTCGCGGCGAGCGTACTCTTACCGTCGCCGGGAAGTGAACTGGTGACTTGGATGACTTGGAAGTCGGTCCGCTCGGTCTTCGCGCACAACAGGCCCGTGCGGATCCCCCGAATCGCCTCCGAAGTCGGCGAGTGGGGTTCATGGACGACCGAGATGCTGGGGGCGACCTGATCCAGCGGATCGGTGCCGTCACCCTTGTTCCGGCGGCTTTTCTTCTTCTTACGGATCAGCATCACGGGCAGGTGGGCGAGCACCGGCAACGCCAGCGTGCTCGTGATCTCCTCCGGGCTACGGTAGGTTCGCTCCGACCAGTCGATCAGCCACGACAGCGCGCAGCCGATGGCGGTACCGACCAGCACGCCTAACATCAAGCTTCGCGGCAGCAATGGTCCGGTTTTGCCGCCCATCCCCGAGCGGTGCAGGACTTCTACCTCCAGCCCGGGGTTCATTAGCGGCAGACTCGACTTTTCCAACTGGCTATCGAAGGAATCGAGCATCGCCTGCAGCCGTCCGATCCGGCGATTGTACGACAGATTTTCGTTCTCGAACTTCATCATGTTGTGTGCCCGGGACCGGGTTTCGGCCAACCGCGCTTCCAATTCCGTGGTGTCCTCCTTGAGCAATTCCTGCTTTTTCCGCAGGCCGCTGATGTAGCTTCTCAACAGGTTCTTGGCTTCTTCCTCGCGTTTGGCCGAGAACATGGATAAGTCGGTGGCGCGTTCCTGGCGTGCGCGGTCCAGGTCGGTCAAGGCCCGGCGGGTCGCCTCGATTTCCTCTTCCAACTCGACCCGCAACGGGTGGTTATCGCCAAGGGTTCGTTTCAGCAGGTCGGACTGGATGACCTTCGGGACCAGCTGCTCCTTGATCAAGATTTCGGGATCGACCTGCGCTTCCAGGACGATGCCTTCCTCGCCAGGGCCTAAGACCTTGACGTCCTCGAGCATGAACTGCAGGTCTCGCAGCGCCAAAATCGCTGACGTTTGGTCCCGCGTCGCGTCCTGAATCAGTCGCAGTTTCGAATCGATCTGTCGCGACTCGGTCCGCGTCTTTCGCAACGCATCCTCGATCGTCAAGGCATCCTGGCGGAACGGGTTGACCGCTTCACCGCTGCTCGACCATTCCAGAGGCGCAGTGCTACGGAACGCGGCATACTGTTGCTCCAGCTCATTCAGCTGCGGCATCAGCGTGTCTCGCGCTTCGCGGAAGAAGCCGACCACGGTGTTGACCGCGTCGCGGTGACGGCCGTTGAGATGGTCCTCGTAGGCCCCGACAACGGCGTTGACCACGGCGGTGCTGAGCATCGGATTGGGAGAGTCGAAAATGACCTGCACCACCGAACGGCTGCGGCCACCGCCCGAATCCTTCGGGACGACAAAGTGAAGCCCATTACGCATCCAGCTGGACAACGCCGCCACATCGGCCGGCGCCCCATCGAACGAGGTCAGCTGCGCGGTTTCGATGGCGCTCATCAACACCGAATCGCTGGTCATCTCCGCCTGAATTTGGGAGACTCCCGGCGCGGTATCCACGATTTTCTCGACGGCACTGTCCGTCCCGGTCGCGGTCCGCGGCTGAAATACCGAGATCACCGACTCTGCCGTGTAAGTCTCGGGCTGCTGCGTGAAATGGAAGTAACCGCCCGCCAAACCGGCCAACATCGAGAAGATCAGCGTGCCCTTGCGTCTCCACAGCACGCCGGAGAGGTTCGCGTCATTACCACTCGTCGAACGTCGGGCTAGCGGACTTGCCAAGCGAGCTGGTTCTGCGTGATCTCGGCTCGCGCTGTTGGTTGGGACTTGCATCAGGCTTGCCAAGGAATTGGGTTTCAAGTGGGCTCAGAGAACCAAAGGCGTCCGCCAACGCCAATCTGAATCCATGATAGCACGGGCAGCGCGACGGTCGATCTCGTCCTTCGGTAATCCCCAGACTCCCGTGGGGCTTTTAAATTTCAACCGGCCTTCGCCGCTCGGACAGGGGGCCTAACCGAAGTCAAACGCCTGGCGACTATCCAAAGGACGGCAGCGAGCCGGAAATTCCGGACCGATAGTCCAGTATCGACGTTATCGGAGCAGCGAACGTCTGTCAAAGACAAGAATGGCTCGGAGACCGATTAAGTACCCAAATCTCGCTCAACCGTTCCGCTTAGTTACGGGCTGCGGGTTGCGGCGACGATTCCGACGCTGCCCGATATTGGGCCGCCAATTCGAGGTCTCCCAACTTCTCATAGAGTTCGGCTAACTTCCGCTGGTAGGGTCTCCGGTCGTCCGTCAATTCCAACGCCCGCTGGTAGTCGACCGCCGCCGCGGCGAATTTCCCCTGCCGCGTCAAAATCCCGGCCCGCGTATCCAAGAACTCCGCCTGCTTCGGATCGGTGTCGACCGCTTGGTTGGCCAGCTGAAGAGCCTCATCCAAATCGGCGTCTGCCTGTTCGCTCATCAAGAAGGCGAGATTGTTCGCCAACACCGAGAGCTGCGGGTTGATCGCCAGCCCTTGCTTCATGTTCAGCATGGCCAACTCCTGATTGCCCGCCACCGTTTCGATCGTGCCCAAGGCGAAATGGGCCATCGCGGAAGCTTGGCCACCGGCGATCAATTTCCGCAAGGCCTGCCGCCCCGCCTCCGCCTTTGCTGGCGAGCCACGCGCGAACTCCGCTAACCGCGACAAGGCCAATTGCGAATTGGGGTCCGATTCCAACGCGCTTTGCAAGTACCGGAATCCCTCCGCGATTCCCTCCGCCGACTCCACGCCGACCTGCATGGCGTGCTGGTCGTAGGCCTTGATGAAAACCGCGGCGAGGAACTTGCGGAAATCCGCGGCCTCCTCGGGACTCAGTTCGCCCGTCGCCAAACTGTCCTTGAGCAGCCGTTCCGTCTCGGACAATTCGCCGAGGTGGTAAAGGCTGGTCGCCAGCAACAGCCGGGTGCGGATGTCTTTGGGGTTGGCTGTCGCCCGCGACGTCAGTCGCTCCTTGGCGGAGGTCAAGATCGAGCGGACGTTGTCTCTCTCCCCGTGTCGTAATTCCAGCTCGGCAACCTGGAATAAGTAAGACGGATCTCCCTCCGCCGCCTTGCGAAAGTGCGTCAAAGCCTCCTTGAAGTTACCCAGCAGCATGAAGTAGTCGCCCCACGCCTTCTGCAGCAGCGGCAGCGACTGGTCGTCCGCATGCGTGAGGTGCCACTTCCAGGCGTCCAGGTCGATCGACGCGGCCCGACCGATCGCGTCGTCATCGAGCCGCAGCGCCATGTAACGATGGGCGGCGGGAAACCCGACGGCATCGACCGGCGCGAGCGACGACATCAGCGAGTCCGCCCGCTCGAAGTTCTCTTCTCTCTCGTAAGAATTCGCGAGGTAGAACAAGGCCAGCCGCGAGTCGATGCTCTTCGTCGAAATCGCCTTCTGCAAGTAGAGTTGCGCCACCGGCTGCTCGTCGGCAAGCAAGTTTTCTTGCCCAGCCGCCAGGTACAGGTTCCCGGAGCCTCTCTGGCGAACCTGCCCCAAGGCCGTCACCGTGACGACCAGCGAGCCGACGAGGATCGCCGGCAGGCCCCAGAGCAAGTCGGCGAGCGACCGCCGCCGCCCGATGAAAGGCTCCAGACTGCTCCGAATGCCCAACCAAAAGGCCCAGCCGAGGACCTGGGGAACCACCCACAGCCAGCGGAACGGCGCCAATAGCCGGGTGAGCAGGCTTTCATCCCGCTCCTCTCTCCGTTGCCGGCGCGACTGCCGCCGCATCTGCCACCGGATCCAAAGCCGCCGCAAAAAAATGAACATGATCCCTGCTACCCGTCATCCACTTCGAAATCGATCCCAGACCCACCGCGCCTTGCGGTCACCTCAACCGCCCGGCGACGACTGTCCGACCGCGGCACCAGGCCCGCGGAAAAGATGCTCGACGGCCGCATCGAATAATTGCTTGTTTTCCGCCCGATCCCGATCGTCGATTTTCACCATCCGCTGATCGACCAATTGCAATTGCACGACCCCCGCTTTCGATGCCGGCCGGTCTTGCATCAGGGTTCTGGCTCGCTCGAAAAAATTGGCCACCGCCCGCCCGTAATAGGATGGCGGGGGGACCGCTTCGCCGCTGGGATCGACACAAACATAGAGGACCTGACTATGTCCGATCGGCTCCTGAGTCAGCCTCAGGTCACAGGCGACTAAGCCGTCGTCTTCAGGACCCACATCCGTCGTTAGCCGGTCTTCGATTCGCCAGCCCACTCCCGTGTAACAGACGCCCAGGTCGTGCCAGGAGTCGTAGGGACCGTCCAGGCTGAGCGCCACTCGCCGCCGCCCCTGCTCGTATTGCCAAATCATGCTCACCATCCCGCCGAAGATGTCCCCTGGGGGACGCTCCTGGGTGCGGAAGCCGACCCGCTTCCAATCGCCCAGGGTCGCCGGCAACAACTCGGCATCACCCGCGCTCAGGTCGACAATCGCTAATTTCGCCATTTCCTCGATCGGCATCACGAGCATCGGCTGCGTCTCGAAGCGATAAAAGGCCGTCCCGAAGATCACCCCCAATACCCCGAGTAGGCCGACGAGCGAGCCGGCCAAGTTCAGCGACACCGGCTGATCGAGAAAAGTCGTGTTGACCGGTCTGTTCGCTCGGCTGACCGGTTCGTTATCCTCGGTCAACTCCAACGGGCGGATGTAGCGGATCAAATGGTCGCTGCTCAGCGCCAGCAGGATCGCGAGCGAGAAGGTGAGGAATCCGAGCAGCTGGTGGTACGCCGGATTGGACAGGTTGATATCCAACCGCTCCTGGCCATAAACCATCGCGAAGACGCGAGCCGCATTCGCCACGACGACCCACACCAACAATTGCAGGACCACCACCAGCGTCCGGCCGATGTCGTAGTGACGCAGCACCGCGTAACCCACGCCCACCGCGATCGCGGCAAAGACACTGTGCACGCCACTGCAAGCGTCCTCCACCATGTACTGTTGCTCCGCCGTGCGGATGGCCGTACCGGTCGCCAAGTGCATCACGCCGGCCAAGTCCAACCACAGGCTGGAAATCCAGGTGGCGAACCGTTGTAACCACACCACAAACACGGTGTCCAAGTTCACCGGCAACGGCAGCGCGGCGACCATCAGCATCAACGGCCCGCTGAGCCGGTTGGTCAATTCGCGACCACCCGCCAATTGCAAGGCGGCGATCAAACAGCACAGCCCCGCGGCGCCAGCCATCCAGCGACTGGGGATCACGTACACGAGGACCGTCGCGACGACGGCCGCCGTCGCCCACAGCATCACTCGCGACGAAACCACCGCGACCCACTCCGGACGATGGTCGCGCAGCTGAAACGCCGCCAATCCCAATCCCCCCAGCAGCAGCAGCGGGAAGTGCTGGTAATAATCCCGACTCATCATCCAAACGCCGAGCGTCACCAAGGGATACAGCAGCGTCAGCGCCGTCACGCCCAACAGCGTGGCGACCGCCCACGCCCCCGACGAATGGCCGCTATCCGGTTCCGCCACGAGACGAGTGTTCGTTTCATCCGCCTCGGCACTCAAGTCCACGACTCCAACAGATTTCGAGGATGACGAGATTGACATGCGATGCCCGTTCCGCTGACCGGTGACCACAGGGGTGAAGACCGGTTCCTGGTCACGGAACGCCTTGTTCAGTCGGCCCGAGATCGGAGCAAAAATGGTCCTGAGTGAGATTATCGGCTGCGGCGTCCAGAAGCGTCGACGGCAAACGATTATTCCGCTCAGGCAATGTTCATCCGCGGAGGTAGCTTGCCTTCGGGACAAAACGAAAACAGACTTTGACCGGAGTCAAAGCCTGTTCGAGTTCACACAGCGAAGCGGTTCGCGATTCACTTCTTGGACGCAGATGCCTTGCGACGACGACGATAAGCGGCGAAACCGCCCCCGCCCGAAGCCAAGCCGATCAAAGCCAAAGTCGCCGGCTCCGGGACCTCTTGCACTTCGATCAAATCGATCCAAAGCTGGCGAGCACCCGTATCTCCAACGGGGCGAATCCACTCCACCCGCAACTCCGAAATCACGGCCGCACCGGGACCGAACTGACTCGAGAAGTTGAACGTGAAATCCGCGTAATCCGGTTGGTTGCCATTAAGCGTGTAGGAAATGTTCGCCCCCCCGTTTACCCTGGCCCGCAAAATGCCAGTTTCAGTAAGGTTCTCTTGGGTGTTCTCGGCCCTGATCCTAAAAACTGGCGTGACAACGATCGGAGAAGGGAGAAAACTGTAGACCAAACTAGTCAGCGTCGGGGTTGCCGCAGCCCCGCCGGAAATCATCTCGACATAGCCAATTGGATCAGGAGGAGACGGATTAAAACCCACGAATCCGGTACCAGCAACAGACCGCGCCCCTAGGCCGTCTGAACCGGCAGCACTCGTGAAATGATCAATCAGGATGAAGCCGGCTTGGGCAGGCGATGCCATCACCAGGCCCAACAGGACGGCGCTAAAGAGTACGCGGAAAGTCGTCATTTTCTCGAACAACCAATAAGTGCTGACTGACATTCGTTCGCAAACACCCACCACCGCAGGCACGCCACGAACTCGATTCGCACGCGACCCTCAAGACTGGGGCAAAGAGCGCCTCGACACGGTCAGGAGTTACTCCTCGCGGAAACCTCGTCTTCTCTACAGTCTGACAAGCGAAAACTGAAAACCTTCAATCGCCAGTTCCCAAAGTATCTTCTAAGTTACCTGGTCTTCCTAGCTTGAGCAAGGAAAAGTTCGAAAGAATTTCTGCTTTGTTACGGTTGTCGCGATCATGCGGCCTCGGCTCGCACTTGCTGTCCGTGTTCGGACCGCGGCAACTCGTCGCTGGTCCGCGGGCGACGGAAGGCTCCGTTGAATGACGGCCCCCAACCGCTCCGCGTCGTGCTCGTCTTTTTCCCAAGCCGCTCTCAGCCGGTCAGGTCGCTGGACCTTCGCTCGTCAGCTCACCCCCGAACCTCCCGTGCCGGAACCCCCCCGACGGTGGTGCCGGGGGCGACCGACTTGCTGACCGCGGCGCACGGCAAGCAGCGGCTGCCGCTGCCCAATTCCACCCCCGGCCCGACGAAGGCCTGGGCGCAAACCCAGCAGCCGTCGCCGATGGTGATCGGCGCGGTCACCAAGCTGAAGCGGCTGCTGTCGAAGTCATGGGACCCGGTACACAGGAACGCTCGCTGGGAAATGCAAACGTTGGCGCCGATCTTGACCGGCGCCAGACTGAGGATCTGCACTTCATCGCCGATCCAGGTGTGATCGCCACACTCCAGCCGCCACGGGAACGTGACATTGACCCGCGACCGCAGGACCACGCCACGGCCGATTTTGGCACCGAAGACCCGCAGCCAGAAGACCTTGATCGCCGACGGGAGCGGGATCCGGGAATAGAAGAAGATCCCGCGGACGATCAACCACAGCAGTTCCACCGACCGAGGTGCGCCGCGGTCAAAATCGGAATTGTCAAATCGCCCCAACTCCAACACCGGACGCGGACCCGCCGTCATACCCGGTCGGCCGTCTGGCGGACTGCTGTTCGAGTCGCTCCGTTTCATGCCGGGAGCGGACCGCTCGGCAGGGAGAGTTGGTCCACTCGCTCCATCATGAATACGGTGGCCAGGAACAGGGTCATCGGCAGCGTTAGCACGCCGAACAGGTAGGCTTCGAAGAAGGTCCCCGCCATCGCGACCACGACCACCGAAAGGACCATCGCTCGCAGCGAGCTGGTTTCAAACAGATGCGGCGACGACCAGAGGCGCAGGGTCAACTTGAGCGTGTAGGCAAATAGGGCGAGCATCGGTAGCAGGCCAAGGATACCGAGTCCGGCCGCGGCCCCCAGCCACGTGCTCTCGCCGAAGCCGAGCCGACCTCCCCCCTCGATGGGTTCCCCGAACAGCGGATTGCTGACGAACGCTTCCCACTGATTCTTCCAGATGTCGGTTCGGGTGTCCGTCGTCGTCAGGATCCGGGAATTGCTCGAAATCTCGAGCCCCGTGTCGAAATTGCTGATCACCGCGATCGCGACCAGGCCGATCGCGGTCACCGCCGCGATCTCTTCCAGTCGCATCTGGAAATAGGCCGTGGCGCCGACCACCACCAACAACAACGCCAGGCGAGAGCCGGTCAAGTAACACCAATAAAGCATCACCAGGACGAAGACCGCGGCCAGCAATCGGATTGCCAAATTGCGGTAATTGGCGAAAACGAAATAAGCCACCGGTAGCAGGGGCGCGGCCGAAATCACGAACATCTGCGGATTGTTCGTGATCCCGTGAAACCGTCCTCCGACGACGAACATCGCCGAACGATTGACGTAGAACTGGAACAGATTGGCCGAGAAAAATATCGCCGCCGTCGCGAGGATGAATAGCAAATACAGGCTGAAGGCTTCGGTCGGTGTATTCGCCGCCTGAAACAGAATGGAGAAGACGACGGCGACGATCACAAACCCGGCAAAGACCACCACGACAAAGGTGTAGTCGTCGGTGTAAATCAGGTTCTTGGCCAGAATCAGCATGTGCGTGAAGAGCAGGAGTTTGGCGGAGGGGTACAAGCCACCCACAAGCCGGAACCCCGCCGCGGTCATGGCGACCAGCAACGCCGCCCCACCGATCACCGCAAAGAACCGGTTGTACGAACGGATCCCCTCGAGCGGTCCCCAGAGCGGGATGTATTCGAGCGGGTCGAACAGGGTGGGTGGGGTGATCGACACCAACACGGCGAAGCCGGCTGCGATGTAGATGAACATCTCCGGGCGGGAGATGGCATATCCGAGCGCCAGCACCCCAAACGCCAGCGCCACCAGGTAGCTCGGTTCGCTGAAAAAATTGACGAGACGGTCGAGCATTCGAATCGGGTCTTAGGTTGGGAACGCCGGCAAGGATGCTCTCATCCGTCCAACCGAAACGTTAGCTTCTGTTATTCGCAAGGGAAAGGCCAACCTAACCGCTTCACGGTTTAAACCTCACGCTTCCATGGTGGCGCGATCCGCTCATTCCGTTGCACCGCTGCGACAAAATATTCAGCGACCGACGCGGCCGAGATCGTCCCGTTCGCCCACTCGATCGTTTGCTGACGTGACGCTCGGACCACATCGTGAGCGGCAAAGTACCCGCCCAACGCCGCCGTCAAGGACGACACGTCATGCCCACGGAACACACGGCCCCGTGCCGTCGATCCGGCGACCGTGGCACAGGCCCCGCAAAGGTCACTGACCAAGACATAAGTGCCACACTGCAGGGCTTCATTGACCACCGCGCCCCAACCGTCCCAACGGCTTGGCAGGATCAGGCAATCGGCCGCGCCAATCCGCGACCGAGTGGCGGCATTGGGCAGGTTGCCCGCAAACGTGACCCGGGATTCGAGTCCCAGCGCTCGCGTCTGGGCCTCCAGCGTGGGACGGCTTGGCCCATCGCCGACGATCTGCAGTTGCCAACGCTCGCCACGCCGACTCGCCAAGGCGTCCAGGAGCAAGTCGACACCTTTGCGGGGGATCAATTGGCCCACGAAAACGAGGTCGATCGGTCCGTTCTGGGCGCTGACGCGGGGGCTGGGCCTCGAGTCGCTCGGTTCGACCGTGTAGGCGAACTCCCGAATTTTGGCCGCCGGGATCCAAGCCTTAGCGAAGAAGCTGGTCCCCAAGTCGCCCATCGCGAATACCCGTCGAAAGCTTACGCCGTCGCGGATCGCCAAATACCTCGCCCGCTGGGTTCGCAGCCAGCCCTTGCTGCCCTGGAAATCAAACGCCTCCGAGATCCAAACTTTCGCGCAGGCTGCAGGCTTAAGAGATCGCAGGGCCTGGCCGGCCTGCGGCAATACGAAGTAGCTGCCGAATGCATGGCAGGTTTGCGAGTCGGTCATCGCCAGCAATTCGGCACGGCGGTCCGGGTCTCGCGCATCGACCAGATTCGCCTTGCCGAAATCGGGCAAGACCCACCCCATCTGCCGACGCTCTGTCGGCAGGTCCTGTTCATACGCAAACCAAACCTCGGTGTCCGCACGCTCGGCCAGCGCCCGTACGAAGGCCGATTGATGAAAGCTCGGGATATTGAGCCAGAATACGAAGCGTCGAAAACGGATGTCTGTCATGCGTTGGTCAATCCTCGGCGTGGAGATCGCCAACCACCCCGGCATAGGCATCGACCAAGTCTTGAGCGCTCCGCCGCCAGCTGTAGGTTTCGGCTACCCAGCTCCTGCCACGGCTGCCCATCCGGCTCCGTTCCGCCGGCTGGCAGTCGCAGGCGGCTCGCAGGGCCGTGGCCAAGGAAGATGCCTGTGGGTCGCATACCCAGCCGATGCCGAGCTCCGGCAAGTTGGTCCACGGCGTGCCGGTCGTCGTCAGGACCGGGCTGCCGAAGGCCAAGGCCTCGATCACGGTGATCGCAAAGTTTTCGGAGCGCGAGGGAACGATCACCAGGTCAGCCTGTTCCAGCAACGTCGTCTTCGCTGGCCCGAATCGCTCACCCAGCCACTCGATCCGCACCTGCTGATTGCCCGATGCGGCGATCCGCTCCGACAGCATCCCCCGCAGGTTGGCCTCATCCGGCCCGGCCACCTGCAGCGTCCAGCCCGCTGGGGCGACAGCCAGCCAGGCGTCAATCAGCAGATCGATCCCCTTGATCGGATGCAGCCGCCCGAGATACAGGGCGTGAAGACCACCCTTCTTGCCCTGCAGCGATTCTTGGGAGGGTACGTGGACCCCTGGGGACGCGATTACCAGCGGCTGACGAATATGGAGGTTGCGAAGCGTTGCCAACTCCGGCGGGGCGGTGACATGCAGCAAGGAAGCCGAGCGAAAGTCACGGCGCTGATAGACCGCCCAAGCGGCCCGCTTTCGCCAACGCGAGAATCGCAAGGCTGCCGGCTCCAGCATCCCATGGGTCGAGAGCGTTGTGGGGATGCCCTGCCGCCGCGCGGCCTTCAGGGCACGGTGATAAAGCGGCAACCACAGCCCATGAACATGCACGATATCCGACTTCGCGATCAACTCGGGAAGCGACCCCGAGGCATCGAGGATCGCGACCGCGGGTTCGATCTCGTGGCAGTTCGACTTCACGAACTCGGTCCCGACAAAAATGCTGACCTGATGGCCTTGGCGTGACTGTTCGTTCGCGACCTCGGCGACGAACAGGGAGACGCCACCCCACTGCAGCGTCAGCTGCCCCACGACATGCAAAATCCTCATCGCGAATTCGCTGGGCCCCAGGCGAACTCGGCGACGAGTTTGCGGGTCGCTTGCCAATCGAAACTCCGAGCATGGCGGATCTGCGGTTCGTTATCCCGTACCGCGGCACCCGCTGACCAGGCCTCCGCGACGGCCTGTCCCGCCCTGGAAGGCCGATCGATCTCGAGTGGCAACGGGTAGGCTCCCCCGACCTCCGCCAGCGCCCCGCGGCCGGAAGAGAAGCAGGTCGTGCCACACGCCATCGCCTCCACCAATTGCATCCCAAAGCCTTCATGCCGCGAAGTCTCTAAATAGAAATCCGCGTGACGGTAGAGCGCGGCCAGTAGCCCGAATTGATCCGCTCCCAAGAACGGCAGCCATTCGACATCGGCGAGGACGCCACACCGCGCGAAGCTGGCGGCCAAGTCCCGTTTCTCCGCGCCGTCTCGGGTGCCGGCCAAGGCCAGTTTGCCGGGGTAGCCGCCCTGCTTTGCGGCGCGGAACAGTTCCGGCAGAATGTCGTAACCCTCACGCGGGTCACCTGTCGCGAACGCCAACACAAACGGGGATGCGTTCAAGGGGGCTAGCAGTTCGCTTTGGGCGTCCCGCGGTGCCAGGCTGGTGAACCGCGCGTCGACGCCACAATAGCCGATGGTCGTCCGTTCTCGATCGATACCGAACTCGGAAATGACCCCCTGCCGTACGAACTCCGAGTTGCAAACCACCAGGTCGCTGCAACGCAACCCCCGCACGCGTAACGCTTCCCAAGCGGCGTCGATGCATCTCCTGCGGAGGCCCCGTTTCGCCTGCACTCGCCAGATCCAGTGGTTCAAGTCATGGCAGACGGTCAAGGTTCTGGCCGCATAATGGCGACCGATCTTGTCGGCAGGACGGATGAACGTATCCGCCCCCACTTCGCGAAGTAGCCGGGGCATGACCTTCATGCCGAGGTTCAGCTCGGATGCGTACGGGATGCGAATCACCGCTGACGAACCCGGCAGCAACTCTTCCTCGACGGAGGTCTCAAAAATCACGGCGACCAACCGTGCCTCCAGCGGTTGTGACGCTCGCAAGGCATCCCAGATCTGCCAGGTGTACCTGCCCACCCCCTTCATGTTTCGGGTGAGCGAAGTCGCATCGAGTAAAACAGTCGCTCCCAAAATTTCCTTCGCTAGGATTCCGCTTCGTTTGCCCACGGCGGCGACCCGCGACTTCGCATTCTCCGCCGAGTTGCCGCGCGATCGGTCAACTTCACTTCATCAGAACCAAGATCGCGCCTTCAAAATCGCATACCTCAATCGCTGCCGCGCACTAAGGGCCCGCAGTTGGTTGCCGTGGGACAGGTTGCTCCGCTCGGCGTTCGGGCCTTTCTGTATGAAGGCGAGATTGTGATAGAAGCTGAGGGCGGTGATATGCAGGTCGAAGTAAGTAGGTTGGTAATACGGATTGTCGAACTCTTGATAGTTCAGGCTGTCGGCCAAGCTTTTCAGAAAGTTCATCGCGGTCTTCCGCCTCCGCAAATTGAAACTGTCGCCGCCGTACCCCGCCAGATAGGATGTCTGCAGATCTTCGATCGCATAGATGCCATCGGGGTGCAGAATCGGGAACAGGATCTTGAACGTTTCGATGATGTGCCAATTGATGTGACTCCCGTCATCGACGATCAAATCGATCCGACCGATCGATGCGGCCACCGATTCCAGGAAGGTTCGGTCCACCTGGCTGCCGCGAAAGATGGTGATGCGTTCCTCTTCATGGCGGCTTTTGTCATGGATGTCGATGCCATAAATCTTCGCATTGGGAAAGAACTCTTTCCACATCCTCAACGACTCGCCACCCTCTCGCGGATCCTCGAAGCCCCCTACCCCGATCTCCAGCAGATTGATCGGCAGTTCGCGCAAATGCTTGAAGTGGTGCTCATAGTGCGGCGTGTAGAAGTGTTGGCCCCACTTGTCCGTCCGATGCTTGATCGCTAGGTCCGTGAGGGAAGGCAATGGCGGTTTCATGGTCTCGATTGCGATGCGGCTTGGCATGGGAGGAGTGGATCTCGTGATCGCCAGTTCGATCGACTCGCGGTTCGTAGGCGGACCGCGCGCGGACAGGCCGTCACGAGGTGGCGTGTCATTCTCGGCCGGCGTGGTGTGTGCCTTGGAATCACCGCCCGGCACCCCGGGGCTTCAATTGGCGAACAAGCCGGGAAGCGATGGCGGCTAAGCCGAACGCCGCCCCGGTCTGATCGATCGCATGGGTGTAGGCGATCGAGTCGCGGCTTTTCGGCTCGATCAGGCCAGTCGGCAGTTCTCGAAAACCATCTCGGATCGCCCGAGAAGCCTCCTTGAGCCCGCCTCGATGGACGCTGTAGATCGCGTCGTGGAGCAGCATCTGGGGGAGGTAGCGAACTTGCTGCCACCGCGTGCCGAAATGGCGCATGAACCAATAGCGATTTCTTAACTCGTAATACACCCCGGCCGCGGACCTGGCGACGCCCGAGCCCTTATGGATCATGAAGATCGCGGGCGCGTAGCACAGCGAAAACCCAGCCGCCAGCGCTTGCATCTGGACGAACAGTTCGGCGCCATAGAGAAAGACGCTCTCGTTGTAATAGCCGACTTGGTCCATCAAGGACTTTTTGAACGCGACCCCGCCGGCGTGATACCCCGTGGTTGGCCGGTAGCCCGTCTCCGTCGATTTGAGCCGTAGCGTGTCGATCGTCTCGCCCGAGGACCGCAATTCCTCGACCCGTGTCGCCACGATCGCCAAACGCTCATCACCAACCCGGAATGCCTCGGCCACCTGTGACAGGACGTTCGCGTCCGGCATCAGCGAATCGTTGTCCATTTGGAATAACAATTCGCCCCTGGCATCAGCGAAGCCGACGCTGTATCCGTCCATACCGATGTTGCGGTCGAGACGAATCACGCGAACTTCGGGGAACTCACGCTGCAACATCGCCACCGAATCGTCGGAGGATGCGTTGTCCACGACGATGATCTCGAATCGGGCGTAGTCCTGGCCGCGGACAGACAGGATCGCTTCCCGCAAGTCATCCCGGCGGTTGAAGTTCACCATCACCACGGAAATCAGCGGCAGCGTGTCTGTGGCTGTTGAGATCGTCATCCGGGAACTCGCCACCGGTCGGTTAGGGCGCGCGTGAATGGTCTTAGCCACCCTCCCGGCATGAACAGTCGCTCGTCCTTCAATCGAACCTGTTTCGCCTCGGCCGCGGGGGTGTTGTCGATCAGCCGACGAATTTCCGCGAACACGTTGTAGTCTTCGAGCACTCGTCGCCGGGCTTCCGCAACCGCTTCGATCTGACTCGCGGTGGGACGAGTCGAAATCGCCTCGATCACTTGCCCGACCGCCCTCGGCAGGTCTTGCGGATCGATCGAGACGAACGATTCGGTGGGGAAGTAGTCCGCGAGATTTGGACAACCCCAGACGATCGGTACGCACCAAGACAGGTAGGCGTCCGCCAGCTTTTCCGTCCAGTAGTGCGTCACACAACTGTTCTCGAGGACCAGGTGGTATTGATAGCCCTGCATCGCATCCCACTTGTCTTCGAGTGGGCGAAAGCCATAGCCGAACAATTCTAGATCCTCCCCCAAGCGTCCCCGCAGCGCGTTGACGAGGTCGAGTCGATCGGCATGACCGGGTATCAACTGCTTGTTGGAGCAGATCGCCGAAAGCGTGTGTGGCTTGTCCGGCCGACTCATCGCGGAAAGTTGCTCGTAACCGAATCGATAGCCGAGCCCGCGATGGACATTGTCGGTTCGGCTGCGAGTGACACCCACGAGCCAGGGCTGAGCCTGATGGCGTGAGATGACCCGATTATGTGCAACTGTCTGGCAGGTGATCACCGCCGCAAACTGTTCCAGGAACGGGGCCTGGTAGCGATGCAGGCCCGGCGGTTCATAGCCGAAGAAATAAAGCCGGTTGGGAGGGACCACCGTGGCTTCAGGACGCTGCATCCCCTGATACACGACCCACGCGTCGCAGGCCGCGGTCGGTTGATTGATGACGAACTCGATCCCCTCCTGCCGCCAGCTTTGGGGAATCTGGCGTTCGATCGGCCATCGCAGGGTCGTTGAAACTTTAATCTTCATGCGCCGTCATGAAACCGGTCAGCAGCCTGTCTTCCCAGTGACCCGACCGACAGCCCGCGAACCTGTTGGGCAAGACGCCGGTGCTTACGCGACGGATCGGCGCAGCAGTCGAAAAACCGAGCCGCGGAAACGGTAAGCGAAATTAGCCATCCCAACTCGCATCCGAAACCGAATTCCGGCCCTCGCAAACTTGGCTGGATTGATGAAGAGGATGTCATCGGTATATGGCCAATTCGCATTCACTTCGGCGAACCCCAACGACTTAAGCCGGGACCGGACGCTCTTGACAACCGGCGCCATTTCCGGAGAAAAGATGTCGTGAAACTCGACGCACAACTGAGTGATCCGCAGCAGCACCTCAGGGCTCGCCTTGAGCAACACTTCGTTCTCGGCCCCCTCAATATCCATTTTGACGATATCGATCGTTTCGCGGTCGAGTCGATCGAGGAGCTGGGCCATTGTCAGGCAGGCTACACGCACACGGCCCTGAGTCCCATAGCTGTCCGCAACTTGGGCAAACATGCTGGACGCTTCAGGATTGTTGGAAATGTAGAGCTCGATCGAAGTCAGCGATTCATCCCCCACAACCGCGGCATGAAGGACGCCGCAGTTCTCGGGCAGAGAGTTTTGCAGTTCGGCGACGAGCCCCGGATTAGCCTCGACACAGATGCCGCGGCCAATCGGGCCATGGCTCTGGACCAAGCCGTGGGTGAACGCCGCTCGGTGCGACCCCAAGTCCAGCAGTACCGGCTTGTCAGGGACCAATCGCGGGAAAAAAGTATGGCCGCTGATCCGCGTAATCCCCAACCGTCCCAACAGCGATTCGAACCATCTCATTCCGCTACTCGCTACCGATAGAGCCTATTGTGAGCCGGCCTTGCCGAAAGCCTTGGCGACGCGGCGGAAGACGCGTGCCCATTGGCCTGGATGGAAACTTAGTAGTTGGAGAATCTGACGCTGCCGTTGGCGTCGCAAGAACTCACGTCGCAGTTGCCCATAATTGGCGTCCTCTTGGCGAAGTCGACTCATCGCGGGGGGACCGACAAGTCCTTCCGTTTGTCGGAGGTATTCGAGTCGAAAGAAGGTCATCGGCAGACTATAGCAGGCGGGGCTATCGACCAGTGGCTTGTGGTCCGGCATGTGCAAGACCTGCTCGTCTCCGGGCCGAACGATCGGCGCGTTCGAATTGGTAAATGCGAAGCGTCCTTGCAATTCTTCTCGCGGATGTTCGGGAAAGATCACCTGAAAGTCCCTGGCGTCGACACGAAGGCTGCCTCGCTCGGCGCCCCGAAACACCATCAAGTTGTGGAATCCCATGTCGCCAAACTTGAACTTCCCTGGGTGTCGCTTGTCTAACCGAAGGATTGACAAGTACTCCTCGATCTCGAACGCACCCTTCCTAGCGGCGAAGACGCCAGGGCAGAAAAAGTGAGCGGACGCCGAATGCCAATCCCAGCCGGGAAAGTGATTCTCGACAAAGGGCACGTCGAAGAACCACTGCTCGACCGTTTCACGGTCCAGTGCTTGGTTTTTGCGGATGCTCGCGACATAGTCCCAATCGGACATGTCGAGCTTGTCGCTAAGATCGCCCCACAAGACTGCGTCCGAGTCGAGATACAGAAAGGTTTCTGTCGTGGAGACCCAAAACGCGAGCAGTTTGGTGGTGCCCCAGCCAAATCCGAGTCGTCGCAGTTGGGAGTTCTCGATATCACGAGCCCGCACGGTCTGAACGCCAAAACTTTCCTCTGCGAGCGTGGTGTCGATCTCTCCATCGACGATCAGTTGAATCGGGCACTGGGGCATGAAGTGCCGGCAACTCGCGATCGCCCCTTTGGCGAATAGCCAATCGAAGGGCGAAGCGACAAGGATGATTCCGAGATGCTCCGTCATTTTATAAGCCGATTTGTCGCAACCAACGGCCGCGAATGCGGGATCAACCGGTTCAGCCGTCGTTTCCCGCAACGTCGGTTGCTGGGGTACTACTTGGCGGTCATGAATCGGATGACGTGTTCTAGCTTTTTGGTATCGACGACGAAGTCCGCGTCGAACCGGATCGGTCCTGTCGCCTTGCAGATCAAATAGTGATAGGGAAGTGAAAGACCGGACGAGAACCCGAAGTAATGTAGATTATGGAAGTCGTCCTCCATTTTGAATTCCAGCACTTTGGAACCGGGCTGCATGAACATCATGTTGTTCAAGCCTGATCCCGTTAGTCCGATCATGATTTCGGATTCCGCAGCGATCTTGAGTTGTTCGAGAAAGCTGTGATCTTGGAAGTGGACGATTTCGAACCCGAAGCGGGATAAGACGTCCGTCACTTCGGCATCGTTCTTCACGAATCGCCGGGCAACCTTCGCCCGCGACACGTAGATTCGCCGCTTGGGAACGTCGCGCGAGATCCCGAAGTGGTCGAAGTAGAGATCGCGGACGCCCGTCAGCACGTCTTCCTTGACGTTACAAAACGATGGTCCGGCGTGCGAGGGGAAGGCGAGTTGAGTAACCTTGCGGAACGATGCCGATTCGTAATGGATCGGCGTGCTTTCGGTAATTCCGAACGGCGCGAGGGAGTCGAGATAAAATCTCGCCCGATAGTGTGCTGGCAGGAGCAACTGGTAATGCGGCAGCCGGTCACGGATGGTGTAGAGTCTCGGAATGGTGTCGGACATCCAGTGCCCGTAGCCTTCGCAGTAAGACGTATGCGCCAGTAAGTAAGGCCCGCCGCCAAGCCGCTCGCGCGGTTTCAGTTTGGCCCGCAGAAGATAGCCCAGTCCGTAGGACGGTACTAAAGAAGGGGCCGCAAGGGAGGTCGGATAAACCTTCCATCCCCTTGAGACGACACCTTTGGGGACATCCAGGTCAACATTCTCACATTGGGTGAAAAAAATGCCGTCGCAAGTCCGGCTGAGCTCATGACAAAAGTACCGCTCATCCGCCGGGTCGTAATTGGCTGGCAAGCGTCTGTTCAACACAAACGGCGGAATCAGCATCTCGGTCTTGTCGATCACAATCTCTCGTTGCGTGCGATGGGGTGCTGCTGGCTTGCCGCCGGAATGTCTGTTGTCGTACGCGACGAACTTCGTCGGCCGTCGACGGTGCGAATGGCACTGCTATCGTTGTCCCGCTATGCCACCGTCGGGGTATGGGCAGTGAGGTCGCCGGAGGCGATGCTGATGAACTGGCTTGCGAAGGCCTGCCTCAGGTTCGTGTAGCTGCTGGCGTTGCTGACTCGTTCACCGCCTGCCCGCCAAGCTCGGTCGAGAATCTGCGCCCAGCCCGCGACATCGTCGGTCGAGGCATAATTGGCGAGTTCCCCGCATTGCTCGCGATGCACGGGAATATCGGATGCCGTGACGGGAATGCCCAGAGCCATCGCCTCTTCGATCGCGGTGTTCCAGCCCTCAAAGCGAGACGGCTGAACCAGCCCGGCAGAGCAGCGCAGCAGCTGAATCTGGTCGTCCTTGGGGATTAGCCCGAGCAGCTTTACCTGATCGGCAATTCCGGAAGTATGCAACTCGCAGAGCACTTCATCCGAGAAGGTTTCGCAGCGATGATCGTGAAGACGCCCCGTACACACGAGGGGAATAACGATTCCAGCTTCTTTAAGCTCGCGGAGCGCGCGAAAGACGATCGCGTGATTTTTGTGATGCCAGAACTGGTTGCAAATGATCAGATAACGAGTTGGAAGATTGTATTTGCGGACTGTGGATACACCGTCGCTGTTCCATGTTTCCGCAGGTAGGCTAACGCGAAAACGGAGGATCGCCAACTTATGGGCAAAGTCGGGATAAACACGGGCGAAATCGTTCGCCGATGCTGCCGAACTCACAACCACCGTTGGGGCCAATTTCGCGATCGCGCCAAAGCCCCGTTCCCGCATCACCAGTTCATTGGCCGAGAAAAGCTGAGGAAGGTGGAGGTGCTGAAAATCAGGGATCCAAGCGGCCGTGCGGCAGGTTGTGGGGCTGACTTCCTGGAACGAGGGGTAAAGAAAGTCGATTCCGTGTGAACGGATCATCCGATCGAGCTTTCCGGTGATGGGGAACTGGTACTTCCAAGCCGTTCGCAGCAGTCGTCGGGTGACCTTATCGCTGAGTCTCGCGCCGCTACCGGCGGCGGCCACGAAGCCATCCACATGCGGCACTAGGTAATCATGAACCGCCGGCGCTGGCTCACTGGTAGCGACCGCCAGGACACGGATCCTTTCGGCCTCTGGCTGCTGGGCGTTGAATTCGCGAAGAGCAGCAGCGATGTTTTTGGTGTATTCAAGGCGCCCCCACCAACCTCCCCCACCATCGACAATCAGGCCGATCGTCTTGGGGCGTTGGTGCATTTCAAGTCCTGGCATGGTCGCTTTCGACATCAGCGTTCAAACTTGTCCCACGTCCGCGGCACACCACTTCAAGACACCGGCAACCCCTTTCTCGAAACGGATGCTCGGGGCGAATCCCAGTGACCGCAATTTTTGAATGTCGGCCAACCATCGTTGCGGCATGCCATGTGATTTCTGATGGCGAAAGTCGAGCGTCATGGCTGGATCGCTTTGCGCTTTGACCAAGCTTGCCAAGGCAGCGACGGTTGTTTCTTCGCCGTTCGCGACGTTGTAAATGTCCGCCTCCATGCTCGAATTCTCGGCGATACACCGTGCCGCCTTGGCGACATCCGCACAATGAATGAAGTCGCGAGATTCTTCCCCGCTGCCGTAAAGTGAAATGCGGCCATGGATCGCTTGGCGGCAGGTGTCGTAAACGACTTGACGCCGTAATCCCGGACCATATGCCGAAAAAATTCGCATCACCGCGGTCGACAATCCGAAACAGGTTGTGTACTGCTCGCAAAGCAACTCGGCAATCCGCTTGTGATATCCGTAGGGCGAGATCGGGGCGGTCGGGAAGTGCTCACTGACGGGTAGCGATTGAGGGTCTCCGTAAACGGCGGCGCTGCTGCAGAGGATCAGCTTAGTGCGTATTCCCGATTTGCGAATCGCTTCCAAGACGTTCGCGGTTACAACCGGGCCGGATGCAAAGTCGGCGTCAGGTGATTCGAAGGAAAGTGGGACGGAGGCGCGGCCAGCGCTATGGATCACCAAGTCGGGGCGATGGGTCGCCAGGGTCTCCAAAAGTTGTAAAGAGGGAAGAGTGATCTGGTGATAAGACTGCAGCAAATCGAGTGGCACATTCTCCGGGGCGGCGATATCCGTCCCGATGATTGTCCACCCTGCCGCGGCAAACTCTCTGGCGAAGGCGCGGCCGAGGAAACCAGCGACTCCCGTGATCAACAACGTCGACATGGTCAAAAGTTCAGGGGATAAAACGATTGTCGGAATGCCGGGCGCGCGGGCTCAATGCCCATTTACGGCATCTTGCGGTGTTTCGAGATCGCCGCAACAAAGATTCACTTGGGCGGCGACATCGTACAGCGGCATCGCAGAGATCTCTCGCAACCGATCCACGCCCTGAAGGAAAGTCAGCCTGCCATTGCGATCGCGAGATTCACGAAAACTGGCATCGCGAAAGGCCTCTTGATTCGTCACCTCGGGCAATTGACTGATGCCTCGGCGGACATAGAAGGCGTTGTTTCCGGCGCTGTTGCAACCGACGAGATAATAGCCCTTCTTGTTTGCGAGCAACGTCAGCGCCGCGAGGGAGCACCCCCAGTAAAGGTTGGAATGATGCGCTTGCGTCCGTTGGAAGTTTGGGTCGTAAGGAACCGTTACAGCTCTTCGGGATCCGAAGACACTGTTGTATTCCGCAACGACGATTGCCGGATCGACGACATGAATGCTGTCCCATACCCAGTAATCGTTGCCATCGATGTCAATGCTCAGTAGGCCAATTTCGCCGTTCAGTCCGTTGTCCGTGAAGAGTCGATTGATATTGTCCCGGGTGATAAATGACGCGGACGCGGTAAGCGGGTACCGCCAGTAGTAGTCTTGCTCGCGTACCCATCTTATGGAGTTGTCATTGCCGTCGATGATCAGGCCTCTCCAATTGCAACCCTCGAGCAAAAATCGCGAATTCGCTTCGGCATAGTCCTCGACGCCGAACTCGATAAAGGTAGGCGGGACCTTCCCGGAGTGGCGAAGGATGTATTGAATGATGCCGTCTTCGCCGAATTGGGAGTAGACCTTGAATTCCGCTTCGCTCAAGTTGGCCGCTTGCTGGTTAGTCAGCAGCATCTGCAGCCGCCCGAGCTGGACTTTCAATTGCTGCATGTCCCGGTTGATCTGCCGCAGGTCGTTGCGGCTGTCCACCCCGAGC
>DITY01000050.1 GCA_002422955.1 Planctomycetaceae bacterium UBA6172
GCGATAGCGAGGCGTCGGCCCGGCGCAGGCACTGGTAGAAAGCCAAGGGTACCGCCCGCGGAAAAATAATTGGCCAAGCCGCCGCACCCGCTGGCACCGGGATTCCGAGCCTGCCCCATCCAATTGGGCACCGGAGGCAGCGAGCAGAAGTGGCGTTTCGCTTGCCAGCGACTCTGGGGCAGTGTCCCCCAAGCGTTGTGCCTTTGGAGCTTGAATCTTGCCTGCGACACTATCCGGTAACAGGAACGAGGAGCGGAGGATCGCCGAGGCGTCCTAGCGTTTGATGCCGCCAAACGCCGCGAAGCAGGAGTTCTTATGCAGGATTTCGACCTGCGAAAAGCCGACCCGCCGCAGCAGATCCATCTGGTAGGTCACCGACCGCGGCGAATCCTCGCGGTCGATGTAAGTGAAGACCTTGTCGCGATAATCGCTGCCCCCCAGACCGCCGAGATACTCGCCATATCGCTGCCACATCAGGGCCTGGATGGGGGCGGATTCGTGGGAGACCAAGTCGGTGATCCAGACGCTGCCGCCGGGGGCGAGCCAGCGATGGAGTTTCGCGAAGGTCGATTCCCAGTCGGCGTCATCCCGCAAGTGATGCAAGACCGCGGCGGCCAGGATCACGTCGAACGAACCGGCGGGCAGATCGGCTTCGCGAAAATCACCGTGCCAGGTGCGAACCTCGCTGACGCCCGCCCCGCGGACCCGCTCCTCCGCTCGCGTCAGCATCGGTTGGCTGAGGTCGAGGAGATCGACGGAAAAATCATGACCGGCCTGGTGGCGGAGTTTGATCGTGTTGTTGCCCGCGCCGCAGCCGATGTCGAGCACGCGCCGGATCGGTGACGTGGCGGCGATCGCGGCGCGGGTGATCAAGTCCATCGCCAACGGCGCGTCGATCGTCGCGGACTGTCCCGTTTCGAGAACGCTGAAACGCTCCACATCGGCATCGAAGCGGGCGCGAATTTCTTCAAGGCTCGATTTGTTCCGCAAGTCGTTGGGCTGATTCAAGGCGAGAGCCTGCTTGAGGTTGGCGAAGGGAGTCGGCGGGGGCGTGCCGTATGGATTGGGAAACTTTGATCGAGAAGCGGCGACTGGTGCGGGTTGAACGCTTCATTGCTTGGTCCAGATTCGGACGTTCAAACCGAGGTCTTCCACGATGCCTAAGCAGAGTTGGGCCTGCCCGAGGAACTCTTTCAAATACTCGGTGTCGAGCAGGCTGCGGGAGAGTGTCGGTTCGAAGTAATCGCGATTGCCGCTGATCGCGATGAACATTCGGGACTGCAAGAAAGAGAACTCGACCCGGTCCGAAAAACGTTGCTTGAGCTCCCACATCTTCTGCATCAGGCTGGTCGACAGGATGTAGCGGGCCTCCACTTGGTCGCTGGAATGAACGACGAACTCACGCTCGAAATCGGGGTCCTCGAGCAACACCAGTTCGTTGGTCGAGAAAATCGGCTTCTGGAAAAAACGGCCGACGATTCCGAACGCCTTCTCCGCGACATCGGAACGGACGAAGGTCGCGCCGCGAAAATCCTTGTGAAAGTCGGCCGAAATGAAGAGGCCACGAAAGATCGTGTGCCAAGTGACTTTTCTTTTTCCGTCCTTGTCGGTCGAAGTCGACTTGTACTCGGTGTGCAATTCGGAAATGACCAGGTCGGTCTTGCCGACCCGACAAGCGATCGTGTCCCGGATCGTCTCGCGATCGACCCTGCGAGGATACAGTTCGCTGCGGCGGTATTCCTCCATCACGATGGCGTTGCCCTCGGGGGCGTAGCGAACGTCGTCCGCGATCGAGTTCAGTAACCGGCCGATGAATTCGTGCTTGAACTGGGACCGGTAAATCTCGAAGGGCTTGCTCAGCCAATGGGCGTAAACGACTCCGCTTGCCAGCAGGCCCGAGATGCCGAGCACGATCGCCGGGATGGCGGAGCCGAACGCGGCGACGCCGGCCAGGCTTGCGAGCACCGTGCCGACGATGATGCCGCTGATCCATTTCAGGCCGACACTTTTCGAGCGGACCGTTTCCAGGCGCCGTTCTTCGATCGGCCGGACGGCCTGCAGCAGCTCCGGCAACAATTCGTCAAACGACTTCATCGGTCGGCCCCACCGGTGACGGATTCGGACAGCGATTCCTTGACGCTGGGGAGGGCCCGTTCCGATTCCAGGATCGCGAAGAAGTCTCGCCGTCGAAACGCGAATTGCCGCGCGATGAGGCTGTGCGGGAACATCTCGACGGAGTTGTTGTACTGCAGGACCGCCGCGTTGAAGGCTCGCCGGGCCGCCGAAAGCTGCTCCTCGCACTCGTTTAGGGTCGCCTGCAGTTGTAGGAAGTTTTCGTTCGCCTTCAGGTCGGGGTAACTTTCCGCCACGGCGCGAAAGCGATCCAGCTCGCCGGAGAGTTGCTGCTCCGCCTGCAAGCGCCCGGTCCCCGCGCGCTCCGCCGAGATGGCCGAACCGCGGAGGCTGGTCAGTCGCTCCAGCAGGCTGGCCTCGTGCGTCATGTAGCCCTTGACCGCGGCGACCAGGTTGGGGATCAGGTCCCAGCGTTTCTTGAGCAGGATGTCGATCGTGCCGAAGGCGTTGTCGATCGCGTTGCGGTAGCTGACCAGGCTGTTGTAGACGATCAGGACGAACAGCAGGCCAAAAGCCATGAGTGCGATCGGTATCCAGATCAACATCGAATCCCCCAAGGTTTCGCGAGCGGTGGCGGGCAGATCTGCCGCCTAGCGCGTATCGTTTCCCCGCCGCTGGCTGGGGACGACGGCTCGAATATAGACGCCGCGATGGTCGATCACCATTCTGTCTTGCCGGAACATGAAACGCCCCCGGTCGCTCGCCGGCGGCCCCTGGCCTGCCCCGCGACGGTTCGGCCCAACGATCATTCGCGGCAATTCCCGTGCCGGCTAGGCGAATTCGGCCTCCGATTAGGCCGGATTGGGGGGGCAGATATCGGTTGTAGGCACGGTTGAGGTCTACCCGCCGCTCGGTACACTCTGGGGGTTCACCCCAACTCGGTCGACGAAGGCAATGCCAGGCTATGAGCGAAATGAAAATCATTTACACCAAAACCGATGAAGCCCCCGCGCTGGCGACGCGATCGCTGTTGCCGATCGTCCGCAAGTTCACCGAGCCAGCTGGGATCGCGTTGGAATTGGTCGACATCTCGCTGGCCAGCCGAATCCTCGCCCTGTTCCCCGACTTCCTCGCCGAGTCCCAGCGGTGCCCGGACACGCTCGCCCAGTTGAGCGACTTGGTGAAGAAGCCCGACGCGAACATCATCAAGCTGCCCAACGTCAGCGCGTCGATCCCGCAACTCAATGACGCGATCCAGGAACTGCAATCGCACGGTTATGGGATTCCCGATTACCCCCAGGACCCGGCGAATCCGGCGGACGAAGCGATTCGCAAGCGGTACGCCAAGGCTCTGGGAAGTGCCGTCAATCCGGTGCTCCGCGAGGGTAATTCAGACCGCCGCGTCGCCGGCCCGGTGAAGCGATACGCGCAGGCCAATCCGCATTCGATGGGCCGGTGGAGTTCGGACAGCAAGACCCATGTCGCCCACATGGACCACGGCGACTTTTACGGCAGCGAAAAGTCGGTCGTGATCTCCAAGCCCGGGAAGGTGCGGATCGAGTTCACGGGGGATGGGGAGGAGCCGACTGTGATGAAACAGTTGGACTTGTTGGCGGGTGAGATCATCGACGCGTCGGTAATGAGTTGCTCGGCCTTGCGGGAGTTCTACGCGCGGGAGATCGCGGAGGCGAAGCGGCAGGACCTGCTGCTGTCGTTGCACCTGAAGGCGACGATGATGAAGGTCTCCGATCCCGTCCTGTTCGGTCATGCGGTGAGCGTCTACTTTGCCGAATTGTTTCAGAAGTGGGATAAGGATCTGAGCGATGTCGGGTTCAACCCGAACAACGGAGTCGCCGATCTGCTCACGCGGATCGAGTCGTTGCCGAGCGATGTGCGAGACGCGATCCTGAGCGATCTGGAAGCGGCTTATGTCCAGGGGCCCGGATTGGCGATGGTCGATTCCGATCGCGGGATCACCAACCTGCATGTGCCCAGCGACGTGATCATCGACGCTTCGATGCCGGCGATGATCCGCTCGTCGGGCAAGATGTGGGGACGCGATGGCAAGTTGCATGACACCAAGGCGTTGATTCCGGATCGCTGCTACGCCGGGGTGTACGACGAGACGATCCGGTTCTGCAAGGAGCTCGGCGCGTTCGATCCCGCGACGATGGGGAGCGTGTCCAACGTCGGCCTGATGGCGCTCGCGGCGGAAGAGTATGGGTCACATGACAAGACTTTCATCATCGAGCGGCCGGGGACGATGCGGGTCGTTGACGAATCGGGCCAGTCTTTGATCGAGCATCCGGTGCGGACGGGTGACATCTGGCGGATGTGCCAGACCAAGGATGCGCCGATTCGGGATTGGGTCGGTTTGGCCGTGCGGCGCGTCGTCGCCACCGGCGCGCCAGCCATTTTCTGGCTCGACGAGAACCGTTCGCATGACCGCTGCCTGATCGCCAAGGTGAACGAATACCTGCAGGCCCATGACACGAAAGGTCATGAGATTCGGATCCTGTCGCCGACGGTGGCGACGCGGTTCACTTGCGAGCGCGCCAAAGCGGGATTGGACACGATTTCGGTGACCGGCAATGTGATGCGTGATTACCTGACCGACCTGTTCCCGATTCTGGAATTGGGCACCAGCGCTAAGATGTTGTCGATCGTCCCGATGTTGACGGGCGGTTGCATGTTCGAAACCGGCGCGGGCGGTTCCGCCCCCAAGCACGTGCAGCAGTTCGTCGAAGAGGGGCACCTGCGTTGGGATTCGCTCGGCGAGTTCTTGGCGATCGCGGTGTCGCTCGAGGACCTGGGCCGCAAATCCCACTACCCGCGCGCCAGTTTGCTCGCCACGACGCTCGATCGGGCGATCTCCCGAGTGCTCAGCGAGGACAGGTCTCCGTCACGAAAGGTCGGTGAGCTGGATAACCGCGGCAGTCACTTCTACTTGGCGTTGTATTGGGCTCAGGCGCTCGCCGAACAGAGTGAAGATGCGGAACTGCAGCGTCACTTCCAACCGCTCGCCACGCAGTTGCACGCCGCCGAAGCGACCATCCTAGGTGAGCTTCGCGCGGCGGGAGGCCGCCCCGTCGACTTGGGCGGGTATTACCAGCCCAACGACCTGCTCGCCGATCGGGCGATGCGACCCAGCCCGACGCTGAATCGCCTGCTGGCTTGAACCGTAATGGCGTGACACCTTCGGCTGTTGGCGTTGGCGGCGCGCCCCGGTGTCCGGCCGCGCTGCGATATCCGGAATGCCGGTGAGTGCGGTCGCGCGCGGGGCTGGCGGAGCAGCCTACAGCAGTGGCGAGATCAGGCGGACGCAGTTTTCGGCGAAACGGGTCAGCAAGTGCGGGGCGTTGGCGGGGTCGTTGCTCAGGACCTTGCTGTGGCGGACGTAGTCCTGCTGCAGCTCGATCAGCTGCGCGGTGAAGGTGTCGTCGTAAATCATGAGCATCAGTTCGAAGTTGAGTTCGAAGCTGCGGGGGTCGAGATTCAGCGAGCCGAAGATACTGGTGTCGCGATCGATCGTGATCGATTTCGTATGCAACATGCCGGCCTTGTATTCCGCGACCTGCACCCCTTCCCGGGCGAGTTCCCGCAAGCAGGGGCGACTGGCGAGGCGCACGAGACGTGAGTCGACCTTGCCGGGGACGATCAACGTCACGCGGACGCCGCGACGGACCGCGGAGATCAGCGCGCGTTGCAGCGATTCGTCGGGGACGAAGTAGGGGGTGGTGATCATCAGGTCGTGGTCGGCCATGTAGATCGCGTTGAGCAGGATCTGCATGATCGATTCGCTCGGCATGCCGGGCCCCGAGGGGACGACTTGGACGGGGACGTCGCCCCGCACTTCGGGGATCGGCCGCGCCGATTCCCACTGGCTCGCGACGGCGAAATCGGTCTGCTCGAAGTGCCAATCCTCGAAGAACACCATCGATAGCGAATCGACGGCGGGGCCGGTGATGCGGACCATCGCGTCGACCCATTGGCCGAAGCCGGCGCCATTGCGAAAAATCTTGGGGTCGGCCAGGTTCTGGCTGCCGACATACCCGATCTGATCATCGACGATCAACGTCTTGCGATGCATCCGCAGATCGAAACGGTAGAAGATCGCGCGGAATGGCCAGACGGGCAGCGCCGCGCGAACCTCGACGCCCGCTTGGCGAAGGCGTCGGCAATGTTCGCTCTTGAGAAAGCCGCGACTGCCCACGGCGTCGACCAGAATCTGGACCTCAATGCCGCGGGTTGCCGCCCGCTCGAGGCTGTCGCAGAACTCGTCCGCCAGCCCGCCGACTTCCCAAATGTAGAACTCCGCGTTGCACGATTTTTTTGCGGCGTCGATGTCAAGGATCATCGCCTGGAAGACGGCTTCGCTGGTGTCCAGCAGTCTCAAACTGTTGCCGCCGATCGGCAACTCGCCCAGCGTCGCGGCGATGATCCGCGACAGTTGTGCCGGGTCGCTCAATCGCTGTGGCCATTTGTCATGGACCCAGGGTTGTTGGCGTTGTTTCCAGTTTACGTAGTGCTGCCGCATCTGCTCGGCCCACCGGGAACGCATGATCCCGAGCCAGTTATGACCGAACAGCAGGTAGGTCAGCGGGCCGATGATGGGAAACAAGAGCACGATCATCAGCCACGACAGCGACATGCCGACGGGGCGCCGGAGCATCACGACGTGGACCGCGAAACCGAGGCGGATCAGCCAATCGAGCGTCAGGAGCCAGGCAGCCGATTCCCACATCGTTTCAACGCCTCTTCCGAGTTAAGATGTTGCGCTGATTCAAATCCGTCTTCATCGGTTGCGACATGACCTTCCGCTTACTTACCTACAACATTCACAAGGGGATCGGCGGCATCGATCGTCGCTATGAACTGGGGCGGATCATCGACACCGTCGGTCACTACGAGCCCGATTTCGTGTTCTTGCAGGAGGTCGATGATGGGGTGCCGAGGTCGCGGCTCGATCGCCAGGTCGATGCGATCGCTGACGCGTTGGGGTTCGAGCATCGGGCCTTTCAGGCTAACGTAAAACTGAAACTCGGGCACTACGGCAACGCGATCCTGTCGCGTTTTCCGCTCCGGGATGTCTGGGACATCGACCTGACGATCCCGCTGAAAAAACGCCGCCGAGCGTTGGTCGCCAAAGCCCACGTGCGGGTGGATGGGCACGAGCGGGTGATCGTGTTGTCAAACCTGCACCTCGGGCTGGCGGGCTTCGAACGCGCGTTGCAATTGCGACGCTTGCTCGTCAGTGATCCGCTGGCGCATGTCCGCCGTGATACCCCCATCTTAGTCGGCGGCGATTTGAACGACGTCTGGGGGACGCTGGGGCGGAAGTTTTTCTTGCCGCACGGATTTCATTTGGCTACCGGAAAATCACGAACGTTCCCCGCGTTTCGACCGATCCGCAGCCTGGATGGGATTTATTATCGTGGCCGTGTCGAGTTGGACGGGGCGTTTGTCGGGCACACGGCCGTTGCGAAAAAAGCGTCGGACCACCTGCCGTTGATCGCCGATTTTGCGATCGGGCCTCGCGATGGCCACTACGCGGGACAGGCCCTGGACGCGGGCCAGGACGACATGTCGAGCGACGTCTGAACGCTGCTGGGAGGGCGGGGATCCAATCTCGCCGGGGCTTGGATTACACTACCGGTCTGCCCACTCCTTTCTCCCGCGGCTTTCGCTATGTCATGCTCCCCGCTGCTCCGCCTCGCCTTGACCCTGTTGATCGGCTGGCCTTTGCTGCCGATCGGGAATGCTTCGGCACAGACCTACGCGACGGTGGCAGAGGCCGCCAAAGACCCAGACTTCGCCGTGCAAGGCGAATACGTCGGCGTCAACCGCGGCATGCAGGTGATCGCCCGGGGCGACGGTGATTTCGAACTCGTGATATACGAAGGGGGACTTCCGGGGGCAGGTTGGGATCGTCAACCGCCGCGCCGTTTGGATGGCGACGAGGCGACGGTCGGGCAATTGATCGAGTCGTTGGCGTTGGAACGCACGGTCCGTCAGAGCCCGACGCTGGGTGCCACGCCGCCCCCCGGCGCGATCGTCCTGTTTGACGGGACCGAGGCTTCAGTGCGGGCGAATTGGGCCGAGGGGGCGAAGCGGACCGATGACGGGCTGTTGATCCAGGGTGTCACGACACGCGAGAAGTTCGGCGATTATCGATTGCACCTGGAGTTCCAAACGCCTTACATGCCGCAGGCGAGCGGTCAGGGACGCGGCAATAGCGGCGTGTATCACCAAGGCCGTTATGAGACGCAGGTGCTCGATTCTTTCGGGCTGGAAGGGAAGAACAACGAGGCTGGCGGGATCTATACCGTCAGCGATCCCGATCAAAACGTCTGCTATCCGCCGCTGGCCTGGCAGACCTACGACATCGACTTCACCGCAGCGCGATTTGACGAGGCGGGGAAGAAGATTTCGCCCGCGCGGTTGACCGTGCGGCTGAACGGCGTCGTCGTGCAGAACGACGTCGCGGTGCCAGGTCCGACAACCGCAGCCATCCTGCCCGAGACGGCGGAGCCCGGACCCCTCCATCTGCAGGATCACGGCAACCCGGTCCGCTATCGAAACATCTGGCTGTTGCCGCGTGATTTGGCCCAAGAGTCCCGTCGTCCGATCGTGCCCGGATTCGAGCGTTTTTTCGCGGGAACCGGCGCGGCGGAACCGCTCGGTGGCCAGTTGTTGGTCGAAGCGTTGGCCTGCGGGGCGTGCCATGCCGGGGCTTTACCCGCGACGACGGAAACGCATCGAGCGGGACCCGATTTGTCCGCGGTTGCTGGCCGGGTGCGGCACGGGCACTTGGTCGACTTCATCGCCGCGCCGCACGACGTCAAGCCTGGCACGTCGATGCCCGATCCCTGGTCCGGCAGCACGGCCCAGGAGCGAAATGAGGGGGCGAATGCGATCGCGCAGTTCTTGATTTCGATCGGACCGGCGCTGGTGGATGAACTGGGGGACGAGGCGGCCGCCGAGCGCGGTCAGGCCTTGTTTCATCAGATCGGCTGTGTCGCTTGTCACGCGCCGCAATCGGGCAACGATGGTCAACCGCTCTCCGCGGTAGTGAACGCCAGCGACGGTGCGGTGCCGCTGGGGGATCTGGGGGCCAAGTACACGCTCGATGCGTTGACGAACTTTCTCGCCGACCCGTTAGCGCTGCGTCCGCACGGCCGCATGCCGCGTTTGGCGGCGAGCCCTGCCGAGGCCCGCGATCTGGCGACTCATTTGCTGCGGGACGTCGTCGTGGTCCCGCCGCGTGAAACGTTGCGGCGACGCGTCTACCGCGGGCGTTGGGAGATGCTTCCCGATTTCGAGTCGCTGCAACCGATCGAGGAAGACCGGGTGGGCAAATTGGATGTCAACGCGGTCGACCTGCGTGGCAACTTTGGGATCGTGTATGACGGCTTCATCGAACTGCCACGGTCCGGCGAGTATCTGTTCCGCCTGACCAGTGACGACGGGGGGCGGTTGAGCATCAACGGCGAGACGGTCGTCGACCATGACGGCATTCATCCGGCCACGGAGCGGGTTGGCAAGGTCAATCTGGAAGCGGGCGTTCAACGCCTGAAGATCGAATATTTCGAAGGGGGCGGCCAACGGGAACTCGGGGTTCAAGTCGAAGTCCCCGGACAGGGGCTGATGCCGATCACCTCGCTGATCAGCACGGAGGCCAGCGGCCGCCAACCGGTGGAGTCGGCTCAGGGACAGTTCCGCCGCGACGCGTCCTTGGTCGAACGGGGCCGGGAGCTGTTCGTTTCCGTCGGCTGCAATCGTTGTCATGCGGTTGGTGCGGAACCGGCGGGGATTGCGACCAACCTGGCCCCGAATTGGGAGGCCTGTCGCGCCGATCGCGGTTGCTTGGCGGCGGACTTGCCGCGCGGGTTGCCGGATTACGACTTGACCGACCTGCAGCGCCGTTCGATCGGCGAGTCGCTGCGTCAGCCGCTGTCGCCGGTGGGCGAAGCGGTGGCGGAGGAAGCCACCGCGGCGATCCATCGGCAGTTGTTGTCGCTCAACTGCTATGCCTGCCACGTGCGAGATGGGGTGGGCGGCCCGGAAGGAATTCGTCGCGATTACTTTCAGACGACGACGCCCGAGATGGGCGACGAGGGACGATTGCCGCCACTGTTGACCGGTGTGGGTGACAAATTGAACGACGCTTACCTGGTTCGCGTGCTGTCCGAGGGGGCGAACTTGCGGCCCTACATGAAAACGCGAATGCCCGGATTCGGCGAAGCGGCGACGAAGGTTCTGTCGCGGCAATTGATGGCCACCGATCGCGCCTCGGTCGATGAGGCCACAGCGACGGATGGGGTCGCGACCACAACTGATGCGGGGCTCAAGCCCGCGGGCAACGATGCGTTGACGCAGCAGCGGTTGTCGGACGGCCGCGTGTTGGCGGGCAATGACGGGCTGGCCTGCATCAAGTGCCACACTTTTGGCGGGGTCGGTTTGGCGGGGATTCAAGCGATCGACGCGCTGCAGATGCCGGTGCGCCTGAGGGAAGCATGGTTTCATCGCTACCTGCTCGACCCGCAAAAATATCGTCCGGGCACGCGAATGCCGGCCAGTTTCCCGGACGGCAAATCGGTCGTCACGAAAATTGCGGATGGCCGGCCCGCGGATCAATCGGCGGCGATGTGGGCTTATTTTTCGCAAGGCGAGCGAGCCAAACCGCCTGCCGGTTTGTATCCGGATGCGATCGAACTTCGTGCGACCGAGCGACCTCTGATTTATCGCAACTTCATCACCGGGCTATCGCCGCGCGGGATCGCGGTCGCGTACCCCCACGGCGTCAACTTGGCATGGGATGCGTCGCGGATGGCGCTGACCCAAGCCTGGAAGAACGCCTTCATCGATGCGGGCAAGCACTGGATCGGTCGCGGCCCGGGAGCGCAGGAGCCCTTGGGTGACGCGGTGATCTCGATCGATAGGGCGACTCCGGTCGCGCTGGGTGTGGAGGCCGACAAGCCCTGGCCCGTTTCGGATGACCCCCAGACGTGGCCGCGGTTCATCGGTTACCGCCTCGATGCGGACGGCAATCCGACCTTCCGCTATCAGTTGCCCGGGGTGATGGTCGAGGATCAGCCGCTTCCTGTCGCGGCCGACGACACCGGTAGCCTGCTTTCGCGGAGTTGGAAGCTGACCGGGACTGGCAAAGTGACGCTGCTCGGTGGGGCTGGCCAAGTGACCGTGGTCGATGCCCCCGCCGCGACCGATCGCAACGCTGGGGCGACGTACCTGATCGACGGCGCTTATCGTGTGCGGCTGAGCGGCGGACGAGTGGAACGGGTCCACGTCGGAGGGCGTGATGAACTGCGGGTCACGATCGATTTGGGCCGATCGGAATCGACGGCGACGCTCACGCAGCAGATTGCCTGGTAAGCCACCGCGGCGCGGTGTGCCGCGCGATGCGGCTTGTGGCAGAATCCCCGGAGAGCCGATCCGACGACTTAAAGCGTTTTTAAGGGCATTTATGGTTCCTAACCGCCGGGCGACGGCATAAGCTGTAAGGCCCTCGGCGGCTGGCGATCTGTCGCCATGGCCATCCGTTTACCTGCCGTGAGTGTCACGGTCCCGGCGGACGCATGACGCTTCGTTTTCATTCCTCGCTGTTCCTCCCACGGAGACACTTTATGACCCGAACCCTGATCTGTTTGACCCTCGTTGCGACGCTGCTCGGGGTTGGTGCCCCGCAGGCGCGTGGAGAGGTCAACAATCAATTGACCACCGCCGAGTCGCTCAGCGGTTGGAAATTGCTGTTTGACGGCAAGTCGACTGACGGTTGGCGAAATTATCGCCAGACCGGCATTTCCGACGGCTGGAAGGTTGCCGATGGCGCCCTGGTGCGTGCCGAAAAGGGAGCCGGCGACATCGTGACCAAGGACAAGTTCAAGGCGTTTGACCTGTCGCTGGAATACAAGATCGCCCCAGAAGGCAACAGCGGCGTGATGTTCCATGTGACGGAGGACAATCCGGCCCCTTGGCACAGCGGTCCGGAAATTCAGGTCCAGGACAACGTGGCCGGGCATGACCCGCAGAAATCGGGATGGCTTTATCAATTCTACAAACCGGGCAACGAGCGGAACTCGGACCAGCCCGTCGATTCGACCCGCCCGGCCGGCGAGTGGAATCAGTTGTTCATCCGCATCGCGCCGACCGGTTGCGAAGTCTCGATGAACGGCGTCCTGTACTATCGGTTTAAGCTCGGCGATGCCGATTGGCAGAAGCGACTGAGCGAAAGCAAGTTTGCCAAGATGACCGGGTTTGGTGCCGCCGGCGAAGGGCACATCTGCCTGCAGGATCACGGCGATCTGGTCTCCTACCGCAACGTCAAGATTCGCGAGTTGAAGGACGATTTCACCGTTCCTAGCCCGTCGCATGGCGAGTTGGCGGTCGCGGGCGTGCTCGCTTACCCCAACGTCAAGTGGGAGGGTTGGGATCCGGTCGATGAAGCGGGCAACGTGCGTCGCTTGCGGATGCTCGAACTGACGTTCGCCAAGAACGATGGCAAGCGCGTCTTCGCGATGGCCCAGAACGGAATGATCTTCAGTTTGAACAATGACCCTGCGGCAACGCAGGCGAGTCTGTTCCTTGACCTCTCGGATCGAGTCTCGGCCTTCACCAGCCCCGGCGCGAACGAGCAGGGCTTGCTCGGATTGGCGATGCACCCGAACTTCAAAGAGAACGGTCAGTTCTTCGTTTCTTACACGGCGAAGGCTGACGATCGTTCGGTGATTTCGCGGTTCCGCGTTTCAAAGGATGATCCGAATCGGGCTGACCCGAAGTCCGAAGAAATCCTGATGGAGATCTCTCAGTCGTTCAAGAATCACAACGGTGGTCCGATCGAGTTCGGCCCCGATGGTTATCTCTACATCGCGATGGGTGACGGCGGGTTCCGCAACGACCCCGAACTGAACGGGCAAGACCTTTCCAGCCTGCTCGGCAAGATCCTGCGGATCGATGTCGATCACCCGGCCGATGGCAAGCCCTACGGCATTCCCAAAGACAATCCCTTCGTTTCGGTCGAGGGTGCTCGTCCGGAAATCTACGCTTATGGCTTGAGAAACCCGTGGCGAATGGCGTTCGACAGCAAGACCGGTAGGTTGTGGCTCGGTGATGTCGGCCAAGAACTGTGGGAAGAAGTCAACGTGATCGAGAAGGGTGGCAACTACGGCTGGAGCGTCCGCGAGGGGGCCTACTCGTTTGGCAACCAAGCTCAGCCCAAGTCCGGGCCAGCGAAAACGATCGACCCGGTTTGGGCTTACGACCATGGTGTCGGCAAGTCGATTACCGGCGGCCGTGTCTATCGCGGCAGCAAGGCGCCGGAGTTGGTCGGCAAGTACATCTTCGCCGACTATGTCAGCGGCGGGATTTGGGCTTTGACCTATGACGAAGCGTCTGGAAAGGTCACCCGCAGCGACTTGGTCGTTGCCAGTGGCATTCCGGTCTTGGCCTTTGGTGAAGACGCCGACGGCGAGGTCTACTACATGATCGACAGCGCCAAGGACGCGAACATCTATCGGTTCGAATCGAAGTAATTTTCTGTCGATCTCGTTCCGCGACTCGGATCGGCCGCGGGCAATCGCTTTCGAGCGTTGCCTCGCGGCCGTTTTTTATTTCGGCGAGCGGCGTTTGAAATCAACGGCTCGAGACTGGTGTGGTTCTGTCTAAATGGTTTGCGATGAAAAGGCTACTGACGAATCATCCTTTTTTACTCATCGTGGTCACCGATCCAAAACCAAACGACCCCGTCGTCAATCGATACTCCCAGCGCACGAAAAGAAATGCCGACGCGGACTGAGCGGAAGCGACCGACGGATTTGAAGTGCAGCGAGGGGTGCTGCGGATCTCGTTTCAAGAGCTCAAAGTTTTTCCTGGCGAGGTCTTGTACCTGAGTCGGCAATTCAGCGAACCGCTTCCAAAACGCAGGCGACGCGAAGTGCCTCATAACGGCTTGGTAAGCTTAACGCCGTGGGCGGCAATCGCTTCCTCGGCCAAGTCGTCCATTTTACCGCTCGCAACATCGAGCTCGATCTCATGATCCCAGATCCGGTTCTCAAACTCATGGAACCAGCGTCGAAACTGATCGAACTGCTCAGGTGGCAACTTGGCAACTTGATCTTCGAGTTCACTGAGAGTCATAAGAACACTGCCAGGGGTAAACGAGTGGGTCACCGATAGTAAGATTGTAATGCCGAGACGTAGAAACTGGCAAAAGTGAAATGCCAACGAACGGGATGAGGCCACTTTCGTGACCGGCCAAGACGCTAGCCGTCGGGATGTCCGAGCGAAACCGATGATGATCGCCTAGCCGCTCACGTATCGTGAAGCCCCACGACTCGCTGGCACGTTGAGAATCGACCGAATGGGCTATGAAAAACCCACCGGGTATCAGACTCCGCGGAGTTGGTACCGTCGGTAACGCGTTAGCTCAGCCGTCGGCGATGTTGACGAAGACCTTCAACGCTTGCTGATCCTCGACCAGCAGTCGCATCATTTCGCGGTACTGGTCGAGTCCATCGACGGGGGTGGTGAGGATCTTCTGGGCGACACCGGGATACATCATTTCGCCGAGGGCCAGATCCCGGATGCCCATCTCGAAGTGCTCACGATTGGCGTTGACGCTGCCGAGCAGCAATTTGTTGCCCAGCACCCACTGGATGTTGATCGAGTCCGAGGTGATTTCGATTTTCTTTTGCCCGCCGGTGATGCTGGTCCAAACGACCACGCCGTTGTGGCCGACCACCGTCATCGCCTCGAACGCCAGTTGGCTGTTGCCGGTCGCGTCGACGACCAAGTCGGGCCGTCCGGTCTGCTTGACCAATTCGCTCATCGGCGTCTTGGCGGTGCTGACGTAATGGGCCTCGAATCCGCTGGCGATCTCGCTCTTCAGGTTCGGTGCGGCTCCGCGGGCGAGGGTGTAAACCTCCAGGCCCCGAAGGCGGAGGGCCAGGGTGGCCAGCAAGCCGATTTGGCCGGCCCCCAGCACGTAGGCGATCTTGGGACGCCACACCCGCATCCGGCGCTGGGCTTCGTAGGCTTGGTGGACGGCCTTCGCCGCGCAGGACATCGGCTCCATCAGCACGTGCAGGTGACGGAGGCCGCCGGGGACGCGGACGATGTAATCTTCGTGGTCGACGAAGGCTTCGGTCATGAAGCCATGCCGCAAGTTGATCCCACGCTCGTAGTAGGTCTCCTCGCTGGTCATGTCGTACGTGCCGATCTGGTCATAGATCGAATTGCCGGGGCGGCGGACGGTTGCGGTAACGTAATCACCCGCTTTCAGCCCGATCACCTTAGGGCCAACCGCGGAGACGACGCCAAAGCATTCGTGGCCGATCACCAAATGGTTGTCGCCGGGAGGCGCGTTGCCATACAGCGCCTCGTTGATCTCGCGGTCGGTGGCATCGACGCCGACCTTCAGCGTCTTCACGAGCACGCCCTTGCCGTCCGGGATGTCGCTCAACAACGGTTCGCGGATCTCTTGCAGATGGACGCTGTTGGGGGTTCCGGGCGTGACCGCGATCGCTTTCATGAACTGGGATTCCGAGCTGAGAACTGAGCGTAAGGGCAACCGGTCGAGAACAACCGGCCCGACTGCGGCAAGCGAGAGAATGAGGGAACCGTCCGCCGAGCAAACCTGCTTAGGACACGACACAACGCAGGAGACCTCGATGTCGAGACTCTCGGTTCCCGCGGTTGAGCCACGTCGAGTGATCGTTCGATCGCGGCTACGGGACGATGGTCGACTTGGCAAAGCCTTTGGCGGCCAAGGCCGAGCGGGCGGCCCCGAGATCAAAGCCGGGGTCGTAGGTGATCAGTACCTGCGGATTGTCCAGCGTGCCGGCTTCGGCCTGTTCGTCGAGTTCGACGGAAACGACCTTGTCGAAGCCTTGCAGGGTTTCACGCACCTTGGGGAAGCAGGCGAACTCGCAGTGCATGTCCTCGACACGCAGGACCAAGGTGCCGGAATCGACCAGCACCTGCGAAGCGACTGGGGTCACCGCCGCGGGCGACGGCGTCGCCACGACGGAGGGCTCAACCTCGGGGGTTGGGCCTGAGGCGAGGAAGAACGCAATACCCGCGGCCGCGAGAGCGGCGACGAAATAGATTGGCGATCGCATGGGAACCCGAGTCGCAAGGGAAGTGGAAAAATCCTGGAACCTGAACGTATCTTCCGCCAGAACCCGACTTGAGGCAAGTCGGAGTGGGCCAAGTCGCAATGCGGATCAGGCCAGGCCTTCGCGGGCGATGATCACATCCGCCCCGGGGGTCAGCATGCGGAGTTTGCGGACCAAGACGGCCTTTGCCGCGGGGTTCGCCTTCTGAACTTTGGCCAGAATGAGGCGAGTTTTGCGGCGTCGGGTGCGCAATCGGCGAATTTCTCGTTGGCGTTCGGTTCCGGCCATGGCTGAACTTTCGTGGGTGGGGGGAATGGGAAACGGTGGAGGGAATCAAACTTCCGTTGGGAAAAGCGTATCCGTACCAGGATTGCTCGCAAGCCGCTGGATCAAGTTTTCTTTTTGCCAACGCCTTTCTTGGCAGTCGGTGTCGAATCCGAGGCCGCTTTTTTTCGCGGGGCCTTTTTGGTCGGTTCGGCGGAGTCGGTCCCCGTCAGGGCCGCCTTCTTGGCCGTGGCCGCCTTGCCGGTCGATTTTTTGGCGGCTTTTTTAGCCTTGGGGCCAGCCTTCTTGCCGCCCCCCTTCTTAGCGACTTTTTTCGTGGGGGCTTTGGCGGCGCGGTCGGCCAGCAATTCCAAAGCCGCTTCGAAGGTCAGTTCCTCGGGAGTGGCCCCGCGGGGCAGCGATGCGTTCGTCGTGCCGTCGGTGACGTACGGGCCAAAGCGGCCTTCCATCAGCCGGACCGGCTGCTCGGTGATGGGGGAGGCGTCAAAGACCCGCAGCGGTTCCTTCGGGGTGCCCCGGCCGCGCTGTTTGGGCTGCTTGAGCAACTCGATCGCCTGCTCGGGGGTGACTTCCAAGGGGCTCATTCCGGCGGGCAGCGAGCGGGTCTCCTTGCCACTGCGGATGTAGGGGCCATAGCGGCCGTCATTGGCCTCGATCGGCTCGCCCGACTCCGGGTGTTTGCCGAGGTCACGCGGCAGCGTCAGCAGTTTGCAGGCCATTTCGACCGTCAGTTCCTCGGGGAGCATCCCCTTGAGCAACGAGCGGTTCTTTTTCTCTGGGTCATCGTTATCGCCCAGTTGCACGTACGGCCCGAAGCGGCCAATTTTCATGAAGATCGGTTGGCCGGTGACGGGGTGGTTGCCGAGCGGTTCGTTCTGACGCTCGCCGGACGCGAGCAATTCCATCGCGACTTCGAGCGTCAATTCGTCGGGGGCCAGATCTTCCGGGACGCTGACCCGCCGCTCACCCTGCTCGACGCTCGGGCCAAACTTGCCCACACGCACGAAGACCTCTTCGGGATTTTCGGGGGTGTTCGGATTGCCGAGGGCGAACCGGGCCATCTCCAACGGCTTGATCGAGGCCCCTTCCAACCGCGGCTTGAGCCCGAGGCGGCCCTCGCGTTCGGAGGCGGGGCTGCCGAAATAGAACTCGCGGAGGTAGGTCGAGGACTCGGCTTCCTTGCGGCTGATCGAATCGAGGAAATCCTCCATCTGGGCGGTGAACTCGTAATCGACCAGTTCCTTGAAATGCTCCTCCATCACGCGGATGACGAGGAACGCGGTCCAACTCGGGACCAGAGCATTTCCCTTCTTGTAGACGTAATTGCGGGCCTGGACCGTCTCGATGATCGATGCGTAGGTGCTCGGTCGGCCGATTCCCTTCTCTTCCAAGGCGCGGGTCAGCGACGCTTCGCTGTAGCGGGCCGGCGGCTGGGTGGTGTGGCCCTTGGGGTCGATCCGTTCGCCGATCAGCATCTCGTCGCGGCGGACGTTCGGCAGGTAGGTTTCCTTGTCAGCCAATTCGGCGCTGGGGTCGTCGCTGCCTTCGACATAGGCCCGCAAAAACCCTTCGAACTCGATGCTCGTGCCGCTGGCTGTGAACGTCGCCCCACCTCCCTGGACCGTCACCGTCATCCGCTGCTTGCGAGCGTCGGCCATTTGGCAGGCGATCGTCCGCTTCCAGATCATTTCGAACAGGCGGAACTGATCTCCGTCCAATTCGCCGCGGAGTGCCGAGGGGAGGCGGAACGGGGTGCCGGCGGGGCGGATCGCCTCGTGAGCTTCCTGCGCGTTCTTGACCTTTTTGGCATAGACGCGAACTTCGGGGCTGAGGAAATCGTTGCCATAGACCGTTTTGACCAATTCCCGGGCCGCGCCGATCGCCTCTTGGCTCAGCGTCGTGCTGTCGGTACGCATGTAGGTGATGTAGCCGTTTTCGTACAGCCGCTGCGCCGCCTGCATCGTCCGTTTCGCGGTGAAGCCGAACTTGCGGTTGGCCTCCTGCTGCAGCGTGCTGGTCGTGAAGGGGGCCCGAGGGCGTTCGGTAAAAGGCTTGATCTCGATTCCGGTGACGCGGAACTCGGCGCCGCGCAGCCGTTGGGCCAAGGCCGCCGCCGCGGCCTCGTCGAGCAGTCGCAGTTCGGGATTCTTCAGTTTGCCGGTCGTGGAATCGAAGTCCTTGCCGGAGGGGAGTTTCTTGCCGTCGGCCTCGGCCAGCGTCGCCGAGAACGATTCGCCGGTGGAGGTTTTGAACACCGCCTCGAGGTCCCAATACGAGGCGCTGCGGAAGGCGATCCGTTCGCGTTCCCGCTGGACGATCAGCCGCACCGCGACGCTCTGAACGCGTCCGGCCGACAGCCCGCCACCGACGATTTTCCAAAGCAACGCCGAAACGTCATAGCCGTAGAGACGGTCGAGGATTCGCCGCGTTTCTTGGGCCTGGACCAGGCCTTGGTCGATCTGACGAGGCGAAGCGAGGGCCTTCTGGATCGCTTCCTTGGTGATTTCGTGAAACACCAAGCGATGGACCGGGACCTTGGGCTTGAGCAATTCGAACAGGTGCCAGGAAATCGCCTCGCCCTCGCGGTCTTCGTCCGTCGCCAGATACAGGTTGTCCGCGTCCTTGAGCGCCTGCTTGAGTTTCGAGACCTGCTTTTTCTTGTCGTCGGGAACGACGTAGATCGGCTGAAAGTCCTCGTCGACGTTGACCGCCAGGTAGGCCCACGGTTCGCGTTTGAGCTCTTCGGGCATGTCGGCGCGGTTCCGCGGCAGGTCACGGACGTGACCGATGCTCGCTTCGACTTGGTACCCGCTGCCCAAAAACTTGGAAATCGTCTTCGCCTTCGCGGGCGATTCGACAATGACCAAACTCTTGCCCGTTGACTTCGCCATGAACTTTTAATGCCGTGAAAGGACTGCGGGGATGCGGAATATTGCGTGCTGTCGGTGCGGTCGGGAAGGGCCAGGGCTCCCGCCGCGGTGTCGGGCGGAGGCGTCAAACCGGTCCTCGGCCCGCGTCGGCGGGGACCGGAATGCGTCAATCCGGCTTGACCCTCTGTTTTGCCGGGCGTTACTCTTTCGGGTCCACCCAACCGAAACCGGATGTCAAGAGCGTTGGAAGCATTCTCGCTCTTGTCAAGACTGTTGAAACGTCTTCCCGCCGTTCGGGATCGCGGAACCCCGGCGATCTGGGTGGTGGCCAATCTTGATTCGAGACACCGCGCGGGGCGGAAACCCGCCGGCTAATCGACTACCCCCTCCAGCCCCCATACGGATCGCCATGAGCAGCAGCCCCTTCGAGCTGTTCCGCCGCAACCTCAAGCCATTGATGGTTTTTCTGACGTTGCTGGCGCTGTTTTCGTTCGTGGTTTTGCCGTCGATCGCGATGTACCAGCAGCGCAGTGCCGGCATGGCGGGCTCGGACACTCGCCTGGCGAGCTACGACGGCGGGGAGTATGACGCCAATAAAGTCGGGTACTTCACCCGTGCCCACTACATGACCGCGCAGTTCCTCAGCCAGTTGGCGGAGGTCACCATCGGCCGCGGCGGTAGTCCCAAAGTCAGCAATTTTCAGTACAACGAACAGACCAAGCAGATCGTCAATCTGGGGATCAATTCCCAGCCCAGCGATCAGGCCAGCGTGCGGACGATGATGTTCGCCGCGGAAGCGAAAAAGTCGGGCCTCGATCTCGATGACACCGCGATCCGCAGCTGGTTGACCGCCTACACCGACGGCCGGCTCAGCGACGCCGAGATCAACGGCGTGTTGAAGCAGGCGACGCGGAACCAGATGGGACAGTTCCAGCTCTACGAACAGCTGCGGACCCAACTGCTCGCCGAAGCCTTCCAGCGGCAGGCGATGTCGGGCCTGGCCATCGAAGGCCGTCCGATCGTGACCCCCGCGCAGCAGTGGGACCTGTTCCTGCGGCTGAATCGCCGGGCGACCATCGATGCCTTCGCCGTCAATGTCGCCGATTTTGTCAGCGAGACCTCGGACAAGCCGTCGAAGCAGGAAATGGACCGCGTCTACAACGAGGGCAAGGAACGCTTCCCGGACGAACAATCGCCGCTGCCGGCTTTCCGACGCCCCTACGTCGCGAACTTCGAAGTCCTCTCCGGCTCCTTGGAAGAGTTCATCGGACGCGAAGTCGCGACGCTGACCGAAGAACAGCTGCGGGCGGAATACCAGCGCCGGCTCGACGGCGGCGATTTCAAGATGCCCGAGCTGCCGCCCGATGAGCCCGCCCCAACGGACCCGGCTACGCCCGCGGACCCAGCTGAAGCAGCTGAAGCAGCTGAACCAGCCGCCGCGGATCCCGCCGAGCCGTCTCCCGCTGATCCCGCGGAACCGGCCCCCGCCGAGCCGACCACGCCTGAGCCGACCACGCCTGAGCCGACCACGCCCGCCGAGCCGGCCTCGCCTGCCGAGCCGGCGACTCCCGCCGAGCCGGCTCCGGCAGAGCCCGCGGTGCCGGCAGAGCCCGCGGTGCCGGCTGAGCCCGCGGTGCCGGCTGAGCCCGCTGCCCCAGCCGAAGAACCGGCACCTGCCGAACCGGCCACCCCAGACCAGAGCAGCCGCCAGCTGCCGGCTGACAAGGCGATTCTGCTCGTGGCCGCGCGGGCTCAAGAAGAAACGGAAACGCCCGCCGAACCGAGCCAGCCGCCCGCCGAGCCAACGCCGACTGAGCCCGCGGCGCCGGCCGAGCCAGCCCCAGACGCTCCTGCCGATCCAGCTCCTGCCGATCCAGCTCCCGCCGATCCAGCTCCCGCCGATCCAGCTCCCGCCGAGCCCGCGACACCGGCCGAGCCCGCGACACCGGCCGAGCCTGCTCCCGCCGAGCCGACGACTCCCGCTGAGCCAGCTCCCGTCGAGCCGACCGAGAATCCGGCCCCGACCGAGCCGCCCGCGGAGCCAGCCCCGCCCGCCGAGGAACCGGCTGCCCCCAAGATCCGTTCTTTCGAAGACGTCCGTGACGAAATCGCCCGTTCGCTAGCCCTGCCGCCGGCCCGGGAGAAGCTCGACAAAGCGATCACCGAAGTCGACCGGGCGATGCGGACCTACTTCAACGGCCGCGCGATCGCGGGTAGCGATGAGAGCAAGATGCCGCAGCGTCCCGACCTGAAGCAGCTCGCCGAAAGTCTCGGCATGACCCACTCCGAAACCGGCATGGTCGACGCCCGTCAGGTTCAAGATCTCCCGGTCGCACGCTCGTTCGGAGTCGGCACCGGCATGCAACGCGGCAACGGCTTCCTGCAGACGATGTACGTCGAGCAGCCGCCGCTGTTCTCGGCCGTACGCACCGTCGATGACCAAGCGGCCATTTCGTTCGTTTCGTGGAAGACCGAACAGCGTGACGCGTCGATCCCGACGCTCGACGAAGCCCGTGACGAAGTCATCGCCGCGATCCGGTTCGCGGAGGCCCGCAAGCTCGCCCAGGCAAAGGCCGAGAAATTGTCGGCGGAGTTCAACAAGTCCGAAAAGCCGGTCCGCGAATTGATCCCCGAGAATCAGACCGCCCTGCTGTTCGAGAATCTCGGCCCGTTCTCCTGGATGAACTCGTTCGGTTTCGGGATGCAGGCCTTCATGGGGAACGTGCCCGAGCTGGACAATGTTGGCGAGTCGTTCATGCGCCAGGTCTTCAGCGGCGAGCGGAATCAGTGGGGTGTCGCCCCCAACGCTTCGGAGTCGGTGTTTTACTTGGTCCGACCGACCGAGTTCTCGCCCTCGACGGAAGAGCTATACGCGCGGTTCTCGCAACTCGTCCAGCGGTTCCAGGCCTCGTCGCTAGCCGTGGAAGAAGCGGTTCGCGTCCGTGACGGCTACTACGAACAGCTCGACAAGCGGACCGGGTTCAAGTGGAACGAAGCGGCGATGGAGTGACCTTGCCGGCCGATGTTCGCTGAGGAATCGGCGTCTCAGGAATCCGCGCCGCCGGATTCCGTGTCGCGGGATTCTTCGTTATCGGCATCCGTCGTTTCGGCGACGGGCCTGTAGACCGGCGCGGACGCGGCGGTCGCCAACCGCAGCCCCTCGATCAGGCGGCTGATTTCGGTAGGTGACAATTCCTCGACCCGCGCTTGGCTGTCGAAGCCGAGCTGTTGCAAGACGCGATCGACGTTCGCCTTGTCCAGCTGTTCCTTCATCGCGCTGATCACGACGCTGCGGAGAAATTTGCGGCGGTGGAAAAACAACGCCCGCAAGGTTTCATGAAAGGCCTTCGGCTCGGGGATCGCAGCCCGTTTTGCCGGATCCGTGTCGATCCGCACGATGGCCGACTGGACATTGGGCCGCGGCCAAAAGACGCTCGGTTGCAAGACGCGGACGGTCTCGGAGCGGCAGATCGTCTGCACCCAGACGCTCAACGCGCCGTAGTCTTTGGTCGCGGGGGCGGCGACCAGCCGGTCGGCCAATTCTTTCTGGATCGTCACCACCATCATCGCCGGCATCGGGGTCTCATGCAGCAGATTGCTGATGATCGGCGTCGCCACGTTGTAAGGCAGGTTGGCGACGAGCAAGAAGCGAGCCTGTGGGCCGATGTCGGTCATCTTGCGGCGGACGGCGTCCATCAGTTCGGGCTTGAGCGTGTGCTTGCTCTTCAACGCGTCGCCCAGGATCAGTTCGACGTTGTCGCAGCCTTCCAACTCGGCCGTCGCCAGCGCGAATAGGTGCTGATCGATTTCCGCCGAGATCACCGCGCCGGCCTGTTCGGCCAACAAGCGGGTCATCGAACCGGCCCCGGTCCCGATCTCTAGCACCACGTCGGTTTTACTGAGCCCCGCGGTGCGTACGATCAGTTCGACCAGGTTCAAATCGATCAGGAAGTTTTGGCCGAAATGGTGCTGCGGTTTCAGCCCGGCCGCGGCCAAGCGGTTGGCTAGGAATCGGCCGGTTTGTCGCTCGGCCATAAGCCGCGAGCCTCCAGTTGACGTTCGATGTATTTGGCCAAGATGTCGGTTTCCAGGTTGATGCGGTCGCCGGGTTGCCGGACGCCCAGCGTGGTGACGGCCAGGGTGTGCGGGATCAAGGCGACGCTGAAATCGTTGCCCACGACGTCGACCACGGTCAGGCTGACACCGTCCAACGCCACACTTCCTTTGGAGGCGATCTGCGCGGCCCACGGATGGGGCACGCGGAACCACAGCTTGGCCCAGGGCGGATCGGGCTCGACCCTCAGCAGTTCGGCCAAGGCGTCGACATGGCCGCTGACATAATGCCCGCCCAGTCGCCCACCCGTGGGCAGGGAACGCTCCAGGTTGATCGGGTCGCCCGGGCGGAGTCGGCCGAGGTTGGTCCGGGCGAGCGTCTCCTCGCCCGCTTCGAAATCGAGCGTCGTGCCCGATGCGGCGATGACCGTCAGGCAGCAGCCAGAGCAGCAGATGCTGTCGCCGATCGCGGCGTCCCGGGCGATCGCATCGCCGACGTCGATTCGCAACCGTTGCCCTGGGGGTTGATCGATCCGGTCGACCAATCTGCCCATCGTTTCGACCAAGCCGGTAAACATCTGGTTCTGGGGGGACGCGGGGTTGGGGTGATTCAGGGCGGGCGCCAGCCTCGGCCGCGGGGCAAACCGCCCGGCAGTCGCCTGGTCATTGGCCGCCATATTGGACAGAATGCCGATGGTTTGTCCAACGGGTCGGCGGCGCGAGAACTCCGAGAACGCCGGAATCCCGCAGTCCGAACCGATCCTGGGCATCGCCCGCCAGCTCGCGGACACGCCCCGCGGTCCGCAGGCCAGGTCGAACACCAGACAACGTCAACCACCCCACGGCACTCTCACTAACCAGGACCGTTTCCAGATGACACTGATCGAATCGATTCACGCCCGCCAAATTTTGGACAGCCGCGGCAACCCGACCATCGAGTGCGAAGTCCAACTGTCCGACGGCAGTCTCGGGCGAGCCTGTGTTCCCAGCGGCGCGAGCACGGGGATTCACGAAGCCTGGGAACTCCGCGACGGCGATAAGTCGGTGTTCATGGGCAAGGGCGTCAACAAAGCCGTCGCCAACGTCAACGGCATGCTGTCGGACGCCTTGGTCGGCATGAACGCGCTCGACCAGGCCGCGATCGACCATGCGATGATCGACATCGACGGCACGCCCAACAAAAAGAACCTCGGCGCGAACGCGATCCTCGGGGTCTCCTTGGCGACTGCTCACGCCGCCGCCGATGCCACCGGCCAACCGCTGTATCGCTACCTGGGCGGTGTCGGTGCCCGGTTGTTGCCCGCGCCGATGATGAACATCGTCAACGGGGGCCAACACGCGGATAACTCCGTCGACGTGCAAGAGTTCATGGTCATGCCGCTGGGCTTCGATCGCTTCAGCGACGCGCTGCGTGCCGGTGTCGAAATCTTTCATAACCTGAAGAAGGTGCTCGCGT
>DITY01000081.1 GCA_002422955.1 Planctomycetaceae bacterium UBA6172
GCGTTTGACGGGAAACTCTGGATCGGGGGAGGTTGGTTTGACTCCTTTTCGCCGCCGCCCCGCGACGTGTGGTCATCGGCGGATGGGAAGGCTTGGACGCGGGTGACTCCGGCCGCGCCGTGGCTGCATAGCGACTTGCCGATGAACACCACGTTCGCTGGCAAAATGTGGCTGCTCGGGGGGTGGTATAACGGCCGCCTGCCGGGGCATTCCGCGAGCAATCAGGTCTGGTCGTCGACCGACGGGGCGAATTGGGAGCTAGTCACCCCGTCCGCCGGCTGGACGCCCCGCCTGGCCGGAGCCGCGGTCGAGTTTCGAGACCGCATCTGGGTGCTGGGTGGCAGCGAGAATTATTACTTCGGCGACGCGGCCAGCCTCAAGAACGACGTCTGGTCCTCGGTCAGCGGGCGGGACTGGGAGTTGGTGACGGCGGCCGCGCCCTGGTCGCCGAGGGCCTATCACCAGGCGGTCGTGCTGAACGATCGGATCTACGTCATGGGGGGCGGCAATTACGTGCCGGAGCACCTTGCTAAGAATGACGTCTGGTCGTCTGCCGATGGGCTGAACTGGGTGCTCGAAACCGAATCGGCCCCATGGTCAGCGCGGCTCTGGTTTTCCGCGGCCGTTTACCGTGGTCGGATGTGGGTGCTGGGCGGCTGGTCGCAAGCGACCGGCAACGTCGGTGATGTCTGGCATTCCGCGGATGGCAAGGACTGGCAGCGACTGGAGGCTGCGGAGGTTTGGAAGGCGCGGCACGAGCACTCGGCGTTCGTGTTGCATGACAAGCTCTGGGTGGCGGGCGGGCACGCGCAGCCCTTGTCGGCCGAAGTCTGGTCGCTGAGCTTGCCGCGGGATTGGTCTCCCTGATTCCCGCTCCAGCGATCCGGGGCGGCGGTTGAACCTGCGGCTATCGGCAGGTCAGGGCCGATCGCCGTGACCCGCAGCAGGCTATACGCAAATCCCTTGCCGACAGCTCAAACCGAGCTTTATGCCGCGATCCTTAGGGGTGTCGGGTGAGCGGCGGATCGGCCAAGCTCCTCGCTGCGGAAAATCTCTGGGATGGGGCGCGTCCAGTCTGCGTACTGCAAGGCTCGCTTGCGGTTCTCTAGCAGGAACGGCAGTCGTCTCGCAAACTCGGCTTCCGTGGCATTGGCAACGGCAGACCGGATGTCTGCTTCGGTTCGGCAAATGATCAGCCCACGAGGATCAAAAAAGTGGGAAACGTCGGGCGCGCCCCAGTATATCGGGATGCTTTGGCACAGCAGACTATCGATCAGCTTTTCGGAGAAATAGCCTGGCTCACGACAGTTCTCGATCACGACCGAAAACATGTAGCGCGAGTGGCCGTCGGCCTTATTTTCCAGCGGTTGATAGGCATACCCGTAGCGATTCAGATCCAGTTTGGACTGAATCGCCCAATCGGCGATCCGATGACGCAAGGCTTGGCCTTGAGTGGTCCGTTTCCGAGACGCGATCAGCGAAACCAAGCGGTCTTTGGTGCAATCCGACGGAAATGGCCTCTCTAGAGAACTTCCCCCATGTGGAACGAAGACGGCGTTGGGACAATGCTGCAACATCCATGAGTTGTGGGTCAGAATGCGATGATAGCGCCCGCCGAAGTAGCGGAGAAATCGGTAATATCGTCGCTGGATGCTCGGCGGTTCTCTCAACAGGATCGATACCCGACAACGGACGTCGCGGTGATCGGCCGAAAAAGCTTGGGACGTGGCGAACAGGATCAGGTGATCATCAGGGCCGAGTTCGTTCACGGGGATCCGTTCCGCCGCCGTTTCTGGGGTTTCTGGCAACGGTAGCGCGAACTGCTCGCGAAGCTTCGCGAAACGCCGTTTGAGCATTCCGTAGGGAATCACGGTAACACACATGCTGGATTGTCTCCAAAGCTAACTGAGGACCATGACGACCAGGCGACGAACCAGGATCGGCAAGGGCTGGCAGTTTGAAGCGAATTGTCGTTGCCCGAGGTGGTGGTCTCTTAACCTAGAGGTCCTGCCGACGGCACTTAATCGACCTGTTTCCGCTTGTGACGAACTGGTCACTAATGTTCTGCCGGTTCTCGAGTCAACCCCGTACCGAACGCCTTTTCTCGTGGAAACCGGTGATCGAGTGGCTTGAGAGACGATGTGGGAGAGGAGGGAGCAGCGGACGAGACTAGGCGACGGCGGCTGGCGTTCGGGACAGCTGACGCGCCTGGGTCAGTCTGTCAGCGGGCGTGGAAGACGGTTTGCCAGAGCTGCTGCACGTGCTGCAAGTCTTGGCGGCTCGGTCGTTCTCCTCCGTAGACGACGCGATTGTAGGCGGCCGACAAATGCTCGACCGCCTGGCGATCGCCGCTGTTGGCGGTTTGCAACCGCCGAGCGTATTCGTGGGGCGTCTCGTCTCGCTTGCGGGGTTGGCCGTGTTCACCAAACCAGGCTTCGGCGGCCTGAAACGTTTCGATCACCGCGCGGCGCGGATCGGCCCCCGCAACCAAGGGGTTGGAAAACGAAGCGAAGGGCCGCTGGGTGAGCGGTGGCGCGGTGGGCTCGGCGGACGTAGCAGTCGCGGCTGGCGGGGCGGGCTTGCCGGCTAACCAGGCCTGGAGACGCCGCCAAAAATCGGCAATGGCGTCACGGTGGATCCAAAGGAAGGCGGCAACGATCGCGAGCAGGACAAAGTAGATCAGCGCCTTGATCAGGCCCGAAAGTGAAGGGAGGTTCAGGCGCGGGGGGGCGGATTGCGGAGGTGGGGCAGCGGTTGCTTCAGCCTGCGGTGGGTCTGCCGAATCGGATGTGGTCTGATCCGCCGAACTCTCAGCGTCCGGGCGCCGCTCCGTTTCGGCCGTTTCGGCGCGATCTGAGCCGGTCGGCTGGGGCTCACCCGCTGCGCCCTGGGCGGACTCGCTCGGCGAGCTGGTCGGCTTGGAATCGCCAGCCGACGGATCGGCAGGCTGAGGATCGACCTGTTGCGTTGGCGGGTTCGACTGGCTTGTTTGACCCGACTGGCCGGAAGGTGGTGAACCCTGCGGGCTCGGTGTGCTCGCCTGGCCCGAAGATGCAGGCGGTTTCGCCTGGCCCGGCTGACCGGATTCGCTTGACTGGCCTGAGCTGTCCGCTTGCTGAGGCTGACCGGCCGCCCCAGACTTGGCAGGCTCGGCGGCCGCCCCAGACTTGCCCGGTTCAGCGGCAGCGTNNGACTGGCCTGACTGGCCTGACTGGCTGGCACCCTGCCCCGCCGGCTGAGTCGCGGTTTGGCCTGCGGTGGCGTCTCCTGGGCCGGACTCGGGCGATGTGTCCGCGGGGGCTTCGGAAGGATTCGCGCCGGCGGCCTGGGCGGAGGGTTTGGCGGTCTCGGAACCCCAGCCGAGACGACTGGGCGTTAGCCAATCCGGCGACTCGATGCTGCTGGGTAACTTCAAGTCCGCCAGCAACTTGCCGGGTTGGGGAAGCAGAAAGCTGACACCCAGGATCAAGGCGACCAGGGCAATGCCGCCGCCCAACCAGGCGGTCGATACATCCCTGGGCATGGCGACGCCTCGTTGGCGAAGGTAGCGGCGGACACCGAGAAAGCTGGTGGCAACCAACAGCGACAGCGTGGCGAACAGATAGACGGCCAAGGCGCGGCTGGCCGAGGAGATCGCCGCGGGGTCCGAACGGAGCGCGGCTTGACCGAAGCCGAAGAGCGGGAGGGCCGCCGCGGTCAGCCAGAGCACCGTACGGCCGGGTTGGGGCGGACGCCGCTTTCGTTTTTGTTTGCGAGCCGCGGTCGGGAGTTCGCTAGTTTGGTTGTTGCCCGCGCCGAGCGACTCGCCCGGGTTGTTTCCCTGCGAATTGGTAAGACTCTGGGTAGAGTCCGCTAGTTCGTCCCGCGGCTCGTCTCGGGGGCGTGACAGTCCGTCCAATAACCCTTGACCGCTGGCATCGTCGTCATCGTCGATCAGGGTGCAGTCGTACGTGATGCGGTCGGCGAGCAGCCAGACGACGCCGATCAAGAAGGCATTCACGAACGGCGCGAACGCGGCGGCCGGGCCGGAGATCGATTGGAATCGCGACAAGACGAAGAACGTCGCCAGCCCCAAGGCCGCGGAGTAGACCAGCGTGTACTTGCGGCTCTCTTCGATCGACAGACGGGCGATGTTGACCGCGCCCAGGATGAACATGAACCAGATGTAGCCGATCCGGCCGGAGTAGGTGCCTTGATAGGCGCAGAGGATCAGGAAGTAGACCAAACTGCTGAGTAGCAACACGATCAACGACGGGCAGACCGCCATCACGGCGTAGTCGCTGATCGTCATCTGGTGGCGTTTGGACATGAACCGGGCGTCGCGGTGATGGGCCGATGGCTTGCCCGCTTGCGGGCAGACCGACTGACTCGATCAGCCCATTGTATCCGCGGAAGTCGCCGTGGCATTCGCCGGCTCAGGCCGCCCGTGCGTGCTGTCGCTGGGCCGCCGTAATGTCATGCGAAGTAACCTGCCGAGAACCGGCAGCGGCGGCCACCTCCAGCGCTCGCAGGGCGAGGTCGGCGATGGAGGCGACATGTCCCCGCGAGGCCGCGTGCAGGACTTCCAACGCCGAGGTCTGGAACAGATCGAGTCGTCCTTCGGCCCGAGCGAGCCCATGCCGAACGAAGGCGATGGTATCGGCGAGCGAGAACGGTTCCAGAACGATCCGTCGCGTGTCCGAGGGGAGCGTGTTGGCGATCCGGCCGGCAAATCCGGGAGACGCGGCCAACACGGCCCGCATTTGGGGGTGGCGGATGAGCACTTGGGAGGCGATGTGGGCCGTCGGCACATCCGCGCGATCGATCAGCCAGAGCGGTCGGATCTGATTCCGCGACGCGGCGGCAAAGGCGGCGTCAACGGCGGCGGCCGGGTCACTAGCGAACGGATCGAGGCCCAGTTCAGCCGCCAACCGCATCACCGCGACCGGCGGGGAAGCGGCCGGCCCGCTGGTCAGAACCGCTTGCACCGCCGAGTTGTCGATCCCTGAGGTGGCCGAGAGCCAACGGAGCAGGGAGCTGGTGCCGCAACCGAAATCGGCGATCAAAATCGCGGCCCGTTGATCCGATCGAAACAGTCGGGCAAGCTCTGCGGTCGCGCGACGCTGGGGTAAGCCGGCGAAGAAGCCCTGATAGCCTTCCTCAGCGCTTGGGGGCGCAAAGGGGTGGTGTCGCAGCTTCCAGTAGTGCAAGGTATTCATGAGTCCGTCATGGATAGGACACTCGTCGTGACGTCGCGGATTCGGCACGCGAGCATTAGAATCGTCGGCGATCCGGCGGACGCTTGAGCTGTTCCCGATCTGCCGGATTTGTCCGCGTGACCGCGACCGTGACGTCGGATCGTCTCCAGCCCCTCCGTGCCCACGCAATCCCGTGCCCCTGTGACCGTACGTTATTTCGTTCCCGAATTACCCTTGGCTGGCGGGCCGGTGTGGCTGCCGGATGTGGAGGCGCATCACGCCGCCACGGTCATGCGAGCCAAAGTCGGGGAGCGGGTGACGCTGTTCGATGGCCAAGGACACCAAGCGTCAGCCGAGTTGCGTTCGGTCAGCAAACGCGAGGTCCAGTGCGCTGCCGAGGCCGCCCTGTTGTTGCCACGCGACAATCGCTGTGAGATCCGGATCGGGGTCGCGATGCCCAAGGGGGACCGTTCACGGGAACTGGTCGAGCGACTGACCGAGATGGGTGTCGATCAACTGATCCCCTTGGCCTGCGAACGCTCGCCGTGGGACTTGTCGGAAGCGGCGGTCAAAAAGTGGGGCCGCTCGGTAATCGAGGCCTGCAAGCAATCGGGACGTAACCGCCTGCTGAAGATCGCCGCCCCGACGCCCTGGGCTCAGTGGTCGCGCGAACCCCTTGAGCGGCCTTGCGAGTCATGGCTGGCGCACCCCGGCGGCCAGACGATCGACGGGACGCTGACCGCACCGCTCCGCGCGGCAGCGATGGGATCCCCTGAAGCCTCGCCCCAGACGGCAAATTCGACGACCGACCCGGTATCGCCGCGGCCGCTGGTCCGGATCGCCATCGGCCCGGAGGGCGGGTTCACCGAGGGCGAGGTCGGCGAGGCCGTTGGGGCGGGTTGGCAAGCGATCGATCTGGGCGAGCGGATCTATCGCATCGAAACGGCCGCCGTGATTTTGGTCGCGCTGGCCGCGTTGGGCACGAATTTGCATTCGGGTCCGCCACAGGCTTGATCAGACGACAATGCGTATCGCACGGGACTGGCATTGGGACGCGGGCATCGGTTCGCGACCCGCTTTAGAATCGAGACCTTCGTTTTTTCGGAATCGGCTATGAAACTGTTGTTGTTCAGCGATTTGCACTGCGATTTGGAGGCCGCCGCGAGTCTGGTCCGGCAGGCGAAAGAGGTGGATGTGGTGATCGGCGCCGGCGATTTTTCGATCCGGCACCAGGGGCTGGAAGAGACCCTCGGCGTGCTCGCGGAGATCGCGGTTCCGGCGGTGTTGGTCCCCGGGAACGGCGAGACCTATGAGGAGCTCCGCGAGGCGGCGAAGGTTTGGCAATCCGCCCGGGTGTTGCACGGCACGGGGTGCGAGATTCAGGGGCGATCGTTTTGGGGTGTCGGCGGGGGCATCCCTGAGACGCCATTCGGGGCCTGGAGCTACGACTTTAGCGAAGCGGATGGGACGAAGTTGCTGGCCGGTTGTCCCGCCGGGGCGGTCCTGGTCGTCCATTCACCGCCGCTCGATACGGTCGATCATGACTCGTCGGGAAGGATCCGCGGGAGCGAAGCGATCCGACGCCTAGTCGACACGAAGCCGTTGGGACTGGTCGTCTGCGGTCACATCCACAGCGACTGGGGCAAACGTGTCGAAGTCGGTTCGACCCCGATCATCAACGCCGGGCCTGCCGGCGTCGTCGTGGAACTTGCCGATTGAGCGCCGGCTCACTGGCTCACGATCGCCGCATCCATAGCGACAGTGTCGCTATGATCGTACCCGTGGAAGCTCCGCGCGATGGTGGAGGCGAGGACTCCCAGGTAGAGGTTGCGGAACTTCGATTCGGTGGTTTCGGTGGTGTACATCCCCGCCGACTTGGGATAAGTGAACTCTTCCAGGTTCTTGCGAAACTCGACCGTCCCTTCGGCGACGTCATAGACCGTGACCATCACGCCAGCGCGACCGCGATACAGCGTCGCGCCATCGCGCAGCCGTAGCCCGACCATCTCGATCCCGATCACCTTGTCGGCCTTCACGCCGCGGCCGATGTCGAGGAACTCGATCGCATCCCAGCCATTGCGGTCGCGCCATTGGTGTACTTCATCTTCGCGGACGAGCGAGACTTTCTTTTTGCTCAGCTCCGTGGAGAGGATTTCGGAGACCCGGCGGCTGAGGATGCGGGCCGAGGCGTCATCGCTGTACTGGCTGCTGTCCGTGACGGTGACGATCGCCACGCGTTTCCCTTCGAGTCCCGGGTATTCCGGTTCGACGGTGTAGCCGCGGACGACGTTCACCAAGTTCGCCGCCAGGCCCAAGCAGCCGGGCTGCGTCCCCAGGCCGAGAGCCAGGAGGCTGAACAAGGCAAAACGTCGCCGACCCATCCGGAACGCGGAAGGCGGCGAATTGGGGTCCGATAGCCCGCCCGTGGGGCCGATCGAATGAGGAGAAACAGCGGGAAGGCTCATCGCGAAATCCTTTTTGCGTGCGCTTCGGCCGAAGATCGAAGATCACCCGAGGAGCCGATAGGCCCACTGGGCGATCAGGATCGTCCAAATCAAAACCATTCCCCATGCGGCCGCGACCAACCATCCCCGATGAGGCCATCGGCCCGACCAGGTTGCCGCGGACATGACCGCGATGGCGATCCCGTCACCCAACGCCAGCAGCATGCCGCCGACGTTGGCGTTGAACCCCTCGGACCACTGACCCCGCACGGCATGAGCCCAGGAGGTCGTCATGCCGCAGGACGGACAACGCATTCCCCAGATCAAACGCAACGTGCAAGGCGGCAGGCCGAGTTGTTGGTGTGTGCCCAGTCCACTCGCGCTGGGCTGCAGACGAGTCGCCACCCCCAGCGGCAGGGCGAGGGCAACGGTCACGGTCAGCAGCATCAGTCGATTGACCGAACTGGATGAGGGGAGCGTAGTCAAACCGGATTCCGAGAAACAAGAGCGAAACTCGCACCAATCACGCGAGGCGGCGATCGCATGTCCGCTTCCCGAATTGAAACTCATCGCGACAGTCCCGGCAACGTCCCGAGTTGCAATCGTTCGAACTCGACGTTGAGCACTTCCATCGTTCGCGTGTTGACGCTCATCCGCTTGACCGCCACGTTCATGCCCGCCGCGCCCGTTGGTAACGTCTGGTTCAGCGTCGCGCCATAGCCCGGTTCGCCTTCGATCAAGAAGACATCCTTGGCCGCCGTGTAGGAGGCACGCTGCGCCTGGCCGCTGAACAACCCCTTGTCGTTGCGGGTCTGGAAGATGACCCGGCCGGTCGCTTCCATTTCCCACGCGGTGTTGATCAGCCGTCGCGAGCGGTTGGGATCGATCCCCAGCCGCAGGCGTTCGCAGTCGAGCGTCGATTCGCCCAGCCGCAATCCCTCCACCAGCTCGGCATCGATGCGATCGTCCCAGCCCACCACCGGTCGGCTGGCGATCCGCACATTGCCGACGAACTCCAGGCTTTGGTTGGTGACATTTGCCTGCAACGAGTCGCGGAAGGCCAAATGCAGGCCGACCAGCGATTCGTCGGCGGGGCGGAACCCGTCGCTGGTGACAACGGATGCCAACGGCGACTGTTCGGTCTGCATCCAAGCGCGGTACCAACCGGGGCCGACGCCGACGACGGTCGAGGTCTCGGGTCGGAATGTCAATTCGGGAGTGGTCAGCACGTGTCGAGCCTTGCGGACACCGGCCTCGGTCAACTGGTTGGCCGTGATCACCAGCGGCCGTTCGCTGGACGATAGGACCCCGACGACATCGATCGCGGCGGACTTGACCGCATCGAATTGACGCATCGGCAGGTTCTGTTTCAGCAACACTTGCAACTGGTCGCCCACCAAATCGATATCCCAGAGTTCCGGTTCGTCCCCAACCAGCACCGCACCCCGAACGTCGATCCCGCCGGTGAGCGCGATCTTGGTGCCATCGAACAGCATTTGGCCGCGCCAGCGACAGCGCGGCGGCGAGACCCAGCGGATGTTGGTCGGCTTCGCGGCCGCGCCGCGGGTCGGCGGTGTCGTCTCGCCGAGCGGCTGGAACAGCGGCGTCTCGCTGATCATTTGCGGCAGCATCTGCGTCGGGACTTGGAACTCGCCCGCGTCGCGGATCCAAACGATGTTGTCAGCCAGGCGCACTTGGATCAGCGGGCCGATGAAGTAGCCGTCCCCGACTTTCAGCTTCGCGGGGCTATCGAGCCCGCTGCCGATCTGCAGGATCTCGTCCCCTTCGGTATCGCGGAGCTGCAACTGCTCGCCGGTCAATACCGTGGGGAGCGGTCCGGAGGGCGTGTCGATCGTGTGTTTCAGCGACACGTTGCCGACCACCGTCAGGTCGGTGGTGGTCAAATTGCCGCCAGCCAGATTCAGCTTGGCACTGATCGTGTCGCCATGGATCGTGGGCCGCGGGCCGACGACCGGGGTGGTCGCGCCGACCGTTTGTCCGACGACCCCCGCGGACTTGGAGTCGCCACGGTTCCAAGGTTGCCGAACCCAACGGCGGATCGGGTGCTCGGCGTTCGCATCGGCCGTGGCGGTGCCGTCTTGCCGGACGGGCTGACGCGGCCCTTCCGTTTCCGGTCCGAACTCGAAGTAGATTCGCAACAGGCGGGTCGCGACTTCGACCATCGACGATCGCAGGTTCACATGACCGGTCGCTTGGAATCGTTTGGGACGTGTCGAGCGAAGCCAATCCTGGCCGGTCAGATGCTTGCCACCGGCCTGCAAGACCAGCAGCGCCGAATCGCAACTGAACTCCCCGTCATCGTTCATCAGCGCTGTGACATTCCCGTCGATCCGCAGGCCGAATTGGCCTTGCGCGTCGGGCTGGTCCAACTTGATGCCATCGGTCCAGCGGAGACGCTTGATCGGCAGCGTGGGGTCACCCGAAAATTCGACCAGCCCCGATCCTTGCGCATCGAAGGCGCCGATTTGTGTCGGATCGCTGGGGTTCAATTGGTAGGCGACCTGCATGAATCGCCAGGTGTTGCCCGCGTAACTGATCCTCGCCCCCGCCGATCCGGTCATGCGCAGCAGGCCGGACCGCGCGTCGAACTCGATCTTTTCGGCCGAAACCTCGGCGGCGAAGCTCGGCATCTGCATGATCGCCGGCTCACCTTCGGCTAACAGGGACAATAGGAAATCGCCGATCTCTTCCCGCGGGGGCGGCGAATTCGGCGGGGCGGGCAAGCCGGGGGCTGGCGGCGCGGCGCGGCGCCGGGGCTTGAGCAGATCGGCGAACTGCAGCTTCAGCTTTTCACAGGCGAAGACATCGACGGTCTGGTCGACCTGATGTTCCAGACGGACGCGGTCACGCAGAATGAGTTCGTTGGAGGCGAACAGAAACTCGACGCTGCCGGCGCAGCGCAGGACGGCTTGGCTGACCCCGGTGACCGGTTGGCCCGCGGCCGGTGCCGTCCCACTTGGACCGGTGCCCCCCATCGAGACAGGAGGCGTGCCAGAACCGGGATCGGCGGCCTGATTGCCCGCGCTGCCGGAACCGGTTGCGTCAGCTGGCCCCGACTCGCCTCGGGAATCGAGTCGCCACAAACCGCCGTTCGGCAGGGGGACGACCAACTGATCGAGGTAGATCAATTCCATGCGATTGAGGATCGACAGGCCGTCTTCGTTGCCGGGCTTGAAGCCGCCCATCGGCGCCAAATGCAGCGTCAGGTCACGGCCTTCCAGACGCAGGTTACCCATCCGCACGATGATCGGCTGCGTGGTCCAGATCTTGCGGTAATCGATCCCGAAGTCGCTGGACAGAATTTCCAGCTGTTCCGCTGGCGCCGTGTCGTCGCCAATGGCACCGGGAAAACCTTTGCCGACCGTGCGGATGCGGACCTGGCCGATCATCCGCCCACGTTCGATCGGCGGCGCCCCACCGCTCATCACATCCAGCGATTCGCTGAACTTGATCTCGGCCCCTTCCTGGGCGTCGAGGATCAGGGGGGAATCGCTTTCGAGCCCCAGCACGACCGTGATCGGCCACAGCTTCCACTGATCGTCGCCGATCTGGGACCAGTTTTCGAACAGCAACGCCCCGTCCCGCGTTTGCAATCGCTTGCAGTTGCCGAGTTGCCAAGCCCCAGGGGGAAACAAGTTTCCGAGCGATTCGTTGGTCCGCAAGGCGGGCGCGGTCGCGAACTGAAGCGGCGGCAGCGGTTCCGGTTTCAGCCACGCGACGAACGTGAGCTGATAGACCGCGCACACCGCGCTCAGCACAAGCAAGGCCATCAGATACTGCTTCAATCGCTGGAACATCGGCGGAACCGCGAGGGCGCGAGCAATCAAGCCGTGACGCCGGACGCGTACTCCTCCCAGATCGATTTGCCGCGCATCAATCGCTCGATCAACTCGCGGACGGCGCCACGGCCGCCCGGCAGGCGAGTGATCCAGTCGACACGATGCAAACAGTCCTGGCAGGCATCGACCGGCGCGATCGCCAACCCCACCCAGTCCATCACCGGAAGGTCGGGCAGGTCGTCGCCGATGTAGGCGATCTGGTCGGCCGTTACGTTCAATTTCTGCGCCAATTCGCGGACCGCGGGAAGTTTGTCCGCGACGCCTTGAAGCACGTGCGGGATCCGCAGCTCGGCGGCGCGACGGGTGACGACGGGGCTGTTGCGGGAACTGACCAAACCGAAACCGAAACCGGCGGTCTGCCAGAGCTTGATCCCCATCCCGTCGCGGACATGAAATTGCTTCGCTTCCACCCCGGCGGAGTCGAAAATCAATTCGCCTCCCGTCAACACGCCGTCGACATCGGAGAGGAGCAGTCGGATCGGTGCCGCCAAGATCGGATCTGGGGCGGAGTCGCGCGGTTCAGGTGCCAAGCCTCAGGCCCTCCTCCGCTTGGGGACCATGCGAACCACGCCGTCAGCTCCAAGCCCGGCCGCGGGCGGCTGGGCCGCGCGGCGACGGGATCGGGTAGCGCCGGACGGTTGCGTCGCGGCGATTTCCTGGACCGCGAGCACATCGGTGATGTCGAGCAACCCGATCGGCTTGCCGAGCGCATCGACGACCGGCAATTCGCTGATCCGTTGGTCCTTGAGTACTTCGATCGCCTCGACCAGCAGGGAACCCGACTCGACCTTGCGAAAGCGGCTCGTCATCACGGCGCCAATCGGTCCGTCCAATGAGTCGTCGAGTCGCTTTTCGAGCAACCGCGCCAGGTCGCTGTCGGTGAACAGCCCCGCCAACAATCCCTGGCGATCGACCAACATCACCGCGCCGGTGCGGCGGACGCCAATCCCACCGGCGACCATCGTCTCGCGGACCGTTCCCTCCGCCGCGGCGATGCGGCATTGACTGAGTGGACGCATCAACCGGTCGACGGGGGCGAGTTTATGACCGAGGCTTCCGCCGGGGTGCAGTCGGGCGAAATCGTGAGCCGCAAATCCGACCAAGCGGCTGGCCAACATCGCGATCGCATCGCAAACGGCCAGGATCGCGGTGGTGCTGGTCGTGGGTGCCAAACCGAGCGGATCGGCTTCGTCATGGTGGCCGACGGCGACGACCAAATCGGCCAAGTCGGCGAGCGGATTGCACGGCGACCCGGTGATCGCGATCAGTCCCGTGCTGTGGTTGGCCAGGTAGGGGGCGATCCGTAAGACTTCTTCGCTGCGGCCACTATTGGAAATAGCGACCACCAAATCATCGGCGCCGACCCGGCCCAAATCGCCATGTACCGCTTCGCTAGGGTGCAGAAAATGGGCGCGATTGCCCGTGCTGCCGAGCGTCGCGACCCATTTTTGACCGATCCAGCCAGCTTTGCCGACCCCGGTGATGACGATCGAACCCTGGCAGGCCGCGATCCGTTCCGCGGCGTCGACCGACTCGGGACCGATATCGCTCGCCAGGCGTGTCAGCGCAGCCGCCTCGATCGCCAACACCTGGCGGATTAATCGCAATCGCTCCAGCGGCGTAACCGGTGTTTGGCTCGATAAATCGTTCACGCCCAGAATCATCCTTGTTCTGTTTGCCCGCCCCTGACGCGTCGATGCCGCCTGTTCAAGCCCATGGTTTCCGCGGAAAACCGTCAACGCAGGGGACCCGCTTGCGGGAGACGATACCTTTGCACGACGATTGGGAACAAGAGCAGCCTGAGCAACGCATACCGACAGGAAATTGAGGTGGAACAAAGTTTTTTGGCGTGGTTGAAGGGGCGAGTCCGCGGCTTGCCACAGGTCGCCATCGGCATCGGCGACGACGCCGCGATTTTGGACCTTCAGCCCGACCACCAGTTGGTCGCGACGACCGACTCGATCATCGATCAGGTCGATTTCTTGGCCGACCGACACTTGGCCGCCGATATCGGTTTCAAGGCGATGGCGATCAACCTCAGCGACATCGCGGCGATGGGGGGAAGGCCGACGGCGGCGCTGGTGACGCTGGCCTTGCCGGCGATCAAGGCGACCGAGACCGCCGCCGCGGTCTACGAGGGGATCCTGGAAGCGGCCGAAACGTACCAAGTCGCGATCGCTGGCGGCGACTTGTCCGTCCACGACGGACCGCTATCGGTCACGATCACGCTGCTGGGTCAGGTCCCGACCGGTGGCGCTTGGCTGAGGAGCGGCGCGCGCGAGGGTGATTGCCTGATCGTCTCAGGACCGATCGGCGGCAGTCTGCAAGGGCGGCACTTGCGACCGACGCCACGACTGGACTTGGTAGCCGCCCTGCGCGGCGAGGTCGAGGTACACGCGGCGATCGATATTAGCGACGGCTTTTCGCTCGACCTCGATCGGCTTTGCGCCGCCAGCGGTGTCGGCGCGGAGGTCGAACCGGAGTCGATCCCGATCCATCTCGATGCCGTTGCCCGCGCCCAGGAATCGGGACGCACGCCCCTGGAGCATGCCTTGGGTGATGGCGAAGATTTCGAACTGATCCTCGCCCTCTCGCCCCAGGACTGGAAAAAGTTCGCCGCCCGCGGTCGAGAGTTGGGGATGGTTCGCGTCGGCCAGTTCATCGGACGGACGGGGCTGTGGAGTCGTGAGGGGCGAGGACTGAAACGGATGCTGGCGAGCGGCTACATCCACGGCCAACGCCGGGATCCCGCTGCGCCGCAGGCCTCCTCGCAGGGCACGGCTGCCCCCGCGCAACCCCGAACGGCGGTTGAAACGGAGGGTCAGTCGTGAGCCGAGTGGTGGTGGAGCGGGTCGATTTGCCGCGGCTGGAGCAGATCGCCGCCGCCCTGCACACGACTTTACCGCGGCACTTGGTGATCGGCTTACGGGGGACGTTGGGGGCCGGCAAGACGCGTCTGGTGCAACTGCTGGCCGCCGCCGCCGGAATCGACCCGGCGGCTGTGACCAGCCCCACTTATGGGATCGTGCAGCATCACCTCGGCAGCCGTAAACTGCATCACATCGATGCTTACCGGCTGGCGGACGAGGACGAGTTCGTCGAGTTGGGCGGCGAAGAGCTCATCGAAGACGACGAAGCGTTGGTGCTGATCGAGTGGCCCGATCGGATCGCCGGCTGTTTGCCGCCTGGTGGTTTGATGATCGAATTGGAACTCGAACCGCAGGACGCGTCAGCTGAGGACCGAGCGGCAGGCGGCTCGGACCCAACGGCAACGGACGGCCTCCGTCGGTTGCTGTTGAGCAGTGAAGATGAGGAACTGATGCGCGTCCTTCGCGAGCGGTTGCGGCCGTTGTCAGCGCCGAGCGAGACACCGTCGAGGTGAAGCGGAAATGAGTCGAACCGATCGCGCGGACGACGAGTGGCTACGGGTCGCGGATCACGATGCAAGCTTGGTGCGCGAGGTGCTGGCAATGTTCCTGCCGTCCGCCGACGGGGCAACAATCCGCGGATTGGCCAGCGGCTTCAGCGGCGCGCAGGTCTTTCGCTGTGAGGTTGCGGGCAATGTCTATGCGCTCAAACGATGGCCCGCCACGACCAAGGCGGCCAGGGTGGACGAAGTTCACGAAGTGATCCGCCGGGCCCGCCGTTCGCTCTGCGTGATCCCCGAACTCATCCCCACGCTGCTCGGCCAAACTCGGCTCAGCTGGGATTCGCACCATTACGAGCTCTCCCGGTGGATGCCCGGAAGCCCGGCCGACGATTCCGCTGAGTGGCTGCAGGCGGTCGAACGCGGGGCGGCCGTGATCGCGGGCTTTCACGATTCCACACGCTGCTGGGGCGAAACCGATTCGCCCCCCGCGGCCGTGCTGCGCCGGCTGAGCCGTATTGAGGAGCTCCGTCAAAGGTTGCCCCAAGCCGTCACGCGGCCGCAGGCCTCGACGCCGACCCTTGCCCGCGCGGCCGATTGGCTGCGTCTGCATGGTCTGCGATCGCTCGAGGAAGCGGCTCGACTGCTCGGTCCGTGGGCCACTCGGCTGGTTCCGACCCAGATCGTGCTTCGAGATATCCATCGCCACCACATCCTCTTCGATCAGGGACATCCCAGCGGCCTGGTTGACTTCGACGCCCTCGGCAACGACACGATCGCCACCGACCTGGCCCGCTGGGTCAGTGGGTTTCTCGGCCCGGCTGGCCCAGTTGAAATGACGATCGGGCTCGAGCGGCCCGCCCCCCGCCCAACCGCCGACGAAGCGGTGTGGCGCGCGGCCTGGGCCGGCTACCAGCAACGAGGGCCGATCAGCGATCAAGAATGCGATCTGGCCAAGGCGATCGCCCAGGCCTCCTGGGTTATCCAACTCTCCAACTGGGTTGTCTGGACTCAGCTCGGCGAGCGTGACTTCTCCGATAGCTGGCCCGCCGTTGATCGGCGCGTGGAGGAGATCATGCGTAGAATGAAGTCGAATCCTCTCGGGACCGCGATTACCGATTGAGGCTGGCGGCGATCGAGTCAGAATCGATAAACCTTGAGGCCGGTCGCTGCTGTCACGATCGGGACGGGCGTCGGTGGCAAGAAGCTTACCCTGGGGGCCCCCAATGGGTATCCTGAGGGATGGGGAAATCGGAGAACCGGCGGATGAGGGTACTCACCTCGGTTGGGCGAGCGACTTCCGGAGAGAAAGAAATGAAGATCAAAGGCGTGCGGATGTTTCGGCGAGTGCTTGGCGTGTTCTGGTTGTGCGCGGTCACCGCAGCCATTCCGGCCTCGGGCCAGTCCGATGTGGCGACCGGGTTGGATGTTTTCCCCAACTTGACGTTTGGGGAATTAGGAAACCCGCCTGACGCCGAATCGAAGGAGCCCGCCAGTTTTTCCGCCGTTTACACCGCGGATAGCGATACCGGAGGGACGCTGACGGTGACGGCGAAGCTCGGTTCCGCTTGGCATCTCTATTCGGTGACGCAAGCCGCGGGCGGGCCGACGCGAACGAAGATCGAGGTGACGGGTCCCGCTGGCGTCGAGCTGGCCGGCAAATTCACCCCCAGTTCGCCCCCCGAAGTCACCACCAGCGACGCCTGGCCAGGGCTCAAGGTCGAAGAACATTACGGCAAAATCTCCTGGCGGTCTCCGGTTCGCTGGCCAGCCGGCTTCAGCGGCGACATTGAACTGAGCGTCAACGCGCTGGCCTGCATGACAGACGGCTCCTGCGTGCCGCAAAACGCAAAGCTGACCGCCAAACGTTCCGCCGGAGCGGGCTCCGAGACGGTGGCGCAGGCCGCGCTCGCCGATCAGTCCGCGAAGCCGGCGACCAAGTTGTTGGAAGAGATCGACGCGGCCGAAGGGGAGATCGCCTTTCGTAACCCTCGATCGGTGGTCGAGTGGAGCGGTCGGATCCTGCCCGCGACGGCGAAACCGGGTAGCCGCGCGACGCTGCAGATTTCCGCCAAGCCGGACGAGACGTTCCACGTCTACGCCGCGGCGGTCGATGACACAGAGAGCCGCACCAATTTTGTGCTCACGGAAAAAGCGGGGTTGAAGCTCGGTATGCCCCAGCCGCCTTCCCCTCCGATCGTCAAGGAATTGTTGCCGGGCTTACCAGCGGTGCATTACCACGAGGGGTCGGTCACCTGGTCGATCCCGATCGAGATTCCTGCCGATGCCGAGCTGGGCAGCAAGATGATTCGCGGCCTGATCGCCTATCAGGCCTGTACCGATACCAGCTGTTTGCAGCCCAAGGCGATTCGCTTCACCGCCCGTCTCGACGTTGCGGCCGCGGCCGGTGACGCGGCGGTCGCGCAGGCCGTCCGTTTCGTCACCGCGCCGCTTGGCGCGACCAAGGACGCGGCCGCGGAAACGAAGTGGGTCGACGAACTCGCCGCCGTGGCGGGGCCCGACGCTGGCGGCGCGGGAGCGCTTGGCCAGGGGGCCGGTGCGGCTGCTGAAACGTCCGTAAGGTCAGCGAACGCTGCTGGCGTTCCGCTGTCGTTGGCGTTGATCCTGCTGATGGCCGTCGGTGGTGGTCTGATTCTGAACCTGATGCCCTGCGTGCTGCCGGTCGTCGGTCTCAAGATCATGTCCTTCGCCTCGCAGGCTGGCCAGGACCGCCGCAAGGTTTTGGCGCTCAACCTCGCTTACACGCTCGGAATTTTGTTCGTGTTTTGGGCCTTGGCCGCGCTCGCGATCCTGTCCACCTACTCCTGGGGTCAACAGTGGCTGGGGGTTGAAGGCCAAGTTTCCTGGGGCCAACAATTTCAGTTCTTCGGCTTTCGCTTCCCCGTGACGCTGTTCGTCTTCGCGTTAGCGCTCAGCTTTCTCGGCGTCTGGGAAATTCCGCTGCCCGGTTTTGTCGGCGGCAAGTCGACTCAGGGCCTGCAAAAGAAGGAAGGTTTTGCCGGGGCATTTTTCAAAGGTATCTTCACCACGGTCTTGGCGACCCCTTGCAGCGGCCCATTGCTCGGAGCGGTCTTCGCCTACACCCTCGGCAAATCGGCGCTGGTGATCATCGCGATCTTCTCCGCCATCGGCTTCGGGATGGCACTCCCCTACCTGCTGATCGCGATCTTCCCGCGGCTGATCGCGTTCCTGCCCAAGCCGGGCGACTGGATGGATATCCTCAAGCAACTGCTCGGTTTCTTGTTGTTGGCAACGGTCGTGTTTCTGTTTTCGTTCTTCCCCGATGAAGAACGCGTCCCGGTCTTCATGTCGCTGATCGGCGTTTGGTTCGGCTGCTGGCTGATCGGCTTGGTACCGAATTGGCAGGAGTTTTCGAAGCGGCTGATGGCTTGGGGTTCGGGGCTTACGGCCGCCGCGGCGATCTGCTATCTCGCCTTTTCGCTCGGTTCATCCGCTAAACCGGGGAGCGAAGTCGTGAGCTGGGAACCTTACAACGAAGCGCGGTTGAGGGAACTCCGCGACGAGGGCCGCACGGTCCTGATCGACTTCACCGCCAAGTGGTGTCTTACCTGTCAGGTCAACTATAAGGTCGCGCTCAACACCCAGCCGACCGGTGAATTGGTCGCGGAGTTGGGTGCCGTCGCGATGCTAGCGGACTGGACCAATCACAACGAGGAGATCCGCGCGAAGCTGCAGGAACTTGACAGCAACTCGATTCCGGTGCTGGCGATCTATCCTGGGAGCGACCCGGAAACGCCGATCGTGCTGCGGGACTTGGTCTCGCAGGGCGATGTGCTCGAGGCGCTGCGTCAAGCCGGCCCGAGCGTCTCGGCGAACACGGCGAAGAACGGATCGATCGGCGGTACGCAGTTGGTGGGACGAGCCGCCGAAACCGCCAACCGATGATCGCGGCCGCGGACAGTCGAGCAACGATCGTCGCCATCGCTTCCTCGTCGGCACCGGCGATCCGAGGCATTGTGCGGATCGCGGGGGAGCAGGCCTTGGAGGTGCTCGCCGGCATGGCGATCGACTTCGATGCTCCCTCGGAGCGTCGGCCCAGCCAGGTTTCGGTCCGGTTCGATCTCGGTTCGCCGATCGGACTACTCGATGCCCAGGCATTGGTCTGGCCGACCAGTCGCAGCTATACCGGTTTACCGAGCGTCGAGATTCAGACGTACGGCGCGCTGCCGATCTTGGAAGCGATTGTCGAATCCGCGGTTCGCGCGGGGGCCCGCCCCGCGGCGCCCGGCGAGTTCACGATGCGGGCTTTTCTGGCGGGACGGCTCGATTTGACCCAAGCCGAAGCGGTGCTCGGGGTCATCGATGCGACCGATCGCGACCAATTGGATGCGGCCCTGGATCAATTGGCGGGCAACGTCTCCCAGCCGCTGCATCAGGTTCGGACGCGACTCCTCGACCTGTTGGCGGACATCGAAGCGGGGCTCGATTTCGTCGACGAAGATATCGAGTTCATCGAAGACCAGGCGATCACGGCGGAGCTGAAAGCCGCTGCCGGGGTGATCGCGGGGACCGCCCAGCAATTGGTCGGGCGTCATCGTGCGGTGGCTGCCGCGGATGTGGTCCTGCGAGGCCTGCCCAATGTCGGCAAGAGCAGTCTGCTCAATGCCCTGGCAGGACGGGCGGTGGCGATCGTCAGCGACGAGGCCGGGACGACCCGCGACGTCGTCTGGCAGGAATTGAAAATCGGGGGGCGTCCCGTCCGCATTTTGGACACCGCCGGTCTGGATCGAGCGAGTGACGAGATGGCCCGGCAAAGTCGGGCAGCCGCCGAGCGCAGCCAGCGGACCGCCGCGGTGACGCTGGTCTGCGTCGACTGCGAGGATGCGGCTGAGTTTGACGCGGACGACGCGGCGATGCTCGAACTCCATGAGCAGCAGTGCTGGCTCAAGGTCGCCACCCGCTGCGACCGGTTGTCTGCGGAAACGGCCCCCGCCGTGATCGCCAGGTTGCGACACGAGGGCTGGATCGTGACCAGCGTCGCTGCCGAGCTCGGTTTGGAAAGCCTGCGGCAGCGGATTGGCCAGGAACTGGACCAACAAGTCCGCTCCGGCGAGCTCGGGGTGGCGGCGACGGCCGCCCGCTGCGGCGATTCGATCCGCCGAGCGGCTGAATCTCTGGCCAACGCGACCGACCTGGTGCGACAGGCGGCCGGACACGAATGGGTAGCCGGCGAGATCCGGGTCGCGTTGGCTGCGATCGGCGAAGTCACGGGCGAGATCTATACCGACGATATTCTCGACCGCGTTTTCTCGCGATTTTGCATCGGCAAGTAGGGAACGTCCTTGGCGGGAAGCGGTTCCGCGGTTTAGCCCCGAAACCCCATCACGTCTGGCGGGTTCACTGACGTAGAATATGGGGCCTCTCTGTTCCCAGCCGCTCCTCGGAGTCGTCTTGACCGTCAGCCCGTCCACCGCCCTGCGTTACGAGCAATCGGACCCCGATGTCCGGCTGATGCTACGGGTCCGTGACGACGACGCGGGGGCCTTTGAAGAGTTGGTTCGGCGATATCAGGCCCGGTTGGTGCGGCTGTTTCACCATATCGGACCGAGCCCCGAGTTGGCCGAGGACCTCACGCAGGACGTGTTCCTGCGGGTTTACCGTTCGCGCGGCAATTATGAGCCGGGGGCCAAGTTCGCAACTTGGCTGTTCACGATCGCCGGCAATGTCGCCCGCAACGCGGCGCGGACCCGCGGGCGGCGAAGGGAGATTTCGGAGGTCGACACGAAGGGGAGCGGAGACGATTCGCAAGCGAACGTGTTGACCCAACTCGCGCTGGACGCCAGCTCGTTGATGCCGGCCCGCGTCGTGGAAGGGGAAGAACGGGCGGCGATGGTCCGGAAGGCGGTCGAGTCGCTGGGGGAACGCCAGCGGATGGCCCTGATGCTGTCGCGGTTCGAAAATCTCAGTTATGTCGAGATCGCTCAGGCCATGGGGTTGACCAGCAAGGCGGTGAAATCGTTGCTCAGTCGCGCCCGTGTGAACTTGAAAGAGGCGCTCGCCGACTACATCGAAACGAACGGGGAGCAGGAAGATGAAGATCAAGCGGAATGAAGCCTGGCCCAGCGCCGAAGATTTGAGCGACGAGCTCCCCATCGACCCGATCGACGAGCAATTGGTCGCCTATCTGGATGGCGAACTGGAATCGCAGGAACGTGACGAGTTGGAAAAACGGCTCGGCCGCGATAGCCAGCTTCGCGTTCGTCTGCGGACGCTCCAGCGGGGCTGGGAAATGTTGGAGAACCTGCCGTTGGTGGCTCCTAGTCCGAACCTGCTGGAAACGACGATTCGGATGGCGGCCACGGAAGCGACCGGGCCGACCGCGGACGCCAACGCATCGTCCCGTTCGCGGTTGCTCAAATCCCGCGTCTTCATCGTGACCGCCGTGTCGGCCGTGGCGCTGCTGATCGGCGTTCTGGGCGCCAAGATGTGGGAGCAGATCCGGTTCCGCAGACAATTGCAACAGTTGCCGATCGCGATGCGGGTTGAAGGCTATCTGCTCGGCGGCGACCTCGTCTGGATGCGTGAGTTGGCCAAGTTGCCACAGTGGCAGGAGGCCACCGAGATCGCCCAGCGGCTCGGCGAATGGGATTTTCGCCTGCCCCAGCGGATCGAAAACAGTCAGCTGTCGGAGCGCAAGCCGTTGTTGCAACAGCTGACGATCGAGGATCAGCAGGTCGTGATGGAAGCCTGGCAGCGGTTCGAACAATTGGATTTGCCGAAGCTCGCCGCCGTGCTGGAGGTTGCTACCCGCGTCGATGGCGAACCGGACAAGGCGGAGTTGCGAGCGACGATGGAACGCTATGCCCGCTGGCGTGAATCGCTCCCCCCGGATGTCCGCGACCAAATCACCAAGGCAGCACTCCCGCAGCGTCTCGAACTGGTGGCCGAGGAACTCAAGAAATCGGTCAGCCAGTGGACGCAGCAGAGTTCGCGATTGTTGACCGATCAGGACGTCGAGACGATCTATCAGGCGTTGCATGACATCGCCGATGCCCGCGTGCGGACCCTCGCCGACCAGGATTCGGAGGCGACCGAATCGGTGATCCGGATGTTTGATCGCATCGAGCCACGGACCGAGGCGTTTTTCTTGCGGCAATTGTTCCGCGCCGCCGAGTCGTCCTGGTCCTGGCCCCCAGGCCCACCCGGCACATCGGGACCCCTAGGCCCGCCTGGCACATCGGGACCCCCAGGCCAGCCGGGAGCTGTTGGCCCTTCCGGACCCGCTGCGCCGTCAGGTCCCCCGAGCCCGGCTGCCGCCGCTGACCCTGCTGGTGAAAGCACCAACGTCGGTGGCATCAATCCGGGTTCGCCCCTGCCTGGCGGCCCGCCACCTGGCAGTCCCCCTCCCGGCGGCGGGATGCCGAGATTCGACTTCATCGCCCCCGCGTTTGGCCAGTTGCTGCCGCTGCTGAATCAGATTCGTGGCCCGCTCTCCGACGAGGAATTGTGGTTCATCGAATCGGTGTTGGGCGATCCCGTTACTGATACTTTGGAGGCGGTCGCTGGAATTGGTACACTCCGCGAAGACCTGCTCCGAAGTTGGGCTGAGGAATCGATGCGGCGAATGACTTGGAACCGCAGCGGCACGACGCTGAGCGAGCGTTATCAGTTGCTCGATCCGGCGCGGCGCGACCAGTTGGACCTGCTTCCGCCAGATCAAATTTTGTTGTGGTTGCGGATGGAAGACGGCAGACGCCGGCCCATTCCGTAGTCTGATCTTACCTTCCGCCTAGGCGGTCTCCCTCCGGAGCCTCTCGACCCATGAAAGCCGCCTACATCCTCGAAACCGGTTCTCCCGACGTGATCCGTTGGGGCGAAGTCGCTTGCCCGGAACCTGCCGAGGGGCAGGTGCTGGTGCGGGTCGAAGCGGTCGCGGTCAATCCGATCGACACCTACATCCGCGGCGGCGCGGTAGCGATGGACCTACCGCAGCCGTTCATCATCGGCTGTGACCTGGCGGGCGTGGTCGAACGGGTTTGTCCCGGCGTCAGCGGTTTCGAGCCGGGGACCCGCGTGTGGTGTTCGAACCAGGGTTTGCTCGGGCGGCAGGGGACCTTCGCGGAATTCGCGGCGATCGATGCCGTTTGGCTCCACCGCCTGCCCGACCAGGTTGCGGCGACGGATGCGGCGGCCGTCGCCCTGGTCGCGCTCACGGCGCACCTCGGCTTGTTTCGCGACGCCAAGTTGAACTCGGGCGAAACGATCCTGGTGATCGGCGGGACNNGCTGGGTGCGGATGAAGTCATCGGCTATCACCACGAACCGATCGGGGAAGGAATCAAGCGTCTCGCACCGCAGGGGGTGCAGGTGTTCTGGGAGACCCGTCGCGAACCCGATTTCGATTTGGCGGTCGCGGCGATGGCCGAACGGGGCCGGATGATCCTGATGGCCGGCCGCGACGCCCGACCGTCATTTCCCGTCGGACCGTTTTACGTCAAGGAATGCACGCTCCGCGGCATGGTGATGTTCAAGGCGTTGCCTCGAGAAATCGCCGTGGCGGCCCAAGATATCAATCGCTGGCTGGCGGATGGGCTGCTGCGGGCCAACATTTCCCACCGGCTACCGCTGAGTCAGGCCGCCGAAGCTCATCGCCTCCAGGAAGCGGCGACCCTGCGGGGCGCCGGCAACCTGGCCGGAAAGATCGTGCTGACCGCCTGATCGGCTTAGCCCGCCAACCGCGAAATCCGGTGCGTCGGATCGGCGAGTTCCTCGGCCGAGGCCCGATAGCGGAACTGCATCAGGTAGGCGTCTTCCACGGTGTCCTCGTAGAAGTCACGCAGCACCGATACGGCGCGGAACCCGAGCGACTTGAAGAACAGCTGAGCTTCGAGGTTGGTTTCGCGGACCTCGAGCATGATCCGGTTGCGACGGTCGTTCGACAGTTTGCTCAGCAACTTGTTGACCATCGCCTTGCCCACGCCCTGCCGGCGATATTCGGCCGCGACGGCGAAGTTCAGCACGTGCAGGCGATTCTTGTGCAATTCATAGATCATGAAACCGACGATCCGGTCGTCCTGCTCCGCGACCATGCCGATGCAATTGCGTTGCCGCAAGCAGCGGATGAAATCGTCCTCGGTCCACGAATACTCGAAACTCTGACTTTCGATCGCCAACACCGATGGCATGTCGCGGCGGATCATCCAGCGAATGTGGGTGGTGGTCGTAGCAGGAATCATGGATTGAAATATATGAGGCACGTCGGAACTCCTTTTCCACCGTGGACATTGATGAACAGGAAAGGCCACCGCGAGACCAACCCTCCGCCGCCGCATCCGACTCGGCGACCGGCGATCGGTGGTAACTTTCCCCCGATGCGGACTTTAGCAATCGGCATCGATCGGGCCAATACAACTTGACCAACTTTCATGATCGCCAGCCGCAAAATTAAAACTCCGTGAAATCGGTCCCCGGACCCCGAAATTGGGCTTGATATTGCAACCACTCGGCCACGTCGACGCGCCGCTGAGCCGCGATCGGCGGCGCCGGATACGTCGTCAACGAGTGCCCAGATGCGAGTAGGCTTTGTCCGTCGCGATCCGCCCGCGACGGGTCCGCAAGATCAATTCGCTGCGGAGCAGGAAGGGCTCGACTTCGTCTTCCAAGGTGTCGCTGCTGACGTTCATCGTGTGCGCGATCGCTTCCAACCCTGCCGGTCCGCCGGCGAAGATCCGGGTCAAGGTGTCGAGGTAGCCGCGATCCTGTTTGTCGAGCCCCAAGGGGTCGATGCCGATCATCTGCAAGGCCGCGACGGTGACATCGAACGTGATCTCCCCGCGCGCCCGGCTCTGCGCGTAATCCCGCACCCACAGCAACCGATTGTTCGCCAAACGCGGCGTGCTGCGGCTGCGACGCGCGATCTCGGTCGCCGGCTCGATGTCGATTTCGACCTGCAGTTTGGTCGCGTTGCGGCGGACGATTTCGCAGAGTTCGGAAAGCGTGTACCAACCGAGGTGTTCGCGAATCTGGAAACGGTCGCGGAGCGGCGCGCTGAGCATCCCGGCCCGGGTCGTGGCGCCGATCAGCGTGAAGGGACGCAGGTCCAAGTTCAACGTCCGCGCGCTGATCCCCTCGCCGAGCACGATGTCGATCCGAAAGTCTTCCATCGCCGTGTAGAGGTACTCCTCGACACTCTTGGGCAGGCGATGGATCTCGTCGATGAACAGGACCGAATCCTGGGCTAGGTTGGTTAAGTACGGGATCAGATCCTTGGGGGCGCGAAGCGCCGCCCCATTGGCCAACTGGACCGTGGTCCCCATCTCGGCCGGAATCACCGTCGCAAACGTCGTCTTGCCCAACCCCGGCGGCCCGTCGAACAGGATATGCCCCAGCGGTTCCGAACGGCTGCGGGCGGCGTCGATCGCGATCCGCAGCCGCTCGATCACGTCTTGCTGCCCCACCATCTCAGCGAGGCTCCGCGGCCGTAGCCGCACATCCTGCTCGCGAACCTTCACGGCGGGCGCGTTGGTCGCCTCGGGTTCGGGATCCGAGGATTGATAGATCGCTTCGCGGGCCATGGAGAATACCTGGGGGGGGATTCATGCGAAGTCGCCGAAAAACTCCTTACCCAGCGGCTGGCCGGGAACGCTTCCTGCTCTTCGATTGCCGTATCAACTTACCCCACCGCACGGATTCAGGCGAGTCAAGAGATTGGCCCGTCGCGAGCGGCGAGCCTCTTCGACTATCTTGATCGACGTCCGCCGCGGCGGGGAATTGGGCCCACCGGATTGACAGCCGGCTCGTTTCGTGAACGCGGGCTGCCGCGGTGGCCCCCTTTGAGCGGCATTTTCCGACACGCACTCGCCCGACTCGCATGAACCCCGTTTCCCACCCTACCGATCGTCTCACCGCGGCCGAACAGGCCGCGATCTTGCACGCCGATCGCATCCATCACTGGCACGGCTTCACCCAAATGGCCGATTACGAGCCGATGGTGATCGAACGGGCCGAGGGGAATTGGCTGATCGATACCGAGGGTCGCCGCTGGCTCGACGGTTTCAGCAGCATGTGGTGCAACATCCATGGGCACCGCCGCCGCGAAATCGACGAGGCGATCATCCGTCAACTCGGCCGGGTGGCTCATGTGACCTCGCTCGGCATGGGCTGCGACACCACCGCCCGGCTCGCCCAGCGGTTGGCGGAGATCGCCCCGGGCGACTTGAATCACGCCTTCTTCAGCAGCGACGGATCGTCGGCGGTCGAAGCGGCGATCAAGATGGCCATCCAGTACTGGCACCTCGTCGCCCGCCGCGACGACGTCCCGGAACTAGCGGAGAAAACCCGCTACTTGGCCCTCGGCTCGGCCTACCATGGCGACACGACGGGGGCGGTATCGCTAGGCGACATCAGCCATTTCCATCGTCTGTTCCGACCGATCCTGTTCGCACCGCTCCGCGGACCCTGCCCCGATACCTACCGGCTCCCGGAGGGGATCGGGCCCGAAGCGGCGCTGGAACATTACGCAGACTGCTTCGAACGGCTGATCCGCCAGCATCACGCCGAGCTGGCAGCGGTCGTGATCGAGCCGCTGATTCAAGCCGCGGCGGGGATGGTCCTGCACCCTCCCGGGCTATTGGCCAGGATTCGCGCTGCCTGCGACGAACATCGGGTGCTGCTGATCGCGGACGAGGTCGCCACCGGGTTTGGCCGGACGGGAAAAATGTTCGCCTGCGAGCACGAAGCGGTCGTCCCGGACATGCTCTGCCTCGGCAAGGGGCTGACCGGCGGTTACCTGCCGATGGCCGCGACGCTCGCCCGCACGCACCTGTTCGAGGCCTTCCTCGCCCCGAGTTCCGAAAACCGGCAGTTCTTCCATGGGCATACCTTTGGCGGCAATCCGCTGGCCGCGGCCGCCGCCTTGGCATCGCTCGACCTGTTTCGCGACCAAGCGGTGCTGGAACAACTGCCCGCCAAGGTCGAACGTCTCGCCGCGGGGCTCCAGCCGCTCCACCAGAATCCTCAGGTGGGGGATATTCGGCAATTGGGCATGATTGTCGGGATCGAGTTGGTCGGCTGCCGTGAGCGTCGCGAGCGGTTTCCTGGGGCCTGGGGAATCGGCAAGCGGATCTGCGAAGCTGTCGCTGATTGGGGGGTATGGGTCCGGCCGCTCGGGGATACCGTCGTGCTGATGCCGCCGCTGGCGATCACGGAGGAGGAGCTCGATCTGTTGACGGCGGCGGTCCGCGACGGCGTCGAGCGGGTAACTGCCAGCCTGGCACTCGGCTCGCCCGCTTCTCCGGTTTGAACCCTGAAGAGAAATCGCTTTTTTCACCTAAGCCTATTAATGGCATGACCTTGCGCCACGATTTTAGATTGCGGCACGCGGGTTGCTCTTTGGGGTCGCGATTGGCTAGCCGTCTGCCATCGTCGACTTACCCGTTGAAGCGTCCTCCCTTGGAGGAAAGTTTTCGACCGGAGTTGGTGGCGTTCAGGGCAAGTCTTCAAGCAGAATTCTTCCAACCATTCGCAGCGAAACGAAACAGGAGAGAGACGTCGTGGCAAAGCAGATCGTTTTTGACGACGACGCCCGCGGGCCGTTGTTGGCCGGGGTGAGCAAGTTGGCCCGAGCCGTCCGCAGCACGCTGGGCCCTCGGGGCCGCAATGCGGTGCTCGATAAGGGCTGGGGCAGTCCCAAGGTGACGAAGGACGGCGTGACCGTCGCTGAAGATATCGAACTGGACGACCCGTTCGAGAATCTCGGTGCCCAGTTGGTCAAAGAGGCGGCCAGCAAGACGAACGACGTCGCCGGTGACGGCACGACGACCGCCACGGTGTTGGCCGAAGCGATTTTCCGCGAGGGGCTGAAGGCGGTCGCTAGCGGCGCTGACGCGATGGCGTTGCAGCGGGGGATCAACAAGGCCGTCGCTGTGGTGTCGGCCGAGATTTCGAAGTTGTCCAAGCCGATCGACGAGAAGAACAAGGCGGACATCAAGCAGGTCGCCACGATCGCTGGCAACAACGACCCGGAAATCGGCCAGGTTTTGGCTGATGCGTTCACCAAGGTCGGCAAGGACGGCGTGATCACGGTCGAAGAAGGCCGTTCGAACGAGACCTACGTCGATGTCGTCGAGGGGATGCAGTTCGATCGCGGCTTCCTGTCGCCGCACTTCGTCACCAACCAAGACGACGTGACGGTCGAACTCAACGACTGCTACTTGTTGCTGTTCGAAGAAAAGATCAGCACCAACAAGAAATTGATCCCGTTGTTGGAAGCCGCCAGCAAGTCCTCCAAGCCGCTGTTGATCATCGCCGAAGACGTCGAAGGCGAAGCCTTGGCGACTTTGGTCGTCAACAAGATGCGTGGCATCCTGCAAGTGGCCGCGGTCAAGGCGCCGGGTTATGGCGATCGCCGCAAGGCGATTTTGGGCGATATCGCGACCCTCTGCGGCGGCCAGGCGATTTTCAAGGACCTCGGCATCGATCTGGAAAGCGTCAAGCTGACCGACCTGGGCCGTGCCAAGAAGGTACACATCACCAGCGAAGCGACGACCATCGTCGGCGGCGGCGGTAAGAAGGATGCGATCAACGCGCGGGTCGAGCAGATCCGTCGTGAGATCGGCAACACCGACAGCGACTACGACCGCGAAAAGCTGCAGGAACGCCTGGCCAAGTTGGTCGGTGGCGTTGCTCAGATCAACGTCGGTGCCGCGA
>DITY01000002.1:0-37216 GCA_002422955.1 Planctomycetaceae bacterium UBA6172
CCGTCGTCCGAAAGGGTGTTGCCGAGGATGATGTTTTGGACATCCTGGCCCTTGATCAGCATGTCAGCCTTGCAGATCGCGTAGGACTCGCGGTTCAGCTCTTGGCCGTAGACGACCAGTCGCGCGTCCGGATTCTGGCTCGCCAAATGTTTCTCGGACATCGACAACATCCGGCCGGTCCCTGCCGTCGGGTCGTACAGCGACCGGACGATCCCGGGCTTGGTTAACGCTTCGTCGTCTTCGATGAACAACAGGTTGACCATCAGCATGATGACTTCGCCGGGGGTGAAGTGCTCCCCGGCCGTCTCGTTGCTGATTTCGGCGAACCGGCGGATCAGTTCCTCGAACACCGAACCCATGTCCGAGTTGTCGACCACGTCGGGATGAAGGTCGATGCCGGCGAACTTTTCGGTCACCAGATACAGCAGGCCGGCTCGCTGCAATCGCTCGACCTGAGTGTGAAAGTCGAAACACTCGAAGATGTCGCGAACGGCTTCCGAGAAGCTCTGGATGTAAGCGAACAGGTTCTCCGCGATGTTGTCCTGGTCGCCGAGCAGTTTCTGCATGTCGAGCGGCGACGTGTTGTAAAACAGTGTCCGCGACTTCTTCAGCAGGAACGGTTCGGGGTTGATCCCCGCCGCGTCGCGTTTCACCTTTTCGGCCAGGACGGCGGCCTTGGTCGGTTCGAGCACACAATCGAGTCGCCGCAGCACGGTGAACGGCAGGATCACGCGGCCGTATTCCGATTGCTTGAAGTCGCCCCGCAACAGATCCGCGACCGACCAGATGAACGACGAGAGGTTTTGTTGACTCATGTGGGAACGGGCGTCTGATAATCGGTTGCGTCATCGGCGGGCGAACGGGCGTCGCGAGCCCGATCGGCCTGGGGCGGGTGTATCGCCGACAATGGTAGCCGAGATGAGTCAGCCCTGGGGGCACCGGCAGCGACCTGGTCGGGGACGATGCACCGGCCATGGCGTCACCCGACGATCGCCACTCGCGGCACTCAGACGCCGCCACCCTCCGCCCGGCTCCATCGACGCCGCGTGCCTAATCCCGTTCGGATACCCGCGGACTAGCACGGCAGGTGGGCTGCTGACATCGCCGCTGGTCGCTCGACGCTGTGATCGCGAAACGCACCACACGCCGCTTTATGCCGGCCGCTAATGCTGTCGGATCGATCACCACCGGCACGCGGGCTGGGCGGTGCTCAAGGTCAAGCCCGCGGGGTTGCCTCCGGCGAGGCTGAGACCCCAGCCAGGCAGAATCAATCGTGAGCCCGCCAATACGGGGTTCTCCGCTTCGCTTGCCGCCAACATCGGCCGACAACACCCACGTTCCCGCCGTCCGAGCGGGTAGGGCATTCCTGAGGCCTCCGTGGCGGTCCTATCGCCAGCGTTGCACAGTCGGACCTTCGATGGGGCGTCGGCTGGTTCGCGATCCGCGTTGCGATGGCACACAGCCCCCGTAGCACTTGATCCGTATCGGCGGCTGGGCGGGTACCGGATGGCCGATACAGCCGTCTGGACAAACCGCTTCGCAAGGCCGTGCGGCGCGTTTGGATCTGATACGCCGTCACTCTCCCGACGGCCAGACCGAAAGCAGGACGCCAACACCTTGACCCGATTAGCCGAGAGTCGGCACGCTGCAGAGGCGAGCAAGTTCCTCAGGGATCACCCCTGCACGTTCGGCAGAACGGGGCGGCCAGTGGCGGGCGTTTCCATGCACCGGAAGCCGTCCAGGGGCTATCGACCGTTCCCGGCAAACGACCAAGGCAGGCACTCAATCTGCTTCCAAAGTAGCGGCTGCGGTCATGTTCGTTCTCCTAGTGATGTCCTAGTGACGCGCACGAGAGGCTCGGGGTTCAGCCGCGAAATGATTTTAGCAATTTCCGCCTCGAACCTTTGCAGGCCTCTGAGGTTGCCCTTTGGTGGGCGCACCATCGGCCCCCTTTCCCTTGCTCGCCGGTCGATGTTCGACTCGGCATTTAGCAGCAATGCCACCAGCGAACGAATGACCTAGCTAGACGGCGAAAGTGCACGGAGAGATATGCCGCGTTACGAATCGCCACGCGGAAGTACGTGGTCCTGAGCTAACGCCTGAAGCTGGGCAGGTCTGACACGCCGAGACCGTGAAGATGTACGTGAATGACGGGCGACTGCGATGCCATTGCACTGGTACCGGCCAGAAAAAATTCAAACGACGCCTTGTTGCCCCGACTGTTTGTCTGGAGAAGCCCTTCGGCCAACAAGCTGAGGGCCTTTCTCATTTTGGCGACGAGACTTACGCCATCGAGAGAGCAGTTCAAACAGAGGATTTCGAGGATTCGACGTTTTTCGACGTAGTCAGCGGTAAGCCAGTTCTCCCGAAGGCTTTGCGAAAGTTCAAACGCCTTCACCGCAATGTCGATGATTTCGTGCCTGCCCCGGTCGAGGCATGCCTGCCGGTGTTTCGCCCGCCGTCCTGGCGGGCGTTTCCCGGGGGGAAGTTATTCAACGAGGTCTTCGCGCGTGATCGAGTCTCGTGAACTGTGCCACACTCGCAGGATTGTGACGGTCTTGCTGCTAACCTTGAACAGGATGCGATATTTGTAGCGTCGCCTGCCGAGCAACAGTTCCCGGATTTCCTGGCCGACATCCTCAGATTCCGCCGCCAGGGCGCACCGTTCGGGATGATTTTCGAGCGTGTCCAGCTTGACCATGAGCTGCGCAAACCAACGGCCACCGGCTTCGGTTGCCCGCTGGTCATGAAACCATTTCAGCACAGACTCGACATCGGCTTCCGCGCTGTCGGTCAACACCACGCGAAACGCCATGCTATTCGCCTGAGTCTGGGATTCCGTATTTCTTCGCGAGTGCCTTGAGCGCCTTGCGGGCGGGCTTCACTCGGCCCGCCTCCGCATCGGCCAACCCTTCGCGGATCGCGGCTACCGTTTCTTCCCGGTCCGCCCGCGCGGCCAGTTCCACGAGTCGCTGGTAGGCGGCAGCGTCCTGCACGACGACTTCCGCCTTGCCGTTGACGGTTAGCACGATCGGCGAACCGCTCTCATGGAGCTGACGCAGGTATTCCGAGGTCTGCCGCTTGAAGTTAGTCAGCGAGTCGATGCCGTTTTCGAGATTAAGCATGAGATCCCCTTTCGCATTGAATTCGGTGCGAATTAAATGCTACTCGAAAGGCCTGACTGGACAAGGTGAATCTTGCCGATTCCTGGAGGCCCCAGCAGCAGCCCCATGCTGTCGACGGTCAGCAGTTCCGAGGTTCGCTTTGCCCCAATCCGCTGAATCACGAAGTCGGCGAGCAAAATGATGATCGCCGACCCGGTGAATACGCCAATCCGATTCGAGAGAAGCGCACCACCCCATGCGACAAGCAAGTGCGACAGGCAAGACTGCTCGGGAAATTCGTTGGACGATCTCAATCCCCCAGGGACGATCTCGGCACGGTTCAGGGCAAGCCAGATCGCCATGCTACGGATGACGATTCGACGATGAGTTGTTGCTCCCTCGTCATTCATTAGCGATCCCGCTCACGAGGTCGGCGAAAACCGTCTTGGGGTAGCCGTACTTTGGTCCATCTGGCCCCGGAAGTGCTGACATGGGCGTTTGATTCAAGCGATATCCGACCTCGCTCGGTGCCATGCCGTCCTCGATCATGAACTTTGCCGCATGGATGTGATCATTCATCGATCCCGTTACCGACCGATTCAAAGCCTTGGCGAAACGGACTGTCGCAGCCGATGGGGAGATGAATTTTCGAGGCTGTTGTACCAGTCAATCCAAGTCATTCGGTTACTTTCTGCTGGTCGAGGATGTGTCGTAGTCACCGTTCAGCAATCCCGTCGCCTTGGCTTCCATTTCCTTCAGGACTGCCGCGAAATCCCGATACTTTGCGTCCGTGGTGACGGTCTGATGCCCTTTGCGGATGCTGGCAAACGTCCTCAGGGAAAGGTCTTCGCCGACCTCGAGCTTGCCACCTGATCGCAGCAAGGCAGCCAGGTTCGGATAGGTTGTTTCCTCGAGAAGTTGATCGCTGGTTCGGTTCATTTTTCGTTCCATCTGTTTGCCAGTCCCGTTGCGGCAGGACTCGGCTGCTTGCCTTGATCCAACAGCCATTCCCGTTCCTGCTCAACGAACAGCCCATCACGGGTGCATGGCCGAAGATCGTCCTTCCGCATGTCCTCGACTTCTTCAGCGTCGAAGTCGTCATCGCCTTCGAACAAGCTCGGATCAAACGTGTCCGGCTCGCGTGCTGATTCAAGACAAGTGCCTAGCCGAAAACCGCTTCGCGTTGGAGCGTGTAGTATGCGCACGCAAGATCTACCGCTGCGACATGGTTTTCTGCTTTCTTTTCCCAGCGCACCAGGTTTCCCAGCGCACCAGGACAGTTCGAAACCGATTGGCCCGATCGACAACCAGCCCCAGGCCGCTACCTACCACCCGGCGAAACCACCCGCTCAAATCGCCCCCCTTGGTTGAGGGGACGCCGGGGACAATTCTGCTGGCGTAGGACCGGGGAGTTTTGGGGAACGTTGGCGTTGCCGTTCCCGGAGGTTATCATGAGGGGTGCTGTTCTTGCCCACCCTGATTCCGTTTCTGCTGCTGGCCCTCCTGGAGTCGCGCGATGCGCCGTCCGATGCTGTTTGCCCCCCTTTTTCGCTCGGCCTGCGTGACGGCTGGCTTTGTCGCCGTTGTCGCCGGTTGCTGGAACGCGCCCGCCTCGGCTCAGGCGCCGGTCGTGCCACCGCCCAAACCGGCTGTCGTGCCCGCTCCGGTCGTGCCCGCGCCGCCGGCTGTCGTTCCGGCTCCTGGCGCGGCGGTTGCTGCCGCGGTGCCGGTGACCGAGGCCCCGTCGCGGGATTGGACCGATAGCAAGGGGAATATGATCCTGATCGGCTCGTTCGTCGCGGCGAACGGCGACACGGTCGTGATCCAAAAGCCGACCGGTGAATTGATCGGCGTCCAACTGAGCAATCTGTCCGAGGCCGACCAGAAGGTGGTGCAAGAATTGCGTCTGGCCGAAGTCGGTGCCCAAACGCCGGCACAAGCGACGCGTGCCGAAGACCAAATCTGGATGCCGCACCTCTGGACAACCCGGGACGGGGTCAAGTTGAAGGGCCGCGTGACCAAGTTCGGTCGGCGAGAAGTCGTGTTTCGCCGCAACACGGGGGTCACGATGGTCAACGAATTGCCGTTCCGGCGGCTGGAACCGTTCTATCAGGAAGTCGCGCTGAAGCTGGTCGCGGAGATGGCGGACCCGACGGTCAAAACGGAGGCCGACCTGACCCGCTGGGCCCGGTCGCTCCGCGGGCAACCGAAGTCGTTCATGGTCGAAGGGGTGATGATGCGGTTGGAAGGGGGCGAGGAATACCCGATCCCGTTCTTCATGCTGAGCGACGATGACCTGCTGTTCCTGCGGCCCGGTTGGGAGCAATGGAAAGAGGGCAACGCGAGCGAAGAGACCCGCCAGCGCGAAGATTTCCTGCTGCAGGTCCAGGCCGAGCAGTACCAACTCGACCGGGAGCAAACTCGGCAAATCCAAATGATGCAAATGCAATACATGGCGGTCGCGACCGGGATCACGCGGATTTGGGAAGTCCAGCTCTTCCCCGCCCCGGGCGTGTTCGCACGGCCGCTGGCGGTGATGGTCAACGCGCGGGACAACGTCGAAGCCCAACAGATCGCGATGGCGAATTACCCCGGCTTCATCGCCGGGACGATCCGGAGAATTAGCCGATGATCGGGCTCGGCTTGCGACGACGCGAGCGCGGACATCGCAAGCCAAGCCATGTGGGTTCCGGCCGACCGGTTTCTGGCCGCAGCGTTTTGGAACAGGACGCGTTCGCCTTGCGAGCGGTCGGGCGAGAGTCAGGAGGGTGGTCCAGGCCATGACATCGGGAGCGGCGACAACCGAGTTCGTGCTGTCGTTGGACGATTTGTCCGACCGAATGCTGCGTACCCGAATCGCCGGGATCGCGCTGGGCAAAGGTGACTTGAGCGATTCCGAAGAGGCGAATCTGCCGCTGATCCAGATCGACGGGGCGCGTGGCCAGGCACACGCGTTGATGGCGATCCGTTCGCGGGTTCGGCTGCACGTTACCGGCCCGCTGGGTGATTATTCGCTCAGTTTCGGTTCGCGGTGCGAAGTTCGCGTCGATGGGGATTGCGGCCACGGGATCGCCGAATGTTTGGAAGGGGGCGTGATCCGGATCCGTGGCAACGTGGGACATGGCGTCGGCGTCGGGATGCGAGGCGGGACGCTGGCGGTTTACGGCCACGCCGGTGATCGTGCCGGGGCGGCGATGCTGGCGGGCGAATTGTTCGTCCGCGGCGATGTCGGCAGCGATGCCGGAGTCGGGATGCGGGGTGGCACGATGGTCGTCGGCGGCGATTCGGGGCCCCGATTGGGCGAGCACCGCGGGACGGGGATGATTTTCTTGCGCGGCCGGGCGCACTCGTTGGCCGCGGGGATGGTCGAAGTGCCGTTGCGAAAGCGGGATGAGTTGCGGGTCGGCGTGCTGTTGATCAATGCCGCGATCCGCGGGACACCGAAGGAGTTTCGGCGAGTGATCCCCGAAACGATTTATCTGCAAGAACAGTCGAAGGTCACCGGTGAAGTGAGGCCGAACTGGCGATGAGCGTTCGCGGATCGCGTTTGACCGACTTCCGCTTGCGGCCGGCGCCGGTCGACCGGTTCGTCCGCTCGCCCGGCCAGGCGTGGCTGCGGGTGCCGCTGGGGCGAGTGCCCGCGACGACGGGCGATACCGCCAGAGTTTCGTCCCTGGACGCGGTGCCAGCAGCGGAACCCCGGCGCGGCGAGAGGCCGGAGTCCGCCGCTGGGCCAGCCACGACGCATCTGCCGCTGCCGTTCTACTGGCATGACCCGACGTGGTACTCGGCGAACGCGGCGCATTGCCGCGCGGTCGCGGGTGCGGTGAGCTGCTGCGGCGTGACGATCGGGATGGGAGAAAGCGACCTGGGTCAGGAAGAAGTCCCGGGCGCGGCTGCCGGGATCGGCAGTCCGCCAAGGATGCCGGGGGGGATGCCGCAGGGCGTTCACGACAGCATCGAGGAGGATTCATGGCCTCGGATGGCGATCCATCGCTGCGACCGCGCGGGTTGGACGCTCGACGATTGCCAATCGGCTCGGGTGATCGAGTTGCGACTCGGGATGGAGCGGTCGGCGGGGCGCGGTTACGAATACGAGCCGCGGCAGTTCGAGCGTTGGCATCCGGCGGCGATGGTCGGCATGGGGAACGCCGGCGCGCCGGTCCCGCTGCTGTTTCCGCCCGAGTGGTCCGAGCTGTCGATGTTGGGGGCGAAAGTCGCGCAGCTCCGTTCGCTCAGCGAGGCGGCGGTTTACGTTTCCTGTGACGAGTCCCAGATCGAACTCGTGCTGCCCGCGGTCTGCGCGGGGGATGCCGACGGCATTCTGGTCCGCTATCAAGACGATCCGGTACTGGCGCTGCGGCGGTGCCGCGAGATCCTGCGCGGCTGGACGGGACCGACGCGGCCGCGGGTTTGGCTCAGTGGCGGGGAGCTGAGCGTCGAGGAGATGGTCAAGTGTTTCGCGCTGGGGGCATCGGCGATCGCGATCGATGCGATTTGCGATCCGTGGCTGACCGGCGAGGAATGCACGCGGCTGTTTCCCACCCAACACGGCTTTTCCAACCATGCGGCGATGGTCGCCAAGGCGCAGCAGCGGATCATGGAAATGGTTCGAGAGCGGATCGGCTCGCACTGCGAAGAACTGGCCGCGCTGTTGCGATCGCTGATGGTCACTTCGGTGGACCAACTGGGCGAAGATCACTTGATCCCGGTGGACCGCGGATGCTGAGTGGGATCACGGTCTTGTACGAAGACAATCACCTGCTGGTGGTTAACAAGCCGCCTGGCGTTTCGACGATGGGTGAGGAGCGGGCCGACGAGATGACCGTCCATCGCTGGGCCTGCGATTACATCCGCGAGCGTTATGACAAACCGGGGCGGGTGTTTGTCGGCATCGTCCATCGCCTCGACCGGTTGACCAGCGGCGTGCTGGTGTTGGCGCGAACCAGCAAGGCGGCCTCGCGGTTGAGCGAGCAATTTCGCCGCGAGGGAACTGACGCGGCGGGAGATTTCGCGGCAGCCGATTCGAGCGATAGTCTGCCACCCGAGAAGACGTACTTGGCGGTCGTCCGTGGGCGGATGGAGACGCCGCGAGGGACGCTGCGCGACTGGTTGGTCAAGAATGAAGGGCGGGAGCGAATGGAAGTGGTTTCGGACGATCGACGGCGTCCGGCGGGGGCGGTCGAGGCGGTGCTCGAGTATCGATCGCTGCGACAGGGTCGTGAACCGGGCAGGGCGGATATCGAGTTGCTGCAGGTCGGCTTGCGCACGGGGCGGAAGCATCAGATTCGCGTCCAGTTCGCCGAGCGTGAGCATCCGATCGATGGCGACGACAAGTATGGCGGCGGCGATTCGCCGAGGGGCGGCGGCAAGCCGCTGGCGGGAGCGGGTTCGGGCGTCCGTCGCCAGGGGATCGCGCTGCACGCCTGGCGGTTGAGTCTCGATCACCCAACGACTAAAACGCGGATGTCGTGGGTCGCGCCGATTCCCGAGAGTTGGAAGAGTCGCTATCCGCAGTTTCGTCCCTGGCCCGAGGCCTGAGGATCGACCGGTCTGGCCCCCCGTTCCGCCCATTTTCGCACCGGGATCTCGCGTTGCATGGCTGCCCGTAAATCCTCACGTAAACCGCCGGCGTTTTGGCCGAAGCGGATCATCAGCGGAGGGCAGACCGGGGTCGACCGTGCCGGCTTGGAAGCGGCGATCGCGCTGGGGGTCGAGCATGGCGGTTGGTGTCCGCTGGGGCGGTTGGCCGAGGACGGCATGGTCCCATCGCGGTATCAGCTGCAGGAGAATGAGTCGTCCGAGTACAAGGTTCGGACCACGCAAAACGTCGAAGACAGCGACGCGACGTTGATCTTGCACGAACGCCCGCTGAGCGGTGGCACGCGTTTGACGCAGCGGGTGGCGGCGCGGGTCGGCAAGCCGCTGGGGGTGTTCCGCGTGGCGGATGAGAACGTCGAAGCGGTACGCCAGTGGTTGGCCGAGACGCGGCCTGAGGTGCTGAACATCGCCGGCCCTCGGGAGAGTTCGGCACCGGGGATCGAGCGCCGCGCGACTGAGATGCTGATGCGTGTGTTCGCCCGCGGCGATTGACACAGACGCGCCAATCGATCGACTCGACGCAATCGGTCCTCTTTTTGGGTTCGCGCCATTTTTCCTAGGCGGTAGTGGCAACGCGACCCACCGGGCCTGCCGATAGGTTCGTCTGTCGACGCTGCAACCTGAGTCGATCACACCGCAACTCTTGGCTCACCTACATCCAACCCGCAACCGCGGCCGCGCCTCAAGCCACCCTTTGGGGCACCCAGTCATGCAGGACTGGGGCGGCTAACCAGTCTGGAGGACATACTTATGAACCAACGCGTGCGCCTTTGTGGCCAACGGATTCGAAACTTACGACGACGTTTAGCCGCGGTCTTGATCGCCATCGGCGCGACGTCGCTACCAGCTTGGGGCACGGCCTCCGCCCATGATCATGCGACGGACTGGAACCTCGGTCCGATCGTCAAGCTTGACGAGTTGATCGGGTCGAAGCGGGTGTCGTTCATCAGCCCGGTGGAAACGCGGGCTTGGTCGTCGCCAGTCGCACCGGCCAGCGACGTGGCGGCACGGGTCGCGGAGTACCGACGATTGCAAGAGTCGCTCGGTCGCCACTGGACACCGTTGGCTTGGTCGACCGCGGGGATCCCCTTGGCCCAGCCGTCGTTTCCGATCTCCATCGACCCGGTCGTGACCCAAGCCCTGGAAAATCAACCGGCGGAAGCGGACTTGGCGGGTGATCTGGCGGCACTGGCGAGTGAAGAGCCGGTCGATGCCGCGGTCGGCCCCGTCAATCCGGACGCGGCTTGGGTAGCGCTCGAGTTACCCGAAGTCGGTTCGACCGCGGCGCCCGCCGCCGAGGAGGTGACCGCGATCGAGCGGCCTCGCTATGCCGAGATCGCGGGGATCGGCGTGGCCCCCGTGATCGCGACGCTGGAGGAGCCTTACCTCGCCTACGACATGAGCCCCGAGGACCTGATCGCGATGCGGATGTATCCGATCCCCGGAGCCGAAGCGGACTACCTGGGCGGACGGCGGACGGGGGCGGATGTTCATGGACCGGGGTTGCCCGAAGGGTTAGCCTGGGAACAGGTGACCGAGCCGGCCGAGGTCGTATCGACGGCGGAGACGGTTGCGTTGACTGCGGAACCGGTGGCGGTGGCGGAGAACGCGCCGGCGGCACCCCAGGCGAGTTGGCTGGTGGATTGGGCCCAATTGGTGATGGCGGAGGAAGCGACTGGCGAGACGCTGCGGGCGTGGCTCGATCCGGTCGCCGCGGGGAGACGGATCGGTGAGTTAGCCGCGGATGGGAATCGGGTCATGGAGTTGGCGGTCGCGCGGGTGGCGGGACCGGTGGTCGCGGCCTGGACCCCCGATCAGCCGTTGGCGGCGGAATCGTTGATGGCGGCTGCGACGCTGCTGGAACCCCGTCCGGAGGCGATCACCGATCCGACGCTCGTGGTCGAGCCGCTTGAGTCGCCGCGGGTTCCGCCGTTGGAACTGGCTCATCAGACGGCGCTGGACATCGTGACCGCGCAGGCTGCCGAGGGTGTCGCGGCGGTGGCCGCGGAGAGTCCGGCTGCCCCGGTCGAGCAGGTTGCGGAGGTGGGACCCAAGATCCTCGACCCGGTCGCTCGAGCCGAGGCGGTGGCGACGGCCTGCGATCACGCGGCCGCGACGCTGGAACGGCTGGCGATGAGCCTGCGGCGGGCCGGCGACACGCTGGTTCGTCAAGCCAAGGCGGGTTCCGCGGGGGCGGACGGTTCGATGCTCCGCTAGTTCCGAGCGAAATTGCGACCAGTCGGCCCAAGTCCCCCAGTCGACCAACAAGGGAGCCATGAACGCCACTGTGGTCGTGGAATACCGAATTAATCGCCAAAAATAAAATAATTGGACGCGGCGGATTGACCTAGCTGGATAATAAACGAACGTTTTAAACGCTTGTTTAATTTCCGAGTCTTCCCCTCCCTGACTGCGGGTTGTCCGCCGTGTCCGATTTTGAACCATCACCGACCGGTGCCGACCCGCGAGCGAGGATGCTTGCCGCGGCGGGACCGGTTTTCGCGCGTCGCGGTTTTGACCGCGCCACGGTGAGGGAGATCTGTGGCTTGGCGGGGGTGAATGTGGCGGCGGTCGCCTATTACTTTGGCGACAAGCTCGGGTTGTACCGCGAGGTCTTCCGGCAGATCCGCCAGCGCTGCCAGAACGACGTGCTGGACACTTCGGTGATCGCCGGCGACCCGCGGCTGGCGTTGTACCTGCAGGTCCGCCATCTGCTGTCACGAGTTTTGGCCCGCGACGATTCCGGTTGGGAATCGCAATTGATGATGCGGGAGATGAACCAGCCGACCGCGGTCTTTGACGAGATGGTTCAGGAATCGATTCGGCCGCAGTTTGAGCGGTTGATCGAAACCTTGTCGCTGCTCTCGCCGCCCGCCACGCCGCTGCCTGTGTTGGAGCGGTTGGTGCTCAGTCTGGTTGGGCAATGTTTGTATTACCGGATCGGGGCGGGGGTCGTGAAACGGCTGATCCCGGCCGACCGGATGGCCAGCGATTTTGACATCGACAGTTTGTCCAAGCACATCACGGCGGTCACGCTCGCGGCCGCGGAGAACGGATTGGTTCTCGAACATCATGCGAGCTTGGGCCGCTTGGCCGACGCTCTGACACAAGCTCATTCGAGCGATCTGAAACCCTAGGGTTTGAAGCGATATGAATCCGCGAACGATGACGAGCCCGCGTCCGACTAGCCCCCAGGATGCTGACGCAGCGATGACGCGAGGGCTGGCCGGTGCGGCCGATGGCCCCGTCGGGGGATACGACCCGCCCGTTCGCGAGCCGGAAGCGGCCGTCGTTCGGCCGGTTGGGCCGCTGAGCAGCGTCCGCGGGTTGCTGTTCAACGTCGTGCTTCCGCTATTGATCCTGGGCGTGGGCTTCGGCGTGGTGAAGTGGCTCGGTGCGGTCGAGGCGAAAGCGCGGCCGGCCGATGATCAGACGCTGGCGGGCCGGTTGCGACGCCTACCCGCGGTCGATGTGACCCGCGTGCGTTCGCTGCAAGAGCTCGGCAAGCCGCTCGAGTTGAGCGTTGACGGCGTGGTCGTGCCGCACCGCGAAGTCAAGATCGCGACCGAGGTTTCGGGTCGGGTGATCGAAAAATCGCCGCTCTGCCGGGCTGGCAATTTTGTCGCCAAAGGGCAGCTGTTGGTGCAGATCGATCCTACCGATTACGAGCAAGAGGTGCTGCGGTTAACGCAGATGCGTGAGCAGGATTACGAGGCGTTGAAGGAGGTCGATCAGGAAGTCGCCAACGCGGAGTTGTCGCTCAACATCGCCCTGGCGGATGTCAAGTTGGCGCAGCGCGAGGTCGGTCGCTTGCGGCAAACCCCGGCCGGCTTCGTCAGCGAGGGCGAAATCGACAAGTCCGAGAAGGCGTTGTTGGTATCGAATCAGAATCGGATCGCGATCGAGAATCAGAAGAGTTTGTTGGCGGCCCGTCGCGGGAGGCTGGAGGCATCGGAGCGATTGGCGACGACGCAGCTCGAGACGGCCAAGATCAACCTGGAGCGGTGTCGCATCGTCAGCCCCGCGGACGGGATGATCGTCAGCGAAGATGCCGAGTTGAACTCGTTCATCGTCCGAGGCAGTCCGATCATCACGCTGGAGGACATCTCCAAAGCGGAGGTAGCGGTCAACTTGCGGATGGACCAGCTGTACTGGGTGTTGGATCAAGTGGGCAATGGCCTGACGCCGCACGCGGACGAAGCCAAAACGTTGGCGGCGGTCCAGCGAGAAGGCTATTCGTTGCCCCAGACGCCGGCCATCGTCGAATATGAAATCGCGGGTATGAGCGGCCGAACTTATCGTTGGAACGGCATGCTGGTCCGCTACGACGGCATCGGCATGGACAGCAGGACTCGCACGATGCCGGTCAAGATCGAAGTCGACCAGCCGGACCATGTGATCATCGAAGATGGTTCGACGAAGTTGACCACGAGTCCGTCGGCGCTGGTGCGGGGGATGTTCGTGCGGGTGAAATTGCTGATCCAACCCAAGACGCCGCTGGTGGTGATCCCCGCGACCGCGATGCGACCCGGAAATCGGGTGTGGCAGTTCGTGGAAGACGCGACGGTGTTGGACCAACCGGCCGTCCAGCCGACAACCGGCGACCAGGCGGCCGGCCAAGAGCCCCCGAAAGCCGCCGCGGGGTCGTCGCCACCTCCCGACAACATGCCGGATGAGCCCCCCTTCGACCCCGCGGCCTGGTTGGCGGGCAGGGTGATGATTCACGAAGGCATTTCCCCAGTCGATACGTTGCGACTGAGCGATGACGAAGCGGGGCTGGAGAAGGAGTTGCGGCTGAGCACGCGGGGCGGTCGACGTTACTGGGTATGCGCGGTCGGCGAGGGACAGATCCGCGAGGGCGACCACCTGATCACCTCGCCGCTGAGCGATCTGGGTCTCGATGCCGACGCGGCGGTCTTTCCGGTACGAGTTCTGAAGTCGGGGGTGAAGTAAATGAAAAAGGTCATTACCTGGGCGATCGACAATTCCCCTGGCATGAACGTGTTGCTGTTGGGCTTCATGTTCCTGGGCGGGTTAGCGATGTGGACCCTGCGCCGCGAGACCTTTCCCGCGTTCGAACTCGAAGTGGTGATGGCCACGGTGTTCTATCCCGGGGCGACGCCCGAGGATGTCGAGGAAGGGATTTGTCAAAAGATTGAAGAATCGGTCCGCGCGATCGATGGCATCAAGCAGGTCACGTCGATCGCCCAGGAAGGGGCGGGCTACGTGTTGATGGAATTGCGCAGCGACGTCCGTGACGTGCAGAAGGTGCTATCGGAGATCGATCGCGAAGTCTCGCGGATCTCGACCTTCCCGGATCGGGCCGAGGACGCTCAGGTTTCACAGATCACCTTCCGCAGCCCGGCGATTCGCGTCGGCATCATCGGACCGGCGAGCGACCCCGAGGACATTGAAGGGGAACTGCGATTGCGTGAAGTTGTCGAGCGGACACGGGATGAGTTGCTGCAGTTGCCCTCGATCTCGTCGGCGACCGTGATGGGTGGTCGTCCCTATCAGATCGACGTCGAAATCCCCGAAGCGACCCTAAGGAGCTATGGCCTGTCGCTGGAGCAGGTCGCAAATATCATTCGCGCACGAAATGTCGAACTGCCGGGGGGCAACCTGAAGTCCGAAGGGCAGGACGTGTTGCTGCGCGCCAAGAACAAGGGCCGCGTGGGCGAAGAGATCGCCCGGATCCCGTTGATCACCCAGCCCGGTGGCGCGGTCTTGACCGTTGCCGACTTGGGCCGGGTTCGTGACGAGTTCGAAGACGTGGCCATGGTCAGCGAGATCAACGGCCAGCCGGCGATGGTGATCAACATCGAGCGGACCAAGACCGAAGACCTGTTGGCGATGGTCTCCGCGGTGCGCGATTACGTCGACAAGACCGATTTGCCGGATGGCTATCGGTTCGCGATCTGGAACGACACCAGTGTCGAGGTTCGCGGCCGGTTGAACTTGCTGCTGTGGAACGGTTTCCAGGGATTGATCCTGGTATTTCTGGTGTTGGCGCTATTCCTGGAGATTCGTCTCGCCTTTTGGGTCTCGATGGGGATTCCGATTGCGATTCTGGGGTCTGGGATCGTGCTGGCCTGGGGCGGTCAAACGCTCAACATGCTCAGCATGTTCTCGTTCTTGATGGCGTTGGGGATCGTCGTCGATGACGCGATCGTGATCGGCGAAAACATCTACGCGCATCGCCAGAAGGGCAAGAGTTACCGGGACGCGGCGATCGATGGGGCGTCCGAAGTGTTCGGCAGTGTCGCGGCTTCGGTGGCGACCACGGTGATCGCGTTCGCGCCGATGTTTTTCGTCAGCGGCGTGATGGGCAAATTCATGGCGGTGATCCCGTTCGCGGTGGTCGCGACCATCGTGATCTCGTTGCTGGAAAGCAGCTTCACGTTGCCCTGCCACCTAGCCCATTCGCACACCGGTTTCTTCCGGTTCCTCAGCGTCGTGACCTATCCGCTACGGCCGTTCGGTTTTTTGTTGCACCACGCCAACGCCTGGGCGACTCACGCCATGGCATGGATTGCGGAACGGGTGTATGAGCCGACCCTGCGATTCTGTTTGCGGCACACCCTCGTACCGCTGGCCGTGGCGATCACGATGATGATGGTCACTTTGGGGATGGTGCGGGGCGGGGTGGTGCCGAGGGTGCTGTTCCCCAAAACCGACAACAACCTGCTGCAGGCGACGATCACGTTTCCCAACGGCACCCCAGCGTCGATCACCGAAGCCGCGACGCGGCGAATGGAAGAAGCGATTCGGGAAGTCAGCCGCGAGGTGGCGGAGGAGAAGAGCAAGCTGACCGGGATCGCGATCGACGAGGTCTACCCGAACAAGGGCAGCGGCGTGATCGGCCCGGTGATCCTGACCTACCGCGAAGTCGGTAACATCGCCGCCACCGACGGCGTGGGTGCCGGTTCGCGGCCCAACGGCGGACACGTGGGGCAGATCTTCGTCGAGCTCTTCGATACCGAGATCCGCGATGTCCACAGCGATCGGCTGATCGAACGCTGGCGGGCGAAAGTCGGCGAGGTCCCGGGGGTCGAGCGGATCAACTTTGGCACGATCGGCGTCGGCCCCGGCGGCAAGGCGATCGAGTTCAAGTTGCTGGCGACGAACGACAGCGGCCAGTTACTCGACGAGGTCACCCGGTTGGTGCGGGCCAAGCTCGGCGAGTACACCGGGGTCTACGACATCGCCGACGACAACTCTCCCGGCAAGTGGGAGTTCCAGTTCGCGGTGGCGGACAACGCGCTGGGCACCGGCGTGACCGAAACGGACTTGGGCGAAACGGTCCGCAATGCCTATTTCGGTGCCGAGGCGATGCGGCTGCAGCGGGGTCGCCATGAGGTCAAGTTGATGGTCCGTTATCCGGAAGAGGAACGGACCAGCTTGGTCAACTTTCGCGAAATCCGCGTTCGCGACGCTACGGGTGCCGAACGTCCGATCAGCGAGATCGCGCAGGTGAAGCTCAATCGCGGCTTCTCCGAAATCAACCGGCTCGACCAACGCCGCAGTGTCACCGTGACCGCGGACGTCGACGAGGCGTCCGCTAACGCGGATTTGATCACCACCGATTTGCAGAAAAAGTTCCTGCCCAAGCTGTTGGCCGGGTATCCGGGGATCTCGGTGAAATGGCAGGGTCAGCGTGAACAGACGCAAGAGTCGGTGGGCAGCTTGGCGATCGGTCTAGCGGTCGCCGTGATCGCGATGTTCGTGCTGCTGGTGCTGCAATTCACCAGCTATGCCCAACCGCTGCTGATCCTGGCCGTGATCCCGTTCGGCATGATCGGCGCGGTGTGGGGCCACGCGCTGCTCGGCCTGCCGTTGACCCTGTTCAGCATGTTCGGCTTGGTCGCCTTGGCCGGCGTCGTCGTGAACGATTCGATCGTGCTGATCGACTTCATCAACGCGCACCAACGGAACGGCATGGACCCGATCGAAGCGTTGGTCCAGGCGGGTCGCCGTCGCTTCCGGCCGATCTTGCTGACCAGCATGACGACGATCGCCGGACTGCTGCCGCTGGTACTCGAACGCTCATTCCAGGCGCAATTGCTGATCCCGATGGCCGCCAGCCTAGCCTTCGGACTGATGCTCTCGACCGTGATGGTGCTGGTGCTGATCCCGGTGTTTTATCTGTATTATTTGAAAATGCTAGATTGGTTCGGTTGGTCGTACGAGCACACCGATGACTCCTGGTCGCGAGACGCCTTGCCCGCGCGGGGCGGGCGGTGACGATTCAGGAAACCATCCGCATCGACTTCCAGGGCCCGAAGCGATAGCGGGCGAACATCGTCACGGCGAGCAGCCAAACCCACAGCGTGATCACGGCCCACCAGCCGTGCAGATGGCTGATGCCCCACGCCTCGACGGCGGGTTCGATCCCCCACCAACCGATCGCCAGCGACGTGCCCGACGCGACGAGCGACGAGACCAGCACGAACCAGGTATCGCCGGCACCGCGCAGGGCCCCGGCGAGAATCAGCTGGATCGAATCCAGGAACACATAGACGGCGACGAACATCAACAGGCCACGGGCCAGCGCGATCGATTCTTCCAGATTGCCTTCGGTCTGCCCGAACCGATAGAAGCTCAGCAACCACTCGGCCCCGAACGCGTAGAGGCAGGCCCAGATCAGCGAATAACCTAAACCGATCGCGAGCGAGGACCGGACCGCGGTGATCGCGGCGGCCGGACCGCCGCTGGTCAGGTGATGGCCGACGAGGACCGACGTGGCGATCGAGACGCCGATCAGCGGGATGAAGGCGATCATGTTGAAGTTCATCGCCATCGCCGTGGCCCGCAGCGGCAGGTCGCCGTGTTGCCCGATCTGCAGCACGATCACGGTGAAGACCCCCGCCTCGATCAGGTGCTGCAACCCCGCTGGCGTGCCGAAGTACAGCAGCTTGCCGAGCAGCTTGGGTTCCCAGCCGAAGCCGCCGCGGATCTGGAACCGGGCTTCGAACGCCGGCCGCAAGATGACCGTGGCGTAGACGATCACCTTGAACCAGAACGCGATCACGCTGGCCCAGGCGGCGCCGGCAATTCCCAAGGCCGGCAGCCCGAGGCCGCCGAAGATGAACCACAGGTCGAACAGGACGTTGACCAAGCCGCTGCCGACGCTGGTCCACATGATGATCCGGGTCCGCTGGATCCCGTTGAAGAAGCCACCCAGCCCCGCTTCGAGCATCGTGCCGACGGCGCCCAGCATCAGGATGCGGAGGTAGGTCGCTTCGGCATCGATCAATCCCGCCGGTTGGCCGCTGACGCGAAACCACCAGGGCGCGGAGAGGGCGACGGCGACGAACAGTGGGCTGACGGCGAGGGCGAACCAGACGGATTGCCAGAGGAACCGACCGACCTGCTGTTCCCGCCCGCTGCCGACCATCTGCGCGACGATCGCGCCGGTCATCGAGGCGATGCCGGTCGGCAAACAGACCATCGTCCAGAACAGGTTCCCCGCCGCCATCGCGGCGCTCATTTGCGAACCGTCCTGATACCACAGCAGCATCGTGCGGTCGGCGAACAGCACCAGCGAAAACATCCCGGTGCTGATCATCAGCGGCAAGGCGAGGCGAAATACCTCCGCGAGCGCCTCGCCGAATCGCGGCGGGGAACTCACCCCCGCCTCCCGGAACCGATCGCCGGGACCGTCACGGCGAACAGCATCCCCGACGCGAGCCCACCGACGTGCGAACCGTTGGCGATGTTCGGAATGACCATCAGCACGCCGAGGATCAGGAAACCCAACCCCATGACGCGAAACATCGGCGGCAGCTGAATCGGGTACATCGGTTCCCGGAACTCGCGGATCATGAAGAACCCGAACAGCCCATAAACCGCCCCTGAGGCGCCGACCGCCGACGGACCACCGTTGTTGGCCGCGGGCCAAAAGACCTGGACCGTCATCGAGACGACGGCCATCGTGACCAAGGCAAAGGCGAGCCACCTCCCTCCGTGCAGCCGTTCGAAGACGCTGCCCAGAAAGAACAACCCCATCATGTTCATGACCAAGTGGGCCATGCTGCCGTGCAGCAGGGCCGGGGTCAGAAACCGCCAAATCTCACCTTTGCGGATCGAGACGAACGGATCGTCCTCCGCCCGCTGCAGGGGGCTCAAATCGTGACGGTTGACGAAGGTCATCGCGTCGTAGATTCGGCTTTCGCTGGTGGGGAATTCGCGCCCCATGGGATCGACCCGGACGGTCGGCAGGCCGAATCCCGTCAGCAGTCCCGCAAGGACGCAGAGCACGATCGAGACGATCGTTACCGGCACGCGTTGGTTGCCGAGCGAGCCGATCGGGCTGGCGACTGCGGGGTTGAACTTCTTCAACCGGCTCAGACGCTGGGCCTGTTCGGCCTGTTCGCGGCGGAGGATCTCGCGGGCTTCATGAGCGACGTCATAGCGGGTGCCCCGCGGGTCGACTTGAAACTCGGCGAGCAAACCGCGGGCCTCGTCGACCCGGCTCTCTTCCTTGACCCAAATCGCCTGTCGCTCCGTACCCTCCGCCTCCTGCTCCGCGGTCGCGCGAATCTGCCGGGTGAGCAGAAACTCGCAAAACCGATTGGCGTCGACGGGGTTGTCGAGGAAGCCGATTCGACGCATGAAGGGGCGGTGGTTGGAGGCGGTTGAAAAGTCGAGCCGAGGCTCAAACCTTGTCGGAGACTCGCGAGATCACCCGATCGATGAGGCTGTAATCGCGGGCTTCGTTGGCGCTCATGAAGCGATCGCGATCGGTGTCCTGTTCGATCTTTTCGAGCGAATGGCCGGTGTGAGTGATCATGATTTCGTTCATTTTGCGTTTGACGCGACGCAACTCCTCGACATGGATCTCGATTTCGTGCGCCGTACCCTGCATGCCGGCGAGCGGCTGGTGGATCATGATCCGGGCGTTGGGCAGGGCGAAACGTTTGCCCTTCGCGCCGGCGGTCAGCAACACCGCGCCCATCGAGGCCGCCTGGCCGATGCAGTAGGTGGCGACGTCACAAGCGATGAACTGCATCGTGTCGTAGATCGCCAACCCGGCGGAAATGCTGCCACCGGGGCTGTTGATGTACAGGTGGATGTCGGACTTCGGGTCATCCGACTGCAGGAACAGCATCTGGGCGACCAGCGAGTTGGCGATCTGGTCGTCAACCTGTTGGCCCAAAAAGATGATGCGATCCTTGAGCAACCGGCTGTAAATGTCGTAGACGCGTTCTTCACGACCGCTCTTTTCGACCACATAGGGGATGATAGGCATGGCAAAACACTTGGGGATGAAGATGATTCGGAAGGGACGGGACGAAGCGACCGGGCCGTGGGCCGGTCGTGGGGTTAGGCTTTCTTGACCCCATCGTCGCCCAGGTCGGCTGGCGCCTTGGTCAGCGTTTCGTCGACGATGCCGTATTCCTTGGCCTCTGGGGCGCCGAGGAAGAAATCGCGATCGGTGTCCTTGGCGATCCGTGTGATCGGCTGGCCGGTATGGTGGCTGATGATCTGATTGAGCACGTCGCGGTAGCGGAGGATTTCGGCCGCCTGAATTTCGATGTCGCTGACTTGGCCGCCGACGCCGCCCATCGGTTGGTGCAACATCACCCGACTGTTCGGCAGGCAGTAACGTTTGCCCTTGGCTCCGCCGAGCAGCAACACCGCCGCGCCGCTGGCCGCTTCGCCGACGCAGTAGGTCGCGACGGGGCAGGAGAGCATCTGCATCGTGTCGTAAATCGCCAACGTCGCGGTCACGCTGCCGCCGGGCGAATTGATGTAAAAGTGGATATCCTTGCGGCGATTTTCGCTCTGCAAGTACAGCAGCTTCATCACGATTTCGTTGGCATTGCCGGTGTGAATCTCGCCCTGCAAAAAGATGATGCGGTTTTCCAGCAACAGGTCACCGAGCGTCATCTGCCGTTGACGTTGATAACTCTGCGTGGCGTAACTGTTGGACACTCCGTGGCTCATCCGACTTTCCGATCAGGTTTGAATATGCGCGGGAAAAATGGGGCTCCGACACCCGCGGTCGCGGGCCGCACGGGGTCGGTCGCGATCCGGTCGCGAGCGAGCCGAGTGGCGAGTCCGAGCCAGCCCAGTCGACGTTCTCGAACGGACGCTGACTTAGTGTTCGCCATCGGGGCTGGTCTGACAAGACGGCTAGAGATTATTCAGGTACTCGATCGCGTCTTCGGCCCGTTGCTTCGCGTCGGGTTGGGGTTGCTCATCACCGATGACCAAGTAGCCGCCGAACTTGCGGTTTTCCAGCTCCGCCAGGATCTCTGGATAATCGGCGGTCCCTTGGCCGAGCGGCACGTTGATCCCGCGGCCGATTGACAGGTCGAGCACTCCGTCGGTGGCCAGGACGATCTGAATCCTGTCGCCGAGCGACTGGATCGCCTCGCGGATGTCAAACCGGTTGACGATCAGCCGGCCAGGGTTGAGCGCCGCCGCCACGAAGGCGTTGCTGTCCGCTTCCAGCAAACGGGCGAGCGTCGCGCCCGATTCGCTGCCGGTTTCGGCGGCCAACAACGTGCCGACGCGAGTGCCATGCTTTCCCAAATCGCCGATCACCTCGACCAACGACGTGTACCGCGGATCCTCTGCGTTTTCAGGGACTTCGCCGATCCGACAGATCACCAAGGGCGCGCCCAACTGGTAGGCGGTGCTCATCATCGCCTTGGTGGCGTCGACCCTCCGCGACAAGCCTTCGAGGCAGTCGAAGCCGCGGCGGGTGGGGAACCGGATCGCGGCGATGCGGAGGTCGAAGTCGGCGACGAGTTTGCGGAACTGGCGGAGCCCGGTATCGGACAAGTCGGTCAGCCGCATGTCGGGGCCGGCGTCGAGTTGCACGGCCCGCGCTCCCAGCGTCGCGGCGATGGTCAGTGCGGGACGAAGCGGCAATCCGAACGTCGACAATCTCACCGCAATGCGGGCTTGGGCCATGGGAACTTGCTTGGCGGATGGTTCAGGGCGGTGCGGAAGGCGAGAACGAATCGCCGCGTCAGGCATTTTGGGCTTGGCGAGCCTTCAATTCCTCGACCGGGATCGGAATTCCGCGAAGCTGGCCTTCGAAGACGAGCTGCCGGTCGATGATGCCTTGGAAGTCGGCAATGATCATCCGATTGCGTCGCGATTTGACCAATTTGACCAACACGGCCAACGGATCACCGGGCAACACCACGCCACGAAACTTGACTTTGTCGACTCCGCCGAAGCCGACCATTTCGGCCCCCAGCAAATCATGCCGCTGCGTAAAGTAGCTCGCCACCTGCGCGGCGGCTTCGATCATCATCATTCCGGGCATCAGCGGTAATCCGGGCATGTGTCCGCGGACCCAAAAACTGTCGCGTGACGTTTTGGCCAAAGCGACACACGTACCTCCCTCCAGATCCTCGTAGAGGATCGATTCTAGCTGCTCCATCTCGTAACGCTGCGGGTTGAGCTCACGGATGGCGGGCAGATCGGCGATTGGCCGATCCGGATCGAATCGATCCGGATCGACCAAGAACTCGTTCGCGGCCACGGATCAGGTCTTGACCTTACGGCGCTTTGCCTTGCGGGCCTTGGCGTTCGCCGGACGGGCGCCATGATTGGCTTTCTTTAACTTGTGGTGCGGTTTTGCCATCGAGGGACTCGAATTGCCGTTCGTGAGAGGAAAAAAGTGGGGAATGATCCGTGAATCTTAGCTCGGGCGAATTTTACCCGGTATCGGCTCGGATTCCAACCGACCCCGACGAGGGGTCGCTGATTTTTAGGCAACCAGCGGGCCGGTTTAACGCAAATAGTGCCCCGGGGAGGCGACACTGCCCGGTCGGTAGTCCCCGCGGGTGTTGCCGATCTCGCCATATTGGATCCGCGGGGCAGGCCGCGGCAGCTCCGCCGGCTCACCCCCGACGGGCGGCCGGGGCTGATCGGGCGTGACCGGGCCAGAAGGGGCCTGATTGGAAGGGACGCTGGACGGCGGTGATCCGGGCGCGGCCATCCAAGCCTCGGAGGAGATCAGCTGACCGCCGCCGCGCACCCCGACGCTCCCCTGTTCGGGCTGGGGCTGGGCGGCCGAGTAGATCGCATCGTCCGGGGTCGGTGGGAGCGGGCGAAATTGTGGCCTCGCTTGGGGTCCGGCCGTCGCGATCAAAACTGGCGCCGACCGCGTCTCGCCGCGGGGCTTGAGCCGCCCGTACCATCCGGCGTCACCGCCCTGAGTTGCCTGCTGGCTGGGGGTAGCCTGTTGGCCGCGTGTAGCCTGATAGTCGGGAGCCGCCGGGTGGTTCGGCGTCGGGGCCTGCGGGCTGAGATTGCCCGCCAGGGCGATCCCGCCCGGGCCAACGGCCGACTGCCCACGCGAAATCGCCGCTACTTGCGCCACGTCGGTGCCACCAGCGGTCCTCGGCATCGTCTTCACGTACGCATCGACCGGGCCACTGCCATTCGCCACCCAATCCAACCAGAGTTGCTGCAGTTCGGCCAACGATTCATAGCCATAGTGATTGCGGACGTTGAGGGTCCAGGACGGGGTTTGCATGTAACCGCCGATGAACCGGATGAACTCTTGCGGGCCGCGTTGGGCGATCAAAAATTGGCAGACCGAGTAGCCTTGCGCGTACATCGGCAACACGTCCTGGGGATACTCCGTCATCAAAAACAGCTTGTTCATCGAGATCCCCCGCCGTGTCCCCAGGAACTCGCGGAGCTTGAGTTCATGCTTTTGCCGCTCCGAGACATGTTCGACGGTGGTGCAGATCCCTTCGTCGGCCCAGCGTGGCAGGGGACGGCCGAAATGGGTGGCCAAGACGGTGTGCGTGACTTCGTGAGGCAGCACGCTGTCAAGAATTCGCTCGGGCGAGCCGACGACTTCCATTTGAAAATCGCGAACCGGAGAGCGGTTGTAGGTCGTCACCCCTTGGGCGGCCAGGTGCTCACCCGCGACCACCCGCACCGGACAGGGGTTGGGCCACGGCGGCAACTCCCCGCCCAGCCAATGGATCGCGAGGTCACGGCGAAAGGCCTCGGCGGCTTCACCCACGGCCCGGGCCAATTGCGGCGAGGGGGCCATGATCAGGAAATTGGGGGTCCGGAAATCGGCCGCCGACAAGCGGCTGGTGCCGGCGGGGCCGCTCGCCAATCCGATCAGCAGCCCGATCGCGACGCCGAGGTAACGAACCCTCCGGGCCGCGGTGGCCAGATACTGGGAGCCGAACCCGACGGAACGAGACCATTTCGCGCAGGCATCCATGCCGCCGACCTTGGTTAAAAGGACAAAAGCGATTCGAAATCAACGTCGTGCCGAACATCCCGTCCGGTCCCTGGGTCGACGGACAAGCGCCGCGATTGCGGGTCGCGGTGAGCAGCCTTGTCGAGCCCGTCGCGGAGTCTAGGGAAAGGAGGGGCGCAGCGCCCAGGTCGAAAATGACTTGAGGAAAAATGGCCGCTTTGTCACGGTTCTTCCCAAATTCATCTTGGTCCGTACGGCCAAACTCCATAAACTTCCCCGTCAACTACCGCGGCTGAAAGACTCACCGTGGGCATCAGGAGGAAGCCATGGCCGGCGAATCGTTCCGTTTCATCCATGCCAGCGATTTTCATCTCGAAAAACCGCTGGGCGATATGGATGTCCTACCGACACACCTGCGCGACGCGCTGGCGACCGCCCCCTTCAAGGCCGCCGCGGCGGTGTTCGAAGCGGCGATGGTGGAGAACATTGACTTCCTCGTCTTGTCGGGCGACCTGCTCAATCCCGTCGCCGCGGGGCCGCGGGGGATGTCGCTGCTGCTGAATTACTTTCAGCAATTGCATCACAAGAACACGCCGGTCTTCTGGGCCGCGTCGATCGCCGACGATCCGGCCCGCTGGCCCGAAGCGGTGCCGCTGCCGCCCAACGTGACGCTGTTCCCCAAAGCCCGAACGCTCAGTATCCCGGTGCAGCGGGCGGGCCGTACGATTTGCCACGTGATCGGCCGCAGCGGCGACGGACGGCGTGAACTGCACGTGCCGTCATTCCGCGTCGACCCGACCGACGAGTTCACGGTGGCGGTCGGCCCAGGGACTGCGGAGGAGGGAGCACTGGCCGAAGCGCGGTTCGATTACTGGGCGTTGGGGGGCGAGCACCAACGACGAGAGCTCCCCGCGGCGGCCTCGGCCGGCGGCGTTTATTGCGGTTCGACGCAAGGACGCTGCTTGGACGAAACGGGGGCCCACGGCTACACCCTGGTCGATGTCGATTCCGAACGCACGGCCCGCATCCTCACGATCGATTGCGACCTGTTTCGGTACTACCAAGTCGCGGTCGACGCGACCAACGCGGTGGCCGCGGGCAACCTTCGCGCGATGCTTTCCGAACGGGTCGCGCGGCTGCAGCACGAGAACGGCTCGCGGCACCTGATCCTCGGTTGGGACATTGCCGTCTCGGCCGAAACGATGCATCTGGTGGCCGATCCGCAGGAATGGTTGAACTGGCTGCGGCGCGATTACGGTCACGGCAGCCCGGCGGCCTGGACGGCGAAGCTGACGATTCATCCGCCGCGGAAATACCCCAAGGATTGGTCGGAGGAAGACACGATCCTGGGTGACTTTCTCCGCGCGAGCGAGCGTCACGCCAAGCAGGGTGCCAAGGACCTGAACCTGGCGCCGTTCACCGAGGAGCGGCCGAACTTGTCGCGAACCACGGCCTCGCTGTTGGCCGATGCATCAGCCTCAGCCCGCGGCGAATTGCTGGCGGATGCGACTCGGCTCGGCATCGGCTACTTGCGCGGCAACCTGTCCGGCAACGGCGTACAGCAGGGAGGTCAGTCATGAAGATCAAGGACATCCAGGTCGATGGTTTCGGCGTCTGGAACGGCTTGTCGGTCGATTCGGTCCCCGAGTCGATGACGCTGTTCTACGGCCCCAACGAAGCCGGCAAAACGACGCTGATGCAGTTCTTGCGAGCGATGTTTTACGGCTTCACCCCGGAACGCCGGGGCCGTTACCTGCCCCCGGTCCACGGCGGCGTCCCCGGCGGCGCGATCCGGGTCACCGGCCCGGGTGGCGGCTACGAAGTTCGCCGCCACGCCCAATTGACCGATACCAGCGTCGTCGGCCAATTGATGGTCACCGGCCAAGACGGATTGAGCCAAGGGCAACACCGCCTGAACAGCCTGCTGGGCCAGATCGACGAGCCGATCTTCACGAACGTCTTCGCGATCGGCATCCGCGAACTGCAGGAACTGAGCACGCTCGATGACACGTCGGCCGCCGACGAGTTGTACAAGCTGAGCAGCGGCCTGGACCGCGTCTCGTTGGTCGATGTGCTGCGTTCACTGCGTGGCGGCCGCGGCAAATTGATCGGCAAGGAGCGTGGCGAAGAGCAGGAAGCCGTGGTCCTCGACTCGCTGATCGCCCGCCGTGAACGGTTGCGGGACGAAGTCGAGCAATTGTCCCGGCAGGGTCGACGCTGGAGCGAACTGGCGAGCCAACGGCGGGCTCAGGATGCCGAGATCGAACAACTGTCAGAGCGAATCGCCCGCTGGCAAACCGAACAGCGGTGCTCCGAAGTCGCTGCGGCCGTTTACGACAGCTGGAAAGAACGCGAACAACTGGGACAGCAGATCGCGGATGATGAAGCCCGTTCGCAACTTCCCGACGAGGCCCCCGCGCAGCTGATCCAGATCGAAGCCTTGATGGAAGAACGCCAGGCCAAGCTGGACGAGGTCAAGGCGAAACGCCGCGAACTCCGCCAGCGGGCCGAGGAATTGCAGCTCAATCGGCGGCTGCTTGACCTGCAGGGCAAGATCGAGGCGGCCGGCGAACAGGCGACTTGGGTCGAAGCGCTCGAGGAGCAGATCACGCGACTCGATCAGCAGACCGAGAAGGCCAAGGCACAGTGGGATGCCGACGCCGAAAAACTGGGCCTGGGAGCTGACCCTCGGCACCCCACGGCCGACGCGTCGCGACGGCAACTTCCCGACCTGTCGCGACAAACCTTGACCGCCTTGGCCTCGCCCGCCAAGGAGATCAAGACGCACCTGTTCGTGCTCAAGCAAGCCCGCGACGAAGCCCGCCAGTATCAAACCCAGGCCGACAAGTTTGCGGAGAAGCTAGCGCCGGCGCTCAAGTCCGCCGGCTCGTCCAACTTGCACGACGCGATGCGGCGGCAGGCCGAAGGCGTCGCCAATTTGCGGGCTCGCATCCAGCTGGAACAACATCTCGAAAAACTTCGCAAACACCACCGCGACTTGGAGAAGGAGGCGTTGGAGCTGGCGACCAACGAAGCCTACCCGCTCGAACAACGCGTGCTGTTGTTCGTCCCCTTCCTGTTCGGCGGCATCGGCACGATCTACGGCATGGTGCATGTCCTCGGCTGGACCTGGTTCTTCGACGAACCCGATCCGACCTGGGGCATGACCATGGTCTTCATGGGCCTGCTGTGCTTTTTCCTTTGGTACTCGGTCCGCGAACGCGGCTACTCCGGCACCTCGTTGGACCTGGAGGATTGCGAGCGGCAGATCGACGCCGTCCGCAGGCAAATTCGCGAGTTCGAATCCGAACGCGACGAACTGGATAGCCGCATCCCCGCGGGCAGCGGTCCATTGGAAGTGCGACTGCGTGAAGCCGAAGGGCTGCAGCACGAACTCGAGTCCGCGATGCCGATGTTCCACAGTCAGCAGGCCGCGTTGCAGGCGAGCAAGGGGGCCCGTACCCGCGCGGCCGATGCCGCCGAATCGCTCAAGGGCGCGCGGCGGGCCTGGACGGTGAACCTGCAAAAACTTGGCCTCAGCGAAACGATGTCACCCAACGCCGTCCGCCAATTGGGCGATCAATACGAACTGCTGCAGGCCAGCCGCAAGCGTCTGGAGGATCTCGAAGCCGAACGGGACCTGCGCCGCCGTGAACGCACGACCATCGCCAAACGGATCGAAACGCTGTATCTCGAGGTGTTCGGCGACCAACCGTCCAAGCCCGAACCGCCAGCCAAGGGCTCTGGCGGGCAGGGGAGTGGCCGGGCGCACGAGCAGGCCACGGCCAAAGCGGTCGCGCATCGCCGCGTCGATCCGCTCGAACAGCTGCGCGAATTGCAGGAGGCGGTCACCGGCCAACACCACTGGATCAAACGCCGCCACGAACTCCGCGATCAAGATCTGCAGCTCAAGAAAATGCACGTCGCCTGCGTCCGTACGATCGAACGTTGTGAACAACAACGTCGTTCGCTGTGGGCCAAGTGTGGCGTGGCGACGGCGGAACAGTTTTACGAATTGGTCGATGTCCGCACCCGGTTGGTCGACCAACGCCGCAAGGCCGCCGACCTGGATAAGCAAATTCGCGGGATCGTCGGCACGCACGTCGACTACCAGGACGTCACCCGCGAACTGCAAGGGGCCTCCGCCAACGATCTGCAACGCCGGTACGATTCCCTGAAATCACGGATCGTCGATACGCAGGCCCGCCTGGCCGTACTGAGAACCAGCCAAGGCGAGCTGTCGCAGGAGATGAAGCAACTGGGCGAAGACGATCGCCTCGCCACCCTGCAATTGGAACTCGGCTGCGTCGAAACCCAGATCGACAACCAGGTCCGGCGTTGGCAAACCCTGGCCATGGCCAGCAGCTTGCTGGAGGACGTCTGCGCGACCTTCGAACGCGAACGCCAACCGGAGACGCTCCGCGAAGCCTCGTCGTTCCTGCACCAGCTGACCGACGGCAAGTACACGCGGGTCTGGACGCCGCTGGGCACCAACTGCCTGAAGGTCGATTCCAAGGATGGCCAATCGCTGCCACTGGAAGTGCTCAGCCGCGGCACCCGCGAAGCGGTCTTCATCGCGCTCCGCCTGTCGCTCGCCGCCGCCTACGCCCGACGCGGCGTGATGCTGCCGCTGGTCCTCGATGACGTGCTGGTCAATTTCGACCGCGATCGCGCGCTCTATGCGGCGCGAACCCTGAAGACCTTCGCCGAACTGGGGCACCAGGTCTTGATGTTCACCTGCCACAAGCACATCGCCGATATCTTCCAGGAGATCGACGTGCAGGTCCGGCAGTTGCCCAGCCAAGGCGTCCCCGGCCGCGCGACGGTGATGCACCGCCTGCCGATCTCACCCGCGTTCGCCCCCGTCGTGCCGGTCGCCCCCGTCAAGGTCGTCGCCCCGATCGAGCTAGTGGCAGCAGCACCGATCGCGATCGCAGAGCCCGAACCGGATTACGAACCGGAGCCGCTGATCTCGCCCGATCCGATCCCCGAACCGGTGCGGCAGGTCGTCGCGCCGTCGTTGCCGGTGCTGCAGGAACTGCCCCAGCCGAGCGCCGACACGGCCGCGGAATGGGATGCCGAAGCCGCGATCGGCTGGAATTGGTATGAGCAGGAAGGCGAGGATGAGTGGTCGGATGCCGAGGAGACCGCCGATCCCCCCGTCGCGACGGAAGGGATTTGGCAACGACATGTCAGCTGGGTCGACCCCGCCGCACCGGTCGCGCGGAAAGGTTGAGGCCCGGCAGCTTACCGCCACCAAACCTCTCAACCTCGTTCGAACCAATCCGACCAGGCGCCGGTCGCCGCTCAGACTCGCGTGAGCTTCGTGATCCGCCCGGTCGAAACCCACTCGGCCACGAAGACATCGCCGTTGGCATCGAAACAGGCGTCGTGCGGATGGACAAACCTGCCGTCTTGCCAACGCGAGGCGTCGGCGCGAATGCCGAAGCCACCGCTGGTATTCTTGTCTTCCAAGACCCGCTCCATGTCATCGCCGACCGTCGCGATGGTCTTCAAGTCCCGATCCAAGATCGAAACGCGGGCGACCAACTCGGGGACCAACATCAGCTCGCCGTGGGTGTCGATGTTGGCCGGCAAGCCAAAGCCCTCGATCGTCCGCGAGTACTCGCCGGCCAGCGAGAAGACTTGCAACGCATTGTGGGCGCGGTCCGCGACCACGATCTCCGGCTCGGCATTGCGGGTATCGACCCAAATCCCGTGCGGCGTGTTGAACGTCCCCTTGCCATCGCCCGGACCACCGAACGCCGAGACCCAGTTGGCGTCGCGGTCGTAACGATGGATGTAGAAAGCGCCATAACCGTCGGCGAGCAGAAATCCGCCGTCGGGTAAGAACGCGAAGTTGGTCGGCAAGAATCGATCTCGCCCCCACACCTTCGCCGGCGCGGAGGCTTCGCCCTCGGCGTAGCGGCCGCTTTCCATCGGCGCGAAGGCCTGCCAAACCAGTTCACCATCGAGCGTGAACTTGGCGAACGTCTTGGCCTGTTGGTAGGCGGCGACGTAGAGGAACGGTTCACCCCCCTCGACGCGAATGTCGACGCCGTGCCCTCCGCCCTGGAACAACTCGCCGAACGATCGGATCAGCTTCCCCTCGGGACTGAAGACGAAAATGCTCGGGTGGCCCGGCTTGGTCACGTCCCCCTCGTGAATCACGTACAGGTTGTTTTCAGGGTCGACCGCGACGCCATGGGTGATTTGCCAACTGAAGGGTTCGGGCAACTTCGCCCAGTTGTGGTCGAAACGAAATCGGTGGTCACCCGAGCCGATGACCCCTTGCGCGGCTGTTCGCTTGCCGGTCAGGATCGCGGGGGCGACGGCGGTGGTGGCGGTGGTGGCGGCGGCGGTTTGCAGGAACCGACGACGGTTGAATGAAGCGGGCGACGGCATGACGAGAAACTCCGGCTGGCGGAAGGGGAATGGAGGTAGGCGGTTGCCGATTCGTCCGCTCCATCCGAAGCGGCTCGACCCGGCAATCGATCAAATTACCCGATCCAAGGCTTCGTCGCATCCGCGGCGACGTGCCACCACGAACTCGATCCAGATTCGGCCGCCCGACAGCCGGAGCGAACTCCCCGGCGCGAACGGCCGCGTATAATATCCACCGGGAGTCGTTCCGTTCCGTCCCTTTCGTGAGCCCCTCTAGCCATGGCGAATGCGCTGCGCAAGTCCGATCCGACATTCCCCCGGGCGCTCTGCCTGTGGCTGATGATCGTCGCGATCGGCAACCTCGCCCCCGGCGACGCTTGGGAACGGCCGTCGGTGCGCGCGCAAGCCCCCGCGGAGGCACCCGTCGCTGGTGGCGATGCCCCCGTCGCTGACGAGGCGCCCGCCGCCGCCAAGGCGCCCCGCAAGGCGGTGATGATCCGATTCCACCAGGACATCAACCCGCTCAGCGGCGCGTTGCTGAAGCGGCGGTTCGAGACGGCGGTGCGAGAGGGTGCCGAAATCATCGTGCTGGACATCGATAGCCCCGGCGGCTACGTCAGCACCACGCTCGATCTGGTGCAAATGCTCGAGCAAGCCGACCAGGTCGAGACGATCGCCTACATCGGCCGGGAGGCGATCAGTGGTGCCGCCATCCTCGCCTTGGCGACCGACAAGATCGTGATGCTGCCGCGAGCCCGGATCGGCGACGCCGGGATGATCGTGATGGGCGAGGACTCCGCCTTCCGGTATGCCCCCGAAAAAGCCCGTAGCCTGCTGGCTCAGCAGCTCCGAGACCTGGCCAGCAAACACGACCGTCCGGCGTCGCTCGCCGAGGCCATGGTCGACAAGGACCTGATCATCACCAAAGCCTCGCGGAAAGATGACGGCACGATTCGCTACCTCTCCAATCGCGAATGGGAGTCGATGGAGGACAGCGACGCCTGGGAGCGTGGCAAGGTCGTCCGCGAGGCCTCAGGCAACACGTTCTTCACGGCGAACGGCGAACGGGCGGTGGAATTGGGGCTTGCGGAACACCTGATTCAGAACCCCTCCGAACTGCCCGGCATCGTCGGCGTCGCCAACCCGATCCCGCTGATCCGACCCTCGGGCGTCGACACGCTGATCCTAATCCTCAATTCGTCCTGGGTCACCTGGCTGCTGCTGGTGATCGGGCTGATCGCGCTGGTGATCGAACTGGGCGCCCCGGGCGTTGGGCTCGGCGGGTTGGTCGCGATCCTCTGCTTCGGGCTGTTCTTCTGGAGCCGTTTTCTGGGCGGCACTTCCGGCTGGTTCGAAGTCATCTTGTTCGTGATCGGAATCGCGTTCGTGCTGCTCGAAATCCTGGTCATCCCCGGGATCGGGATCGCTGGCGTGACCGGAGTGCTGCTGGTTCTGAGTTCGCTGGTAATGGCCTCGCGACGCGTCATCCTGCCGGAAAGCGAACGAGACCTGAGCAACCTGTTGACCGAAGTCGGCGTCGTGCTGGGCGCGTTTGCCGGCTTCGGGATCGGCCTGGCGATCCTCGCGCGGTATCTCGGCGAACTTCCCTTGCTCAGCCGCCTGGCGTTGGCCCCGATGCCCAGCGACAACTTCCCCCCGGTAGCCTCACTGGCGGCCAGTAACGCTCCGACGATCCCCGCCCACCAGCGGGTACAAATCGGCGACACCGGCAGCGCACTCGGCCCCCTCCGTCCCAGCGGCAAAATGCAATTGGGCGAGAACATCATCGAAGTCTTCACCGAGGGCGATTTCATCCCGGATCAAACCGCGATCAAGATCGTCGCGATCCAGGGGAGCAAGTTAGTCGTCCGCCGGATTTGAGCCGCACCTCGCAGCGCTGCGAACGTGGCCACCGCCTCAGCCGCCGACCGCGGTGGTGACTTGAAACCGCAGATCGCGAACCTTGCTCTGCGGGTGGTCCTGCTGGATCCGGTTCAAAATCGCGCGTTTCGAAAAGGTCAACTCCTGCAGCGTGACCGAATCGGTGGCATGGATTTGCAGGACGCCGGCCTTGAGATTGCCGACGGTCACCGAACGGGCCAGCGCCGGACCGATCGCCGCGATCACGCTCCCCTGCAAACTCTCGATCGCGAACACCTGCGCGTAACCGCGTCGCGCCATCAATCGCTCGACGAAAGCCCCAATCATCTTGGCGCCGCCCTCGGAACGGGACGAGTCGATCTGGCCCGGCTTGCTTCGCTTCATGAATCTCGGATGCCTTCGTGGACCACGGCGCCCGACCGCATCAGCTCTCTGAACTTCCGAGCGCCGCCAGGATCTCGACAAAGACTTCATCGGCCGACCCGAGACCGTCAATCTGTCGAACCAATCCTCGCCCCGCATAATAGCCGATTACCGGAGCGGTCTGCGAACGGAATACGTGCAAGCGGCGCCGAATCGTTTCCGGCGTATCGTCCGGACGGTTCTCGATCGAGGCTCGGCGAAGCAACCGCGCGACGAGTTCGGACTCGGGCACTACCAGCTCCAGCACCGTAACCGACCGAGCATCCCAATTCGACAAATGCCGGTCCAACCACTCGGCCTGGATCACCGTCCTGGGAAAACCGTCGAGCAGAAAACCTGCGTCGCAATCACCCTTCGCCAGCCGGGCCTGAACCAACCGCATCACCAGTTGATCGGGTGCGAGCTGTCCCCGATCGATGTTGCCAAGCCCCAGGTCCGCCAGACCCGACTCACTGGCGATCGCGCGCAGCATGTCGCCGGTGGAAATATGCGGAATGCCCAGCCGCGAACTCAGTCGCCTGCTCTGAGTCCCTTTTCCGACACCCGGCGGCCCGATCAGAACGATGTTCACGCCCCAATCACCTTTCGCCGCGAACGGCAGCCGATCACGGAATAAACACCCCCGACCACGAAACGCCGGAGGTGAACCTGAAACAGTAAAATTACTTGTTGGACGACTTGGTGCTTCCCGCGCCCTCGAGCAAGCCGCGGTAATTTCGCATCACCAAGTGACTGTCGATCTTCTGGATCAAATCGAACGCCACGCTGACGGCGATCAACAGGCCCGTGCCGCCATAGAATCCGGCGATCGAATACGGAACACCGAGCGAACCGTAGACGATGGTCGGAACGATCGCGACCAGCGACAGGAACGCCGCGCCGACGTAGGTGATACGAACCATGACCTTTTCCAAGTAATCGGTGGTCCGACGACCAGGTCGATAACCGGGGATGAACGTTCCACTTTCCTTCAAATTGTCGGACATCTCCTTCGGGTTGAAGGTGATCGCCGTCCAGAAGTAGCAGAAGAAGAAGATCAGCGCGATGTAGAGTAGGTTGAAAATGAACGAGGCTTGATCATTCAGCGTCAAACTCGCGAAGTTGAACAGCCTGAACGCCGAACTGCCAGTCGCGAAATACTGACCCATGAAACCGAGCATCACACCGGGAATCATCAGCAAGCTGCTAGCGAAGATGATCGGCATCACGCCCGCCTGATTGATCCGCAACGGCAGGTGCTGACGGGTCCCGCCGAACATCTTGCGACCGCGGGTAAACTTAGCGCTCTGCGTGGGGATCTTCCGCTGACCCATCGTGATGAAGACGACGCCAAACACGACCCCGACGAACAAGCAGACCAACACGATCAGCGTTTCGACACCGACTTGACCCCGGCTCAAACCGGTCAGCTCGACCCGCATGTTGCTGACCAACTCGTACAACGCCATCGGCATCTGGGCCAAAATCCCAGCCATGATCAACAGGCTGATCCCGTTCCCGATGCCGTACTCGTCGATCTGCTCGCCGAGCCACATCAAGAACACGGTACCGCACGTCATGATCATGACGGCGACCATCTGCCAACCCCAGTACAGCCCATCGCCATTGGCGTTGAGGAAATTAGGGTTGATGTTGCCAAAGCCCGATTCACCCCCGGCCATGATCATGAACCGCAGGTACATGTAGCTCTGGATCAGGCAGATGAAAACGGTCAAATAGCGGGTATATTCGTTGAGCTTTTTACGCCCCGACTCGCCTTCCTTCTTGAGCTCTTCCAACGGCTTATAAACCGTGCCGAGCAATTGAAAGATGATCGATGCCGAGATGTACGGCATGATCCCCAATCCGAAGATCGTGGCGTTCCGCAAATCGCTGGCGGCGAACAGGCTGACCTTCTGAAAGAAATCCGCGGCGCCACCGCTCCCCTGATCCATCCCCTGCGAAATCATCGGCAACGGAATGTGAAACCCGATCCGATAAATCGCCAACAACCCCAAGGTCAACAAAATCTTGCGACGCAACTCGGGGATCGAAAAGATGATGCGAAGTTGTTCGAACATGGGTTGGCACCGACCAGGCGAGGATCCGTCAAACTTCCCGGGAGTTTACCGAAACATGCCCAGCGAGGCGATAGCTATCCGGGTAGGCTACGCTCGCGGCAGGGGTATTCAGGCCAGGCAGGTGATCGGAACGAAGCCGGTAACGGACCAACCGTCAATAACTCGCTAAACCCATCCTGGCCGAGCAATCGAACTCGGCTCAGGCCTTGGCGGCCGCCAGGTCCGCGACCCGCTGCTTAGGCGTCCGCTTGGGCGGAATCTTATTGACGACACCGCCAGCAGCGAGGATCTTCGCCTCGGCCGTCTTGCTAAAGCGATGCGCGGTTACGTTGAGCTTCTTGGTCAACTCGCCATCACCCAGGATCTTCACTTCGTCGAAGGTTCCCTTGGCCAAGTTCTTCGCGGCCATCAACTCGATGGTGATTTCCGCGCCATCCTCGAAGACCTCAGCCAGCTGGCACAGGTTCACACCGTAGACGATGCTGGCGAACTTGTTGTTGAAGCCTCGCTTGGGGATACGACGCACCATCGGCATCGCACCGCCCTGGAACGTCGGCTTGCGGCTGTAACCGCTGCGGCTCTTATGGCCATTGTGACCACGTCCCGAGGTCTTACCGTCACCGGAGCCTTGGCCGCGACCGACACGCTTGCGATTCTTGTTCTTACCTACGCCGCGGTGAACTTCGTTGAGGTCCATGATTCAACCTTTTGACACTCGACTTCGTTAGCCAAGCGATCGACAGACAAAATGTAAACTTGCGAACTGATGGAGGGAGGCGAAACCGCCTCGTTACCTAGCCGAATCCAATTCCACGCCACGCAGCGCTTCGACCTGCTGACGAGTGCGGAGCTTCGACATCGCGTCGATGGTCGCCTTGACCAGCGTCACCGGATTGTTGGTACCAAAACTCTTCGTCAGGATGTCGTGAACGCCGCATGCTTCGCAGACCGAACGGACGGCCTGACCCGCGATGATCCCGGTACCGGCACCGGCCGGCAACAACACGACCCGAGCAGCACCGAAGTGGCCCCAAATTTGGTGAGGAATCGTCCCCTCAACCAACGGGACATCGATCATGCTTCGTGACGCCTGCTTCTGAGCCTTGCTGACGCTCGGAGGCACTTCGTTGGCCTTGCCGTAACCCCAACCGACTTTTCCCTTGCCATCACCGACGACGACCATGGCGGCGAAGCTAAACCGGCGTCCGCCTTTCACGACGGCCGCGCAACGCTTGATCTTGACGACGCGATCGAGCAAGTCGCCCGGCATCGACTCTTCGCTCTTGTCCTTCTTATCGCGTCCCTTGCGGGCGCCACGCTGCTGTCCGTGTCCGGTACTCATACTGCTTACCCTAAGGAATCCGATTTAGAATTGGAGACCGCCCTCGCGAGCGGCATCGGCGAAGGCCTTGACCCGGCCGTGATATTTGGCGTGCCCACGATCCAACCGCACGGCCGTGATCCCCGCGGCGGTTGCCCGCTCGGCGATCAACTTCCCGATCACGGCAGCAGAGTCACAGTTCCCGCCCGCCGCAACGCTGTCTCGTACCGACTTGTCCCGTGTCGAAGCGCTAACCAGGGTTCGACCGCTTTCGTCGTCGACCACCTGACAACCGAAGTGCTTCAAGCTCCGATGAACCGACAGCCGAGGCCGCTCCAGATTGCTACGGAGCTGATTGCGGACCCGCAATGAACGTCGACGGCGTTGCCGATTGACACTCTTGTTCTTATCCATTTCAGCCAAAAACCTATATGTTTACCGAACCGTGAATTACTTGGTAGCCGACTTACCAGGCTTGAGCTTGATCTGCTCGCCTTGGTAGCGGATCCCCTTGCCCTTGTAAGGCTCGGGCTTACGCAACGATCGGATCTCAGCGGCGAACTGGCCAACGCGCTGTTTGTCACAACCGCGGATCACAATGTGGGTCTGATCCGGGCAGGTGACCTTCAGATCGGCAGGAATCTTGCGGTGCAGTTCGTTGGCAAACCCAACCCGCAACTGCAACGTCTCACCCGCGATCGCGGCCAAATAACCGACGCCCTGAATCTCGAGTTTCTTCTCGTACCCCTGCGTGACCCCGGTCACCATGTTGGCAACCAACGCCCGCGTCAAGCCGTGGAACTTCCGAGAATCGCGGTCCGAGGTGTCACCCGTGACCACGACGTGCTTGCCGTCTTCGTCCAACGCGACCGAAACCTCGGGGCGATGCTCATACACCAGCTTGCCCTGAGGTCCCTCGACGTTGATCGTCCGACCTTCGATCGTCACCTTCGCGCCACCCGCGACGGGGACCGGCTTTTTTCCGATACGACTCATTGTCTACCACGCTCTAAAACCGAATTCTTCGAAACTAGCCGCCGACCGCGCCCCGTCCGTCACCGGACAAGATCTTCCCATCAACCGCAGCAACCCGGGCCGCAAATCGAATCCGTCAACCGAAACGCTACGAGCAGGTGACCCACACGGCGAAACGGCTAGGAAGGAACGACTACGCGACCTCGCAAATCAATTCACCACCAACCTTGTCTCGACGGGCTTCCCGATCGCTGATCACACCCTTGCTGGTGCT
>DITY01000002.1:37285-44569 GCA_002422955.1 Planctomycetaceae bacterium UBA6172
TCCTTCCAGTCCCAAATAAAACCTTCGCGCTTCAGCACGTCGGCGATGCCTTTTTTCACCCCGCTCGAGGGGATATCAACAAAGGGGCGCTCAACACGTACTGAATTGCGAATGCGTGTCAGCATGTCGGCGATCGGATCGGTCATCATAGTAGGGTTTCCCTCTCGTCTCTAATCACCAGCTGGCTTTACGGACACCCGGGATCAAACCAGCATTGGCTTGCTCACGGAAACAGATTCGGCAAATCCCGAACTTGCGGTACACGGCACGAGGACGACCGCAATTACGGCAGCGGTGCTCTTGTCGTGTCGAAAACTTCGGCTTACGTAACGCCTTGGCGATTTTCGATTTACTAGCCACGGGGATTGTTACCTGACGCGGTACTGGTGATTGGATCTCGGACAAGCCGAGGGTGCGGCGAACAACTTTACAACTTACTTAATCAACTTTCCGGCTCAACGACTTCGCTTACGCGACGCCGCTCTTCTTCGTGTCCTGACGGAACGGCATCCCGAACAACTCGAGCAAAACGCGAGCTTCCTCGTTCGTACGCGCCGTCGTCACGACCGCGATATTCATACCCTGCTCCCGGGTGTACTTATCCGGATTCAACTCCGGAAAGACCAACTGCTCGCTCAAACCCATGCTGTAATTACCACGTCCATCGAACGCCTTGGCGCTGATCCCGCGAAAGTCACGAACACGAGGAAGAACGATCGAGATTAACCGGTCCAGGAACTCATACATCTTCTGCCTACGCAGCGTGACCATGCAACCGATCGGCATTCCTTCACGGAGCCGAAAGGTCGCAATCGACGTGCGTGCCTTGGTCAACACGGGACGCTGTCCCGCGATTTCAGTCATCGCCTCGAAGGCGACGTCCAATACTTTCTTGTCACTGACCGAATCCCCCACACCCATATTCAAGGTGATCTTTTCCAAACGGGGAATGCGGCACGGGTTGGTGTAACCGAAGCGTTCCACCATCGCCGAGCGAATGTTGTCTGCGTATGCGACTTGTAGCCGCGGCTTGTATTCCGACATCTTTCAAGACCGATGATTTCTAAAGTTCTCGTCCCGGATTCGCCCGGACCCCAACACCCCGTCGCCCGGCTTATACCCCAGCGGCCCGACGGCTCGCCTTGGCGGCCCCGACCACCCCAAAACTCTTTCCGCTCTTTTTCGCATATCGCTCTTTCGTGCCATCCGGAAGAAAGCGTACACCAACCCGAGTGGGCAGGCCCGATTCCGGATCGAGCAGCATGACGTTGCTCGCCGCGATCGGCATTTCCTTGTTCAATCGCCCACCCTGCGGGTTTTTTTGGCTCTTACGAACGTGCTTCCACACTCGCGCGACGCCCTCGACGATCACCTTGTTGGTCTCCCGGTTGATCTTAAGGATCTTCCCGGTCTTACCCTTGTCCGCGCCCGTGATGACGATCACGGTATCGTTCACTTTGAAAAACATCGATTCCACCCGCTACTTGTATCTGCAATCCGTACCTGTCGTCGCCAACCCACCCTGCTATCAGCGGTGATCAAACCACTTCGCTGGCAAGGCTGACGATCTTCATGTAATTCTTGTCGCGCAACTCGCGGGCGACCGCACCGAAGATCCGGGTACCGCGGGGCCCCTTATCCTTGTCGATCAACACGACCGCATTGCTGTCAAACCGAACGTAACTACCATCGCTCCGCCGGGTCGGCTGCTTGGTCCGCACGATGACCGCGCGAACGACCGCCTTCTTCTTGACGTCGCCACCGGGGATGACGCTCTTGACACTGCAGACGATCACGTCGCCCAGGCCCGCGGTGCGGCGACGGCTTCCGCCGAGCACCTTGATGCACATCACTTCCCTAGCGCCCGTGTTGTCGGCGACGCTCAGTCTACTTTCTTGTTGGATCATGATCGATCGCTATCGCAACGGATGGTAAATCGTATGGTGTTGTTGTCTGTCGCCGCACGGAACACGAGAATCAGCTCGCTTCGCCCGCAGCGCTCTCAATTCCTTCAGCCACTTCGACCTTGCGGGCCGCTCGCAGCGCCGCGACGTCGACATCGGTGCTCTTGGCAACGATCCGAACCAATCGCCAACGCTTCAACTTACTCAAAGGCTGCGATTCGATGATCTCAACCTTGTCACCGACCGACGACTCGTTGTTCTCATCGTGTGCGTAGCAAATGGTCTTGCTGCGAACGTACTTCTTGTAAACAGGATGCTTCGACAACCGGTCGAGCTCGACCCGACGGGTCTTGCTCATCTTGTCGCCGGTAACAACTCCCTGGACGATACGTTTAGGCATCTTGGTGAACTCGAACTTGAACGGCCGTCTGGCCTGTGATGGACTGCTATTTTTCTGCTAATTGCTTTCATCAGGCCGTCGCATGGCGGTCGACCCGGCGGGTGGCGAACCCGCATCCCCGACTCCCCTTAACGGGAGGCCAGGATCGCCTGTCGCTTACGCTCCGTCTGAATCGTCCGGATCCGAGCGATCATGCGGCGACTTTTACGGATTTCGCTCGGCACATCCAACCGCTCCGCTTCCGCTTGGAAACGGAGTCGGAACAATTTCTCAGCCGATTCCTTCGCGGTCAACTCGAGCTGTTCATCGCTCATTTCCCGCAGTTCGCTAACCTTAACCATATCGCTTTTCCGGACTGACGTTTCAAACGGTTCGACGGGTGACGAATCGGACCTTGATCGGCATCTTCTGCGCGAGCCGCGCGAAACACACCTTCGCCTGCTGCTCCGTCACACCACCCAGCTCATACAACACCGTTCCGGGCCGCACGACGGCAGCCCAAAACTCGGGTTCACCCTTGCCCTTACCCATTCGAGTTTCCAGCGGAGTGCTGGTTACCGACTTGTCGGGAAAGACGCGGATGTACAATTTACCTTCGCCACGAACGTACTGTTGACCGGCGATACGCCCAGCTTCCAGCGTTGTGGCCTTGACCCAACCGCCTTCCAAGGCTTGCAGGCCAAAATCCCCGAACACGACCGTATTGCCACGGGTCGCATTACCTTTTATACGCCCTCTTTGGCTTTTTCGATGCTTGACCCGTTTGGGCATCAACGCCATCGTTGTCGTCTCCGTAAGTACCTTGATTTACCCACACTTGAATCCCGATGTGCCCCTGCGGCGTCATCGCTTCAGTGAATCCGTAATCGATCTTCGCCTGGAGCGTGCTCAACGGCACGGAGCCCATGCTGGCCTTTTCCCGGCGGGCCATTTCGGCGCCACCCAGACGTCCGGCCATCTGAATTTTGATCCCCTTCGCCCCTGCATCCATCGTCGTTTCCAACGATCGCTTGAGGGTCCGGCGGAAGCTGGACCGCTTGGCCAATTGCTGTGCGATGTCTTCCGCGACCAACTGGGCCTGAATCTCAGGGCGTTCGATCTGATCGACCTTGAGATTCACCCGGCGACCGATCAGATTCTGCAGTTCATTCTGCAGCACTTCGACCTCGGTCCCCTTCTTGCCGATGATCAAGCCTGGACGCGCCACGAACAGCAACACGCGGACCTCATCACGAGTTCGCTCGATCTCAATGCGATCGATGCCCGCGCTCTTGTACTGAGGACGCTTGGGGTGCTTGGTAATGAAGTGGCGGATCTTCCGATCTTCCGAAAGCAGATCGGCAAAATCCTTCTTCGAAGCGTACCAACGACTTCCCCAGCCGCGGGTGATGCCCGTCCGAAACGCAATTGGATTTACTTTTTGTCCCATAACTCAATTCATCCCATCACTTCGCGATCGCAAGGTTGACCACTCGGCAAGTCCCGCTGGCCAGCAAGCTATCCCCGGTTCCTACATTTCATCGATTGGGGTCAAACCGACGCTGATATGACATGTACGCTTTTTGATCATGAAGGCCATCCCTCGGGCCCGCGGCCTAATCCGCTTGAACATCGGCCCGGGGCCGACTTGCAAATCGGTGACGACCAAATCCTCGATCCGGTAGCTGCGGCCACCGTTCTGATCCGGGTCCTGGGCGTTCCCGACCGCGCTCTGCAACACCTTTTCGATCAACCGCGCGCCACGCTGCGGCTGATACTTGAGGATCGACAACGCTTCGTCGGCATACTTGCCGCGGACCAGGTTGGCTACCAGCCGCACCTTTCGGGCGCTCATCCTGGCGCCATTGTGAGTTGCTTTCATTGTCATGATCGTCTGCCCGTCCGCTATTCCGCTTCCGAGTTCTCGCTTAGAAAAACCCGACTCGTCTGTTATTCCGACCCACCGCTCGCCCGTCCTGCGCCGGGAGCGGTCCCGAATCAAACCAAATTACCTCTTACCGCCCTTGCCGCCGTGACCCTTGAACGTCCGGGTCGGGGCAAACTCACCCAACTTATGACCGACCATGTCTTCGGTCACATGCACCTTCACGTGCTTGCGTCCGTCATGAACCATGAACGTAACATTGATGAACTCGGGAACGATCGTGCAACGACGCGCCCAGGTCTTAATCGGCTCGACACGGCCACCCATGCTCTGCTTCTGGACCTTAAAGAACAACTTGGGATCGACGTACGGTCCCTTTTTGCTACTACGACTCATGATTTACCGTGACTTAACTGATTTCGCTCGAATTAACCGGTGTCGCACTGCTGCGCCCCGCAAATGACTTGTTCGACTTACTTGTGCAGCTTCAGCTGACCGTACCGACGACTCTTGCGGCGACGAACGATGGCGCTGTTGCTCGGCTTCCGACGCTGGCGAGTGGCTCCACCCTTGGCGCTCTTGCCCTGCGGGCTGACCGGGTGACGACCACCCTTGGTGCGACCTTCACCACCACCGTGCGGGTGATCGATCGGGTTCATCGCGGTGCCGCGGACGTGAGGGCGACGCCCCATCCAACGCTTACGACCCGCTTTCCCGATCACGACGTTCATGTGATCCGCGTTACCGACGCGACCGATCGTCGCTCGACAATTCGCTGGCACCCGGCGAACTTCACCGCTGGGCAATTCCAACTGCGCCCAACCGGCGTCCCGGGCCTTGAGCTTGGCGGACGTTCCGGCACTGCGGCACATCGCCGCCCCTTGGCCGGGACGCAGCTCGATGCAGCAGACGGTGGTGTCGAGCGGAATGTTCTTGAGCGGCAAGCAATTGCCAACCGTCGGTGCCGCGTCGGCCCCATTCTCGACCTTGTCACCGGCGGTCAAACCGAGCGGCGCGACGACGTAGGTCTTTTGGCCGTCTTCATACTTGAGCAGGGCGATGTTGGCCGAACGGACGGGGTCATACTGAATGCTGTCAACCCGAGCGACGATCCCATCTTTCGAACGACGGAAGTCGATAACCCGGTACATCTTCTTATGACCACCACCGCGGTGCCGAGCGGTGATGATGCCCTGGTTGTTTCGACCGGCCTTTTTCTTATAGGGCGTCAACAGGTTCCGCTCGGGCTGCGCGCCCGGCGTCAGCTCGGCAAAGTCACTAACCGACGCGTTGCGTCGCCCAGCGCTGGTCGGCTTGTATACTCGAATTCCCATTTCAACACCGCTACTAGTTAAACAATTCTGATCCGCAGCCTACAACCCACCGCTCCTAGAAGAAATCGATCCGGCCGTCTCCGGCCACATGGACGATCGCCTTCTTCCAGTCCGCGGTCCGACCGAGTCGGAACCGGTAACGCCGGTTCTTGCCCTTTCGGTTTTGGGTACAGACCTTTTCAACTTGGACATTGAACAACGTCTCCACCGCGACCCGCACGTCCGTCTTGGTCGCGTCCGGATGGATCTGGAACGCGTATTGATTATTTCGCGAAGCCCTGTGAACACCCTTTTCGGTAACCAGGGGACGCAGCACGATCTGATGCGGCAGCATACCCTGCTCGATCAGCCCGCTCGGTTCAATCGTTTTCATTTGACTCATTTGAAATCACCCGAGGTGAATACCGTAATTCCTGGCTTCAAACCGCTTCCGCGACAACCGGCAGGGGCGAATTGAACGAGCCGTCTTTGATCCGATCCAACGCGGCCTTGGTGACCAGCATCCGCCGCGGCTTGAGTACCGCCAACGCGTTCAAGTCGCGAACCGGAGATACCGAAACACCCTCGAGGTTCCGAGCACTCAGGTAAGCCGAATGGTCGGCCTGATCGATGACGATCAAGGTCGTCACCCCGTCCAAACCGAGCGACTTCAGCGCGCCCGCCACCACCTTGGTCTTGATCGCCTCGAGGCTGAAGCTATCAAGGATCACCATCTCGTTGTCGGCGATCTTGGAAGCGATCGCCATCCGCGTCGCCAACTTAATCGCCTTCTTCGGCAACCGGTAGCTGTAATCGCGAGGCTGAATCGTACGACCGACTCCACCACCGCGACGAATGTTCGAACGNNCAATGTGAACCCTGACGGAGGTTCGCCTGATACATCACGATCACGTCATGCAACAGCTTCTTATTGATATGCGGCGCGACGTCCGTCGCGGCGATCTCATAAGTTCCGACTTCTTTGCCGGACATGTCATACACTGGTAAACTTGCCATCTAATTCTCGCTGTGGTTGATAGCGCCTGCGAATCAACGCAGCATGTTGGTTTCCCGGACACACACGTAACCGCCGATCGGGCCAGGTACGGCTCCGCGGACCAACAAAAGATTGTTCTCGGTGTCGACGCGAACCACTTCCAGGTTCCGAGCCGTCGTCCGCGTGTTGCCATACTGACCGGCCATCTTCATGCCCGGAAGCACGCGACTCGGGTCAGCGCTACAGCCCGTACCGCCCGTTTGGCGGTGGGCCTTCTTCACGCCGTGGGAAGCCCGCTGACCGGCGAAGCCGTGACGCTTCATTACACCAGAGAAGCCACGACCCTTGGAGGTACCGGTCACGTCGACCCGCTTTACACCGTCCAGAATGTCGACCTTGACGACCGAGCCGATCTCCGGACCCTTGAAATCGCGAAACTCGCGAATGTACCGCTGGGGCTCGCAATCGGCCTTGGCCACCAACTGGATTCCGGCGGCGGCACGAGCCTTGGCCCGCTTGCTGTCGATCTTGGCAACCTGGCCACGCTGAGCGCGGGAAGCCAACCGACGAGGCTTGTCAAGAAAACCCAACTGAACCGCTTCGTAACCATCACGCTCCGAGTCGCGAACCGCCAGCACATTGCAGGGGCCAGCCTCGATCACCGTGACAGGAACGGCAGTGCCGTCTTCGCGATAGATTTGTGTCATTCCGACCTTACGGCCGAGTATTCCGCGGGACATCGTCAGACGCCTCGTGTTGCGAAGGTTTAGCAGTTTCAGTCTTGGGCTTGCCTGTCCGATCAAAAT
>DITY01000125.1 GCA_002422955.1 Planctomycetaceae bacterium UBA6172
CAACCGTCGCTCCGCGACGAAATCATCGGGCTCGCATTCATTCCGGGTGTTGAAACACCCGGCTACCTTCGGTGGTCGCTCCGCGACCGAGGATTGAAGCCGCGAGCGGACGCTAGTGCTTTGTCACACCTTAAAAATAGGTTGCGGTCGAAACTCTGGGCGAGTTCCGCTACCCTGAAATTTGCTGCCCCAGACCACTAGTCGGCCGCTCGGTCCGACTCGGTGAGCTTGCGATAGGCTTGGGCATAGCGTCGACCGAGTTCACGGTAGCCGGCGGCGTCGAAATGGACTTCGTCGCCCTTATGGGTCAGGCCGTCGGAGGAGACGAACGCGGTGTGGCGGACCCGGGTTGGCAATTCGCGATGAGCCCGATCGACTTGACGTTTCGCTTCGTCCCAGGGCTGTTCGGGGAATTGCCCCATCTGCCCGACGATGAAGGGCACGTTTTCGTCTCCCAATTCTTTACGGAAGCGGGCGATCAGATCATCGAGCTTGGCCTGATAGGCATCGGCGAGGCCGGGTTGAGCATCCGATTCGCCCTGGTGCCAGAGGATTCCCTTGAGTTGGCCGGACCGCATCGCGAGTCGCGCGCGGCGGATCGCGTCATCCCAGGGATGTGAGTTGGTCGGCGGATAATGCGTGCCCGGTGTCCAAGCGTCGATCGGCGAACCGCCGACGGCGCAGGGGATCAACCCGACCGTGACTTGGGGCGAGGTCTGGGCAATCTCGATCCCGAAGGTCCTTCCCAGACCGACGCCAACCGCGGCCGGCTTGTCGAAATGGAGCGGATCGATCGCCGGCACCCATGCCCCTTGGGCGCTAAGGGCCAGAACCCGAGGCGACGCGACGCGATCCTCCGGCGCCAGCTCGCCGCGGCCTGCCATGTTCGATTGGCCGACCAGCAGGAATAGGTCGAGTTGCTCCGCGGCGACCGGTGAGGGTTCCTGGGCCACCGCGCGGGAAACCGTAAGGCCGGCGAGCGCGAGCCACGCCAGCCCAATCGCCAGGAAAGTGCGCCGCCGGCAATCCGCGTTCGCCAACTGGGCAAGGGAGACCATGGCAGCCGTCCGTTCGGGATGGGGTCAGAGCGCCAGCAGCAAACGGCTGGGCGCCTCGAGGTAGCCGATCACATCGTTCAGGAATCTTGCTGCCGTACCGCCGTCAACGATTCGGTGATCATAGGACAGGCTTAGCGGCATCATCAATCGCGGCTGGATGGAATCGTCTGGCATCACGACCGGCAGCTTACGACTGCGTCCGACCAGTAGGATGGCTACCTCGGGCACATTCACGATCGGCGTGCTGTATTGACCGCCGATCGCGCCGAGGTTGCTGATGGTGAACGTGCCGCCGCGCAGTTCGTTGACCGCGAACTGCCCGCCTCGGACCTTCCCCGACAGTTCGGCCAAGCGGCGAGTGATTTCGGGGATCCCCGACTTATCGACATCGCGTAAGACCGGGACGACCAAGCCCCGCTCCGTGTCGACGGCGATCCCGAGGTTGACGTATTCCTTGAAGATGATCTGTTCGTTTTGGCTATCGATGGCCGCGTTCACTTCCGGATGATGCTTGAGCGCGGTGGCGACGGCTTTGATCAGGAAGGGCATCGTGGTCAGCTTCAGCCCTTGCGCCGCGTAATCGTCTTTGCTGGTTTGCCGCAGCCGTTCCAATTCGGTGACGTCGGCATCATCGAAATTGGTGACCCGGGGCACGGTCGACCAGCTGGCGTGCATCTGCGCGGCGATCGTTTTACGAATCTTGGTCATGCGTTCGACGCGGATCGGGCCGTGATCGTCCCGCGTCCCCGTCCCGGCCGGCGTGGTACTGGAACCCGCGGTCGCGGGGGCAGCGTTTGCGGCGGCGGGGGTCGAAGTGCTGGCGGCGGGGGTACTGGGACGCACGCTCTGGCTGGACCGGCGGACCATTGCCAGGACGTCTTCACGGGTGATACGACCGCCGTCTCCGGAGCCGGACACCGAAGTGAGATCAACGCCCACTTCGCGGGCTAAGCGGCGAATCGCCGGTCCGGCGGGGATGACGAATTCCGCGTCCGCGTCCGCTCGCGGGGCAGGCACCGGCGCGACGCTACCGGCGGCCGGTTGCGTGACGGGAGCGGGTCGGGCGGGCGCCGGGTTCGCGGCCGGCTTGGGGGCAGGAGCCGATTCGGCGGCCTCCGGTGCAACGGGGGTCGGTGTCGGCTTAGCCGGTGCCGGGGCGGCTGGCTTGACCGGCGCGGGGGCGGCAGGTGGCGTCGAGGCCTCTGCTACGGGCGGAGCGGCCGGCTCGGGCGCGGACGGCGCGGGGGCGGGGGGATCGGCCGGCGCGGAGGCGGCTGGCGACGCGGGGGCATCGCCCGACGATTCACCCGAGGTTTCGATTTCGAGGATCGTGCCGCCGATCGCAACCGAATCGCCCGCTTTGACCAGGATCTTCGTCACCTTGCCGGTCGCCGAAGAGGGTACCGGCACGGTCGCCTTGTCGGTTTCCACTTCGACGATGTCCTGGCCTTCCTGGACCAACTCCCCCACCGAAACGAAGATATCCAGGATATCGCCCGATTCGATCCCATCGCCGATCGCGGGAAGCTTGACTTGGACTACGTTAGCCATGGTGCTAGGTTTCGGTGGAAACGGGGTGAGGGGTTGAAGGGCGGAAGCGGTCGACGATCGTCGTCGACCGCTCGACCGAGTTTGCTAGCCGGAGCCGAGTTCACGAGCCGCCGGATGGGGCTCAGGCAAAGTAAGCGTTCGGCTTGTCCGGATCGTAGTTGAGGTCCGCGATCGCTTCGGCAACTTGAGCTGGGGTGACGACTCCCGTCTTGCTGAGTCGGCTGAGCGTCGCGATCACGACCGACTCGGCGTCAACTTCGAAGTGACGCCGCAGGGCTTGGCGGGTTTCGCTCCGGCCCATNNNTGCTGTTCCAGATAACTGCGTCGCGGGGGCGCCGTCGGATGGAGGCGATTCCAGCGTTCGCAATCGCCCGCCTCGCGACGGAGTTGCGTGTAGCTGGTGATGCTCCACACGTCGCTGGCGATGCCATACTTGGTAGCCAGGATTTCTTGGGCTTCGAGGACACCATTGAGGATCGCACCGCTGCCGAACAGTTGCACGCGGGCCTTGGCCCCGTCGACCTCTTTGGACCGGAAGCGATACATCCCCTTGATGATCCCTTCTTCGATCCCTTCGGGCATGTCGGGATGGACGTAGTTGTCGTTCTCGGCGGTGATGTAGTAGATCGCGACTTCGCCGTCTTGATACATCCGCTTGAGACCGTCCATCACGATCACGGTCAATTCGTAGCGGAATGCCGGGTCGTAGGCGCGGACCGTGGGGAAGGCGATCGCGTTCAGCAGGCTATGGCCGTCTTGGTGCTGCAGGCCTTCGCCGTTGANNCGTCGTGCGGCCGGCGGTGCCGCCGATCAGGAACCCCTTGGCCCGCATGTCGGCCGCTGCCCAGATCGAATCGCCGACCCGCTGGAAGCCGAACATGCTGTAGTAAATGAAGAACGGGATCATGTTGACGCCGTGCAGGCTGTAAGCCGTGCCCGCGGCGGCGAAGGAGCTGATCGAGCCCGCTTCGGTAATCCCCTCTTCCAGGATCTGGCCGTCCTTCGCTTCCTTGTAGAACGCGATCTGCGCGGAGTCGACCGGCTCGTAGAGCTGGCCGGTGTGGGCGTAGATCCCGACCTGGCGGAACATCCCTTCCATGCCGAACGTCCGTGATTCATCCGGGACGATCGGGACGATGTACTGGCCGATTTTCTTGTCGCGCAGCAAATCGGTGAGCAGGCGGACGAACGCCATCGTGGTGCTCATGTCCTTGCCTTGGGAGCCGGTCGCGTGTTTGGCGCGATACTCGTCCAGGGTCGGGACTTCGATCTTCGGATGCTCCAGCGGTCGGCTCGGCAAATAGCCACCCAAGGCCGAGCGGCGTTCCTTGAGGTAGCGGACCTCCTGGCTGCTTTCCGGCGGCTTGTAGAACGGCGCCTTGCCGACTTCCGCGTCGCTGATCGGGATCCCGAAGCGGGTGCGGAATTCGAGCAATTCCTCTTCGTTCAACTTCTTCTGGTTGTGAGCGACGTTGCGTCCTTCGCCCGCTTCGCCGAGCCCATAGCCCTTGACCGTTTTGGCCAGGATGACGGTCGGCAAACCGTTGTCCAGATCGACGGCATGCTTGTAAGCCGCATAGACCTTTTCGGGGTCGTGACCGCCGCGGCGCATTTTCTCTAGGCGTTCGTCGCTGTAATTCTTGACCAGTTCCAACAGCTCGGGGTACTTGCCGAAGAAATGCTCGC
>DITY01000252.1 GCA_002422955.1 Planctomycetaceae bacterium UBA6172
GCTCCCCCGGTAGGACTCGAACCTACGACCCGGCGGTTAACAGCCGCCTGCTCTACCAACTGAGCTACAGGGGATTGGGTCGGAGCAAGGGATACGAATCGCCCTGCTGCGGACTGAAAATGGTAATCGAAGGAGCCGAGGGTGGAAAGGGGTTTTGGACGAAAGTGAGGGGGCTCCAACGCCCAGCGGTTCGTCCGCGATGTCAAAGGGATCGCGGGATTGAGACCGCGATCCACAGTGTCGCCCCCCCCCAAACGGTTGCACGGCCCCATGTGACTCTTGCCAAGCCCAACCGCAACAGCTTTTGTTTCGACCATCGACAGCGGGGGCGAAAGCTAGCGTGCCGTTTTTCGCTTTATCCGGATCGTTGCGGTGATGCGGGCAGATAGGTTTTGCCATGTGGGGGGTGATTTGTTGGCCGCGGCGTGGCGGCTTGCCTATGATGAGAACAGTCCATCGGGCTAGGGAGGGGCAGTCGTGACCTGCTGGGCAGGTCTCCGTGGCGACCGCAAATTGCTGTGTGGGCGTCTCGCCCGTGGCTGGCTGCGGGCGGATTTCGCTACCGACTCGGGGGTCGAGGTTTCTGTTTCCAGACCGGGAGAATGAGATGCGGCGGCGGGAATTTTGCAAAACGGTGGCGGTAGCGGCAGGGAGCTTGCCGCTGGTGGAGAATTCGATGAACGCAACGGCGGCTCAAGCACCGGTAGTGCTGAACGGCCGGGTCCGGCAGTCGGTCATGGGATGGTGCTTTCAGCCGATGGATCCGGTTGAACTGGCGGAACGGGCGAAACAGATCGGGCTGGTCGCGGTTGAAGGGGTGCCGGCTTCGAGTTATCCGGCGATCACCGAACTGGGAATGAAAATTTCTTTGGTGAGCAGTCACGGCTTCCAACGCGGGCCGCTCGATCCGGAAAACCACGACTTCGTGGAGGAGAAACTGCGAGAGGGGATCGATCTGGCGGTGAGGTTCGGGGCACCCAGTGTGATCACGTTCACTGGGATGAAGAAAGCGGGGATATCGGACCGAGCGGCGAGAGAAAGTTGCTTGCGTTGTTGGCGTCGAATTGTCCCTTATGCCGAAGAGCAGAAGGTCACTTTGGTGCTCGAGCATCTGAACAGTAGGGATGATTCGCATCCGATGAAGGGTCATCCCGGGTATTGGGGGGACGATCTGGAGATTTGCGCCGACTTGGTAAAGGGCGTAGATTCGCCACGGTTTAAGTTGCTTTTTGACATTTACCATGTGCAAATCATGCATGGCGACGTGATCCGGAATATCCGCCGTTATCAGGAGTTAGTGGGGCATTACCACACGGCCGGAAATCCTGGCCGTGGCGAGCTGGACTCCACGCAGGAAATCAATTATCCCCCGATCATTCGTGCGATCCTGGAGACCGGTTACCAGGGTTATGTCGCTCAGGAGTTCATCCCGACTTGGGATGATCCGATGGAGTCGCTGGCTCACGCCGCTCGAGTTTGTGACGTTTGAGTGGTTTGTGGGGTTTTGGGTAGTTGATCATGTCTTTCTCCAACGCACCGTTGATCGCACCTGACGCGGAGGATTTTCGGCGGATCGGATTGCGTCGGGCCGAGTTTCGTCCGCTAGTCATCCGCCTGGCGCTCAAGCGTGCGGCAACGGCTTTGGGTGCCTTGCCAGCGGTGGGGTCTAGCCTGGAGCGGGCCCAGAAGCTTGCTGAAGTCTTGACCATCGGTTATCGGGTGATGGATCCGCGGCGACGTGGCGATTCGCAGCAGCGGGCGATGCTGGGGCGACTGCATCTCCAAGTGCTGGAGGAATCGGCCGGCTTGGGAACGCCGGTTGTGTCGGGAGGAGATAAATCTCGGACTGGGTTCCTGCCGGCCCAAGATTCCGAACCGTGTCGTTGGGGCATGGTCGATTCGGAGGCGTTTTCGTTAGACGACATGCTCGAGGAGCGGGTTGCGAATCTTGGTGGATGGGGCAGTTTTGCGCCGGCTGCCAAAGCGGGCATGCTGGCTGCGGGTGACCTGTCGCGGTGGCGGGCCACCTTGAGCGCCGAGGATTTGCTGATTCCGCCGCTGCGGTTGCGTGCCTTGCGGTCGTTTCGACGAGGTGCCGCGTCATGGTCGCCGGTGTTCCGCGTTGCGGCTGCGCTGTTGGCGGCTTCGGTGCTGTTTTTGATGTCACGGGGAGCGATCGCTTGGTTGCGAGGCGGCGTGAACTCGAGCGGGGCGGTCGTCGTTCAGGCGGGTGTTCCCCAGCCCCGATCGGCAGCCGTCCAATCTGGCGATGGGCCAATCGATCGGACGCTCCGAGTCACTCCGACCGACAGCGAGGATCAACTATTCATTCTGGGGCAGGACCTCAAGGGGATCGATGACGGCGAGGTCGCTGCCGAATTGAAAATGCTCGGGTCTGAGCCATTGGTGTCATCGAGTCAGGACCCGCTTGCGCTCGATCCGTTGGCGCCGGACCCATTAGGGATGGGGCCGCTGGCCGAGACGGTGGCGGTTGAACGGTTACCGGCCGGGGTTGTGGGTGCGGATTTTTTGGAGATCCGGCCGCTATTTGACAGCGTTTCCCAAACGCCCGAGCGGCTCCTATCCGGCTCGGGCGTGGCTGCCGCGTCGTCGGTTGGGCGAGAGCCAGCGGCGGTGGTCGATCGTGATGCGGGTGCGAACTCGGGAATCGCGCCTGTTAATCAAGCTGTACAGAGGTTTGTGACCAATCCGGCACCGCCTGAGAGGGACGTCGTGGTCGGCGGGAAGAAACCCTCGGCGGAGCAACTTGCCAGTTGTCGGTCGAGTGTGGAACGGAAGGCGAACGAACGGATCGGGCGGATGGGAGTGGCGTGGGAGGTTTATCGTCAGATTGCGCGTGAATCGGCCGTCGGGTCGAGCGAGGGCTGGGTCGCCTGGCTGAACGCTGGGCAGGCCGCGATTCTGGAACGGCGTCCCCACACGGCGCAGTGGGTTATCGCCGAGATGGCCGTATGGACGGGGCTCGACCCGCTGGAGGCGGCCTGCGAGACCGCTGAGTGGGCGACGGCGGGCGTCAGCATCGGCGACCCGTTGAAGGCCGTATCCGAGTGGCTTGATCGACGGATTCGATGCCATATGGTCGAGGGCGATTTGGTAGCGGCGGACAGGTTGCTCGACGTGATGCAGGCCATGGGGGTGCGAAATCGGGACGCAGCGACCTCGGTTGCGAGCCGAGAGTGGAGAGACGTGTTGGAGCAGGCCCGGCGGTTGCAGGAGTCAGTGGATGCATTGGGACCGAACCAGAACGATTCCCAGTGGAACGCGACTGAGCGATCGGCCGTGGGGCGATACTGGGCATTGGTACGGCGTGATTGGACGCGAGCTTTGCCCCATTTGGCAGCAGGGGGAGCGGGGCGGTTTTCCCGCTTAGCCCTGACGGAGTCGATGATTGTGGGAGCTCCCGACCCCGACACGGCGATCAGGCTGGCGGAGGGTTATTTGAGCGAGGGGAGCAAGAACAAGGGATGGCTGGCCGAGTCGTTGGCGGTCCACGCCCATCGCCTATTGGTCTCTGCCGCAGGATCCGCCGTTTCAGCGACCGCGGCTCTCGATTTGCGGCGCCGGGCGAGCGCGATCGAAGCGTTTTATCCCCAAGCATTCATCCCGTTGGAGGATGTGAGCGAGCCGGCCGCGGGGGCTGCGGGCGGTTCGGAGGCGACGACTTCGGTCGCCCCGGCCGGGCAGGGCAGCGGTCGCGCCGACTTAGCCTTCTTTTAGTCGCTGGACCTCGCTGCGGTACCGAGTGAAAGCCCGCTGCGGAATGTCGGGCGTGGTTTCCTCGCGCTGTTCAGCTTGGGAAGTTCTGATCAACGAGGCACCCTTCGTCTCGTGGCGCCGGGCGCGTACTTGGCGATGGGCCTACAATTCGACAACGGCCGACGAGATCGCGCGGGTTTGCGGCGCGGATCCGCCGCAATCTCTTGCGTGCTCTCTTTCCCCTCCCCAACGGATTACGAATGAATGCTGTGACGGCTCCCCCCGATGTGACCAACTTGAGTGCCCTTCGCGAAAGCGGCTGGGTCAGTCGAACTGTGAAGCGGGAGATGCGAGATAATTTGCTGCGGATGCTCGGTACGGGCGAACCGCTGTTCCCGGGGATTATCGGTTATGAAGACACGGTCATTCCAGAGATCGTGTTGGCGATTTTGGCGGAGCATGACATCCTTTTCCTGGGTGAAAAGGGGCAGGCCAAGAGCCGGATCATGCGATTGTTGACGCGATTTTTGGACGAGTGGACGCCTTACATCGACCATCCCGAATTGAGCGTCCATGAGGACCCCGAGAAGCCGATCACACGGCTGGGGAGGGAGTTGGTCCAGCAGCTTAGTCCGGAGGGGCTGCCGATCGCTTGGTGGCATCGTCGCGACCGTTATGCGGAAAGGCTGAGTCCCGGGACGAAGTTCGCCGACATCATCGGTGAAATTGACCCGGCGAAGTTGACCGGTGGCGTCAGCATGGGGGCGGAAGAGGCGCTATCCTTCGGGCTGATCCCCCGAATGCATCGAGGGATTTTCGCGATGAACGAGTTGCCCGAGCTGGATGACTTGGTGCAGGTCGGCTTGTTCAACATTCTCGAGGAGCGGGACGTTCAGATCCGCGGGTATCCGATTCGTTTCGATCTCGACATCGCGATCCTGTTCTCGGCGAACCCGGCGACTTACAACCGATCCGGGAAGGTGATCCCGCAATTGAAGGATCGCATCGGCACGCTGGTTCAAACCCACTATCCGGCGGAGCGGGAGCAAGGGATCGAGATCTTGAAGCAGGAAGTGGGGCAGGATCTGGGAGGAGATTTCCCGGTCATGGTGCCGTACTTCATGTATCAGCTGATCGAGGAGATCACCAATCAGGCGCGGCGGAGCAAGTATGTCGACCACGCTTCGGGCGTCTCCGCTCGGTTCTCGCTAGCCAATTTTCGAACGCTTGTCGCTTCGGCGCGTCGACGCGGCGTCATTCATGGGGAGCGGCCGGCGGTGCCGAGGATCAGCGATTTGGGGCACCTGCCGAGCAGTTCGCTCGGGAAGTTGGAGTTGGATCTGATGGGTAGCCACCAGATGTCCGAGCGACAGGTCTTGGAGAGCGTCGTGGCGCAGGCGATTCGAGTGGTGTTTGCCGAGTACGTCGAGGAGCACGGGCTATCCGAGATCGCCGAGATTTTCCGCAAGGGCGTGCGGATCGAAGTGGGTGACTTGTTGCCCAGTTCTCTGTACGCGGAGCGGTTGAAACGTGTGCCTGCCGCTTGGGAGAAGGCGTTTGAGGTCAACGCGAGCGCTGATGAAGCAGTCCGCGCGAGTTGCGTCGAGTTCGTGCTGGCCGGCCTGCACAGCATGGACAAGATCAGTCGCGCGGATCGATTCGGAAAGATCGAGTACGAAGCCTGAGCAATGGGCGGCAAAAAGTGTCAGGTTCGAGGAACTCGCCCTTGGGCTGTTTCGCACGAAGTGTACCGGACACGACGTTTGCCAGTGCCCACGACGACTGATTGGCACAGATGGTGCCAGTCGCAAAACAACACACATGGCCCTAAGCAGTATCCGGTTGGGAACCGGAGCGGGGTGTACGTGGTTGGGAGAGGTTCGGCATGGGGCGGATGGGCATAGCGGCCGAGGTCGCTTAACAAAAAACGCCTCCATGCCGGCAGCATCGAGGCGTTCTGGGTCTTTCAAGCGGGCGATCGGACGTGGCTATTCGCCAAGTGGTTCGTTACTCGCGGGGGCGGATCGCGCCGGTCAGTCCGCTGTAATCCACGCGGTCCGTGCCGTGCCACAGCGGCTGGCCCAACTCGACACGACGACGCAGGACTTCGATCTTCTCGGGGCTTCCGGCTGGCGCGTCGGTCGGGATGAAATCGAGGTCTTCGTGGGGAACGAAGTCTTCGTCGTGACCGTAACGCAGGATCGCTTCAAAAACGTTTTTACAGGTACTCATTTGGTTTCTACGGCAACTCCTCGCGACCATCAATTGAAGTCGCAAAAGTAGGTGGGCACTTGCCTGTGTCCAAAGCCAGGCAACCTTCAACAGCCTTTTCCGTTCGGCGATGAAGTAGTGAATTGTGAGATCGCGAGCCAATCCCTCAGACCGCGAATAGGATTATCAGCGAATGCGAGCGATAGTCAAGAAAATTGTGAACGCTTGGTTAGCGGGGCATGATGGCTTGGGTCGCATTGCAATGTTCAGGCAGTTGAGCGGGCTTGGGCAAGTCATGCGGCCGGCGGGTTCGGGGTCGGCCTAGGGGCGATAGCTAGGCGGGCGGGGCTCGGTCGCAACGTGCATTAAGCTTCCATTAGGGGGTGCTTGACGGGATCTGCTGCGTGATTAATTGCCCCCGCGTGCCGGGCGCCTCCGGGCATCGGGCCGTTAAATTGCTGGCCCATTCGTGATCAATGCCAGCAAAACGGCCCAGACTTGGGCGGCGGGTATACCGTTAGGAGCGTGGAAAAAAAACGGATTTTTTTTCGCATAGGTTGGGCTGGGGGGCGCGAAGGCGGGGTTGCGGCGGGAATTCGGGGAGAGAAACGAGCAGGTCCGCGGATGCTGTTGCCTCCGCGGACCCGTTGCTGGTTTGGAATGAAAGGTGAACTGGGGAGCGGCGGGATCAGCCGTTCCACCACCAGTTGCCGTTATCAGCCGCCGGTTTGGCTTGCGTGTGAGTTTGCGCCAACGAGGGATCGAGTTGTTGCGATTCGACCACTTCGAACGCATTCACATCGACGCCGCCGGAAGCGGTCACCATCCAGCCGCTGGCGCCACGAATGAAGCTGCACTGCGGGTCGACGGAGCGCGGGGTGGGGAATTCGGCCAAATCGATTTGCCCGGACTGTCCCATCAAGAACGAGAGGTTGCAACTCGCACGTTCAGCCAATTGTTCTTGCACGATCAGGGTCGCTACGACGCTGAGGTCGAAGCAGTTGCGTAGCTGTCCGAATACGGATTGTGCCGAGGCCAGGTCGTCGAACCGCTCGGTCATCATCTCGGCCCACTTGGCGGCGACTTTATCCGACTTTTGATCGCGTTCGGTGCGGCCGTCAGCGAGGACCAGATCGCTTTCCGCAAGTGTTTTGACCCCTTGCCCAGAAATTCGCCACGCGAGTTTATCTTCGTTGTGAGAGAGTGCATCGTAATTGCATGCCATCCACCAGCGAGGATTGGACTGGCTGGAGTGCCGCTGATTTCGGGCCAGGACGAGGTAGCTGGGGAGACCGTTGACAGGGGCTTCTTCGAGACCCATGCCGATTCGCTTCATCTGGTAATCGGCCGCGACGATCGTCCGGGCGTAATGGCTGGTGGCTGGCACGCCGGTCAATTTGATCAACTGCGGGCCGAAAGCTTCTCGCATCGCCGGTTCGAGCGAGGTGGGGTTTTGGCCAGGTCGGAGGTTGACCCGTTTGAGCAGATTCTGTAGTTGTTTGCGGCCCTCGGGGGAGGGTTCGATCGAACAGGAGAGGCCTTCGTTGCGAGCGGGCTCGACGCTCCGTAGGGCGACGATCAAATCATCCAAGAGAATGACCGGGCGGCCGTTGCGGGCACCGACAACCGAGGCGTCTTCGCGGACGACCCACGGTTCAGCGGGGCCAGCGAGAACGATGTCGTTTTGTTCCGGGTAGACGAACACATATTGAATTCGCTGCAGGCCGGCGAGGTAGCGCATTTCGTCGCTGAGCGGCTTGCCTTCGTTCGCGAGTTGTTCCACGGCGCTCTGCAGTTTGGCCAAGGAGATCATCCTGAGCGGAACGGCTTGGGCGGCATCACCTTGAGGTTGGGGGACGCGTTCCCGAAGCATGTTCAGGTCCGCTTTCCGTTGGTCGAGCGTTGCCGATCGCAGCACGCCTTGTGCGTCGACCATCACGCCGCCGACAGCTTGCTGGAACCCTCCGCCGAATTGGGCGCTGGCTTGGGGGGGAGCCGACAGCCCGATGGAGAGGGCGATGGCGCCCGTCGCTGCGGTGAGTCGACCGCGCAGCCGATCCCACACGTTCGGAGTGAGGCGGGCGGCCGGATTGGCGAGGCGAGCGGAATTGGCGGATGAGCCCATGGGGCAACCCCGAAAGCGATGGATAGGTGAAACTGCGATGGATTCGATTAGCCGGAGGGCGCATGCCTGCGGCCACGCTCCCCCACCGTGCTAGGATAGTTACGGCACTGACCCGTTACAACAAATGGATGGGCAAACTTCGGAGATTGACCCCTTGAATCCTGTTGTCCGAGACGACGTTGCGGAATCGCGGCGCGCCTACTTGGTGGTCCGGCGCGGGGGGCGATGGTCGGACGTCCTGCGTTTGGCTGCCACCCGCCCCGCGGTGATCGGCCGCAGTTCGGGGAATGCGGTTGTGATTCGGAGCCATCAGGCCAGTCGCAGGCACGCCGAGGTTTTCTGGGAAAACGACGCCTGGTGGCTGCGCGATTTGGGCAGTCGGAACGGAACTCGTGTCGGCGGTGAACTTTTGGAGCGAGCCCGACGGTTGGTTCCGGGGGACCGAATCGAGATTGCCGGCTTTGAGATGACGTTCGTTTCCCGGATCGAAGATGCCTTAGGGGGCAGCGAACGCGGGACGGGGCCCCGTCATTCGGCTGGCGCCACGGACGAGCAATTGACGCTCGACGGCTGGGCATCGTCGGTGATCACGAGGCGGGTCGAGGAAAGCCGTTATCTGGATGCTGCTTTGGGGGCGAGTGGCGAGCCGCCGGAAGGGGGACAGCGCGGAGAGGTTTCGGCGGTCGCCTCGGAACCAGCGGATGCGGCCGATTGGTCGGCCTTGTTCCGATTGGCCTATCGGCTGGCGAGTTGTGATACGGCCAAGCTCGCTGCGACAACGACGCTGGGGATGTTGGCGGAGGCCTTGCCCCGGTGTGCGGGAGGGATCTACCTGCGTGGCGAGGTGGTTGGCCGACCGAAGCAACATCCGGACGATTCGGAGTGGGCGTTGGTCGCGTCGCTGGAGTTGGGTGTCGCCGAGCAGGGGGGAGTGATGGCTTCGACAGTCGAAGCGGTGCTGGGAGGTGGTCAAGCGATCCTGGTGCGGGATTTGGGCGGCGAGTTGGAACGGGACGTGGCTGCGGAGCAGGCTCATCCAGAACCGACCCTGCAGAGCACGATTTTGGCCCCGATCGGAGCGCTGCGCCCCAGGTCCAAGGGGGGTGACGTATTCGCTTGGTTCGGATATCTGCAACTCGTCTCCGTTGACCCGGGGCTGCCTTTGACCCCTGATCGTTTGGAATTGGTGACGGCCGCGGCAGGCGTTTTGGGGGCGGCGTTGGAGAATCTGTTCGAACGCGGTCGTTTGATCCGGTCGCTGAGGCGCAGTCGGCGCGCCGTGGATACGTTGCGGCAGCGGCTGGAGGATTCCGTACGGATCTTGGGAGCAAGCGCTCCGATGTTGCGGTTGTTGGAAACCATTCGACGGGTCGCAAAGACCGATGCTACCGTTTTGGTTACCGGGGAGTCGGGAGTGGGCAAGGAGTTGGTTGCCGCGGCGATTCATCAGGCGAGCCCGCGTCGTGATGGGCCGCTGATCTGTTTGAACTGCGCGGCGTTATCGCCGACGTTGCTGGAGAGTGAGTTATTCGGCCATGAGCGGGGGGCTTTCACCGGGGCGACCGAACAGAAGCAAGGCAAGTTTGAGGCGGCCGACGGCGGGACGCTGATGTTGGACGAAATCGGCGAAATGGATCTGGCGTTGCAGGCCAAGTTGTTGCGGGTGCTGGAAGGGCATCCGTTTGAGCGGCTGGGGGGCAACGTGCCGTTGCGGATGGATGTGCGGCTGATCGCCGCGACGAATCGCGATTTGGCCGCGGAGGTTGCGGCTGGGCAATTTCGGGGTGACCTCTATTACCGCTTGAATGTCGTCGAGATCGCCGTCCCGCCGCTGCGAGACCGCGGTGACGATATCCGAATCCTGGCTGAGCATTACACCGCCTACTTCGCCGAGAAGACGGCAAGGGTGGTTGTGGGCATTAGCGAGCGAGCTCAGCGGGCGTTGGCGGATTATCCTTGGCCCGGCAACGTTCGGGAATTGAAAAATGTGATCGAACGCGCGGTGGTTTTGGGCAATGACCGCTGTATCGATATCGACGATCTGGCATTGCCACGGACCGTGTTCGCGTCGCCACGCTCCGCCGTAGCGGCACGACCAGGGCAATTGCCAGGTGAGACGGGTGGTGTCAGGCGAAACGCGGGCGATCGGGCGGAGTCGGCGGCCGCGGTGTCAGCCGAGCATGACGCCCCTCCGCGGCAAGGCTTGGCCGAAGGACCCCATAGGACGGCCATGTCGCTCGTCGACATGGAGCGAGAGCACCTTATCGAGATACTTAGGCTGACGGATGGCAACAAGAGTCGAGCGGCCGTCATATTGGGGATCGAACGCAGTACGCTGGACCGCAAGTTGAAGCGATACGAGATCGAAGCGGGCGAATATCGTGGCTAGGGGAGCGTCAAGTAAAACGTTGAGGATCAGGGTCAGGAGGCCCGGAGTCAATTGTGCGAAGCGCCCGCGGGGCCGTTCCGGCAACTGGCTGCTGCCCCCTAACCCCAACATTGGATATGGATGCTCCACTAGGGCAGCGCCGTCAGCAATCGCGGCCGAGGTTTGGGTCGCCTGAGGTTCGGGATCAAGAGCCGAGGATTCGCTGAACCGCTCGGATCCGCGATGGCAATTCTTCGGGCTCGCCCACGAGCGTCACGTGCCCCATCTTGCGGCCTGGTTGAGCGTCATGCTTGTCATAAAGGTGCAGGTGGCTTCCCGGGATCTGCAGGAGGGCGTACCAATCGGGCGTCCCGTCACGCCAGGCTTGACCCATCACGTTGACCATGGCGGCGGCGGGGACGATGAGCTCGGTGTTGCCCAAAGGGAGTCCACAGACGGCGCGGAGTTGCTGTTCGAATTGGCTGGTTTGGCAGGCTTCGATGGTCAGGTGGCCCGAATTGTGGGGGCGGGGCGCGATTTCGTTGATCAGCAGCTCGCCTCGCGCATCGACGAAGAACTCGATGCAAATCAAGCCAAACAGACCCAAAGCCTCGGCCGCTCGGATCACCATCGCTTTGGCCTGCTGTGCGATTGCCGGGGCGAGCGATGCGGGGCAAGTCGTCACATCAAGGATGTGGTGGCGGTGCTGATTCTCGAAAACCGGGAAAACCGCCACGGGGAAGGAGCTGGTCGGGTCCCCATCGATTGGCGCCGCGCCGCGAGCGATGATCACCGAGATCTCTTTTTGGTAGGAAATCCAGGCTTCGGCGATCAACGGGCGGTCGAATCGGGAGGTCCGTGAGGGAGCGGCCTGGTCAATCCACACCCGAAAATCCGCTGCGGACTCGATTTTCCATTGGCCTTTACCGTCGTAGCCATCGCGGGTGGTTTTGACGACCAGCGGTAAGCCGAGTTTGTGTTTCGCGTCTTCGAGGTCGGCGGGGGAATGGACTAGGTGAAATGGCGTCACCGGTAGCCCGGCATCCGAAAGGGTTTGTTTTTCGATACCCCGGTCCTGGGCGATTCGCAGGACATTGGCTTGAGGGTAAACCCCGACGCGTTCGGTGAGGTATTCGACCGCATCGACCGGAATGTTCTCGAACTCCAGCGTCACGACATCGCAAAGGTGTGCGAGCTGATCCAGCAGGGGGCGGGAATTGGCGGGACCGATTAGCGCTTGGTTCGAAACGGATCCGGCGGGGCAGTCGGCAGTGTCACCGAGCACCACCATGCGATAGCCCAGTTGGGCCGCCGCGAGCGCGAACATGCGGCCGAGTTGACCGCCACCCAGCATCCCGATGGTGTTACCGGGAAGGACCATTGGGGGCGGCACGGCTACGAATGTCGGGGCAGGCAACGCGGATTCGGGCGCTGGATTCACTCGCTCGGCGGTCATAGTTCGGAGTTCGCCAGGATGTCTTCGGTTTGTCGCTGCATCATCTGCTGTAGGCGGTCGAGAAGCGGTTGGTCTTGGAGCGCGAGAATCCGGGCGGCGAGGATTGCGGCATTCTTGGCTCCCGCCGCTCCGATCGCCATCGTAGCCACCGGAATGCCGCCGGGCATCTGCACGATCGAAAGGAGTGAATCGAGGCCTTGGAGGGAACGGCTTTGGATCGGGACGCCGATCACCGGGAGGGGCGTTTCGCTGGCCACCATCCCCGGCAAGTGGGCTGCGCCGCCGGCACCCGCGATGATCACCCGGAGACCGCGGGTAGAGGCCGAAGCAGCGTACTGCATCATCTGTTGGGGCGTGCGATGGGCTGAAACGACTCGTTTTTCATGGGGAATGCCCAATGCGGTCAGCATTTCGCTGGCGTGAACCATCGTTTCCCAGTCGTTGCGGCTGCCCATGATGACGCCGACAACGGGGGGCGGTGGGGGCGACTGGGTCATGACGGGGGTTGGGGATTGGCGGGATAGCGTTGATGGAGAGGATCGGGCGGTCCCTCGGAATGCCCGGTAACGACTTCAGGATTCTAGCGGAGCCATGGGAACAGTCTGTAGGCCACGCCACAGGAAGTGGATAAGCAGGAGACCGCGCGCCGTCCAGAGCAGGGTGCGGATCCAGTTCGTTGCGACCAATTGGCGGTAGGCGTCGCGGTCAAAGCCTTGCAGCAGGCGAGTATGGCAGGGGACCTGGAGCAGCAGGGTCGAGGCCCAGATTGCGATCACCGCCAGCAGCCCTGCGATAGCCAATTGCCGCGAAATCCAGACCGGGCAAGGGCCGAACGCCAAGAGGCCGGCGGTTGTGAGCTCGACAACCATGATCGGTCCGACCACTGGGGTGATGAGGCGATTGTGGGCGGTTTCGTAGGCGACGAAATCGGGTTGGCCGACCCGGTCGAAGAGTGGGTAGTGAACGATCTGAATCGTCCAGATCAGGCCAACTAGGTAGAGCGTGCTAACGAGGTTGAGTAAGAAAAAGGCGTTACTGGTCATGTCGGGGGTGGCCGTTGGCGGCGGGATGCGGCGTGTGTCGGGTACGGGGGATTGGGATTGCGGGAATCGTTAAAAATTTCCTATTTTTTGCGAGGTAGTTCAGGACGGAACGGGTACGGAACGTTGCGAGGCAGGGATGTTTGAGAGAATCAGAGCTCAAGGCTGGGTGTTGATCCTGGCGATAGCCTTTGCGGCCGGATGTCGGATGGGGGTGCCGCTGGATCGCAACGTGCATATCAGCCAGCAATTCGGCGACGAAACCTCGCAGGACGCGGCCCCCAGAACCCGGCTTGCACCTTCGGGAGCCGGCAGGCGTCCCGCTGCGAAAGTCGAGGGCGACAGCAAGCAGTTGGCTCAACGGCCGCCGGTCGATAAATCGGCCAACTTTTCCTTAAGCGATTCCGGCCTAGGGTCCGATCGGGAAGCCCCTGTCGACATGCAGTTTAGCGATTCGGAGCCGAGTTCGGACGAGCCTACGCGTGACAAGGGGCTGGACGAATTGCTTGCGGATTTACGCGACAGTCCCCCCGAGATTCAGCAACAATTTCTTGGGCAATTGGCCGAAGCGGCTGCTCATGCCGAGTCGGCCGCTACTCGGACGGACCAACCGGTTGATATCAGGGATCAGTTGAGCCGAGCGCTCCGATCATTGCCGGCCTTGCCGGAGGAGTCGGCAACCACTGAGGCTGGAGGCAAGATTCCGGTTCGCCTGGCATCTTCGGCGTCGGATCGGCCCGACGGCGGCGACTTGGCGGACGTTGCTCGAGCGGTCGCGACGGCTACTGAAGAAGACCTGACGGTTGTCGAACAGGTCGCGGCCGCTTCGGCCGGAAAGCCGACGGATACCAAGGCTGTTGCGGGAGGCCAGGCCGCAGCGGCTCTGGGGTCGCCCGAGGGATTGCCAAGTCTGGATGCTCGAAAAGGCACGCCCGCGGAGCTATTCGCTCAGCTAATCGAGGCGCTAGGCGAGCCCGAGGAAGGTGAATCGGCCGGTGATCGCGTCCGACGAGAGTTGGTGCGTGCTCACCTGCAGGTACTCGCGGGCGATGCGGAGTGGACGCCGAGCAGGTTGGAGGGGATGGGTAACCGGGAGCAAGACTTCCTGCGAAATCACCTGGTGGCGGTCGGGAAATTGGTCGACCCCGAAGCTCATCCGGTACCGGCACGACGATTTGCTTCGGCCTTGCCGGAATACCGGGATGCGGTGACGAACCTGGCGGCAACGGCTGAGCACCTCGAGATTCGCTCGGCCGCATTCTGCAAGGAAATCATCAGCTTCGGTCAGGTCAAACGCTTTGGCGACGAGCCGTTCGAAGCCGGGCAAAAAGTGATCGTGTATTGCGAGATCGATAACTTCGTCGCCGATAAAACGGATGCGGGTTACGAGACCGAAATCCAGGGTAGCTACGAATTGTTCGATGCTGGGGGCGTGAAGGTGGGAGGGCAAGTGTTACCCAAGGATTTGCAGCAATGCGATCACCCGCTGCGGGATTATTTCATCGCCTATCAGATGCACTTGCCAGCCCGCTTGGAGCCTGGGCAATACCGCCTCGAGCTGACGATGGAATGTTTGCGAGGCAAGAAATATGGTCAGGTCAGTTTGCCCCTGGTGATCAAGAAGTGATCGGGCGACCATGCCCAAATCTCAAGCCGAGTGATCATGTTCAGATCGCCTCACTGCCTCGCTCGCCCGTGCGGATCCGAATGCAGTCGTCCATCGGGAGCACGAAGATTTTCCCGTCGCCAATTTCGCCACCTGGGCCGGACCGCCCTCCCTCGAGGATGGCATCGATCGTCGGCTGGACGAACGGTTCGTTGACGGCGATTTGAAGCTGGACCTTGCGAAGCAGGTTGACACTGAACTCGTGTCCGCGATAGGCACCGGTTTGGCCTTTCTGGCGACCGAAACCTTGGCAATCCATGACGGTCAAGCGAAAGACCTCAACCTTCGTGAGGGCTTCCTTGACGGCCTCCAACTTGCTTGGCTGAATGATCGCGATGATGAGTTTCACGAGGCACTTTATGAGAGGAAGCAGCGATCCGAGCGGGGCGGAACGCGAGGTGTGGTTGGCAGGGAGAACTCGGTGACCGGCCGGGGACCTGCCGGCTGAATTTGGCGGCGGTGCCCACGTTTTACCGTTTTGGCGGCTCCGCGGAAACCTTCGGCTTTGGTGCGGGCGGAAAGAAGCGGAACTCCACCGAATGGGGAGCAGTAGCTCAATCAAGTGATTCGCGGATCGGTAAGGATCGTGAGGTAAACTAGGAGTCCGGTAGCTTTTGAGCGAAGCACCCTAACGGCCTGTTCCTCGCAAAAGCTACCGGCCACTTATTTACCGCTCATAGCTATCTCGACCATCGAACAAGCAAGAATGAGAGGAAACCCCGGCCCGGGTGGGTGAGGCGGACACCCACCACAGGCCATTGGGGATCCTTCCGGCCCAGGCAAGAGCCGGGAAGAATTTTACATTTGTTCCAACTCGTCCTGGCGATTTCGGCACCAGGTACGCCGCCATCTTCGAAACGCTACTCCAACCGGGCTGCCCGCCGCCGAAGGCCGAAGCCTTCGACGGCGGAGCGGCGGTGGGTAGACAGGACCACCGCGAGCGATCGCAAACCTGCGGGCTCGCGGCATAAAACGCTATTGAATCTTTCCGCCAGCAACCGCGTCGGAAGGATAGGCGTGCATACCGTGCTCGGAGATGTCCAGACCGGCATGTTCATCCTCAGCCGTAACTCGCAGCATCCCGAGGGCTTTGAGAATGGAGAACAGGACCAACATCGTTATGAACGCCCAGGCACAGACGGCAAGCACGCCAATGGCCTGGACGGCAACAAAAGCACCTACCGACTCGATGCCGTCAGGCAAATTGCCAAAAATACCGGTCGCCAGACCGCCCCAGATCCCACAGATGCCGTGGACCGGAAAGGCACCAACCGGGTCGTCGATCTTGAGCTTGTCAAGAACGATGACGCCCAGCACGACCAAAGCGCCACTGACCGCACCGATGATCAGCGCCTCAACCTGAGTCACGCGGTCGCAGTTCGCCGTGATCCCAACCAGGCCTCCCAAAGCCCCGTTCAGAAGCATCGTCAAATCTGGTTTGCCGAACAACAACCAGGCAAAGACGAGAGCACCAACCGCACCGGCAGAGGCGGAAATGGTGGTCGTTAACGCGATGAACGTGGTCGCTTCGGCGTTGGAAGCACCTGCGTAGGTCAGTTGGCTACCGGGGTTGAACCCGTACCACCCCACCCACAGGATGAAGACGCCCAAGGCTGCGAAGGTGATGTTGTGGCCCGGCAGCGGGATGCTTTTTCCATCCGCGGTGTATCGACCGATACGAGGGCCCAGCAGCATCGCACCCGCAAGCCCGGCAAAACCACCCACGGCGTGAACGAGAATGCTGCCAGCGAAATCCTGGAAGCCCATATCGGCCAGCCAGCCGCCGCCCCACTTCCACGAACCGCTGATCGGATAGATCAGTCCCGTGAGTAAGCCGCTGTAGATGATGTAACCGCCGAACTGCATACGCCCCGCGACGGCACCTGAAACGATCGTGGCCGCGGTCGCCGCGAATGCCGCTTGAAACAGGAAATCGACGGCGGCACTGTAATTTTCACCCCGATCCGTGCCATCGACGCCATCGCGAGTGACAAACGACGCTGGTGTGCCGAGCCAACCGTCGACGATCCAGTTGTCCCCGGGATACATCAGTGCGAAACCGATGAACAGATACAACAACACGCCGACCGCCAAGTCAATCACGTTCTTAGCGAGGATGTTGACAGTATTCTTGGCGGCGTTGAGCCCGACTTCGACCATCGCGAAGCCGGCCTGCATGAAAATCACCAACACGGCGCAGATGAACATGATCAACGTGTTGATCGTGTAATTGAAATCCGCCTCGCTGATGTACGAAATGTCACCCGCGTCGGCCTCGACAGCGGCCTCCGTCGCCGCCTCTACCGGAGCCTCAACGGCGACGGTCGCGGCATCCTGAGCGGACGCGACCGACGCGAATGACATCCCGACCCCCAACATCCCCACAAGGAGAACAATCCAGAGGGAAAACCCTCTTCCAGTGTGTAGCATCGAAGACTCGCCTAAATCTGAAATGAGAATGCATGATGCCGCGGACCCTCAGCGACTTTTCGCTGGAGATCTCACGGCTGACAATGACGCCAGACTCGCACCCTCCGACCCTGCCCGCCTAATCCTGCTTGGGCCGTTTCTCAACGTTGATCGAAAGCGGTCCGTTCCTTATGCCGAACGTCGAAGCCACCGATTAGCAAGCGGTGGGCCGAAAGTGTGTTCAATTTCTGATTTGTGTTGTAAGGTGTTTGTGAGCAAAGGTTTGCGTCGCTTCGAATGATTTCGAGTTGTGTCGCTTTAGGGCGGGCTCGCCTAATGACCGCGCAGCAAGGCAGCAGTTCTGCGCGAAATGCAGGCGTGGCAATCAAACGAAAAAAGCCCAGCGACTTGTTGAAAGTCGCTGGGCTCAGGAAGCCAGATTCTGCTAGGGAAACTGGGGTCGATTGAACTCGGATGCTGGACTGGTGTCTAGAACAGGAAGATCGAGTCGATACCGAAGGTGAATTGGTCGCGGCCATCTTCGAACAGATCACCTGCCAACGCCGCATCGTCTCCTTCACGAACCCAGTCGTAGCGGACTTCGGGACGGATGACCAAGTTCGCCATCGGGCGATAGTTGACACCGCCGGTCAGGGCGTAAACGTCCGAACGTCCAGGGCCGGCGTCGGCAAAGAAGGCACTGTCCTTCGAGACGCTCCACCATTCGAACCGGCTGCCCAGCGACCAGTTATCGTTGAGCGTGTAAATCAGGTACTGATTGATGCCGTAGGTGTCGCGGGCGGTCACGTCGCCTTCCGTCGTCGTATTCAGCACGTCGTTCTGGATGATGTACTGCAGGTTTTCCGTGACGGCGTAATCGGCGATCAGGCTGTGCATGTAGCCCTTCTCGAAACCAACCCCGCGGCTGTCGGCGAATCGAGATTCGCCAAACCGTCCGATGGTGGTTGCGTAGATCACGGTCAGGTCATCGGTGAGGCCTTGCGAAATGCCGCCCAAGAAGGCGTCGCCGTTGTCATCGAAGCCGCCGTCCCAACCGAGTACGTAGCCGCCCCACAGCGTTGTTGACTCGCCTGCTTGGTACGTCGCCAGCGCTCCGGTGTGCGTGAACGGTTCGCTGTTGTACATCGTGTAAGCGTGGCTGTAGAAGAAGTTGCCGGTCGCTTGGACGACTTCCCAACCGATGATCGTGAAGAAGTGACCGACTTTAACGGACAAGTCTCCATAGCCCGCTTCCAGGTAAGCCTGTGGCAAGGCGTGGCCATATTGGCCGTTATCCCAGCCGTTATCCCACCCGCGATTGGTACCGAACGCTTGCGTGTCTTGAGCATCCGTCCCGTATAGGTAGTCCAGTCGTCCCCCGATATCGAATCCGTTGCTGGTATCGATCGACTTTTCCGCGTACAGCCAGCCTTGGTGCAGCTGGACTTGGTCGGGATAGCCAAAGAAGTTCCGCATGGACGCCGTGTGGTAGCCTACGTTCGCCCACCCGCCGACATCCCAGCCTTCGGGAGCGGAGAATAGCTTCCAGGGATCGCCCAGACCTCCAGCCGCCAGCGAGTCGCAGCCACCGTCACAGGACGCGGCGTCGCAGCTCGGGTCGGAGGAATCGCAACCGCGAAGCGGATGGCCGAAATCGCAGTCAGCGCCCAAGTGCGAAACTGGAAAAATCCCGAATCCGTTCTGTTCGGCCGATGCTTTGCCGACGGGGACACCGCAAGCGATCGCGGCGATCATCGCCAATTTGCTAAGTTTCATCTCAACCCTGCTCCCTGACATAAGTGTCTGTTTGAAAGTATTGCCAAGGCTCCCTTGCGAGAATCAGTTCCCGACAAAGGGCCTGCACGAGCGCACCCGTAAACAGCTGGAGCTTTTGAGGTCGTTCGCAGCCCGCCCCTGCGACTAAGACCCCACTTGCTTGCTCCTTGCTCTTCTCTGCGATTAGGTATCGAAAATTACACCATGCCGTTCGTGTCAATTTTGGATGACACAGGGGCGTTTTGGGTTATCGATTGCTTCATGTAGCGATTGCGGCAAGTTTGCCGATTCCGGTGGATTTGGTGGCTTTCGGTGTTTGGGTGGCATGGGGGTTGTGTGTAGATGCCGGCGGCCCGCGGGACCCCAGGATTGGGCAGGATTTGGACGAAGCTCGGGGAATTGAAGACACGAGTTTGCCGACCCGATCCCCGATTCCGTAGAACTTACGCGGGACTGCAATGGCTCCTGCCCCTTCTGCGGCGCTGATTGACCGAGTCTTGGCCACGAGAAGGCCGGTGACGCTAGCACGCTCGCTGAAGCTTGGGTTTGTGATGTTCGGAAATTGTGCGGTGTTGGCGTCGCGAGCGAGCAAGGCTTCGTGAAACGGACTTTGGGCCGATAGGTGGCCGATCCGATGGATAGGGGAAATGCTAGCGGTCGAACAGCGCGCGGGCGAAGCTCGAGGGATCGAACGGGGCGAGATCGTCGATCCCTTCCCCGAGTCCGACGAATTTGACCGGGAGCTGAAATTGTTCATGGATCGGCAGGATTACCCCGCCTTTGGCGGATCCGTCGAGTTTGGCCAAGATGATGCCCGTGCAGCCGGCGACCTCGCTGAAGCCGCGAGCTTGGCTGATCGCGTTTTGTCCAGCGGTTGCATCGAGCACCAGCAAGACTTCGTGGGGGGCGCCCTCGACCTGTTTGCCGACGACGCGGCGGATCTTATCGAGTTGCTGCATCAGGTGAGTTTGGGTCTGCAGGCGGCCAGCGGTGTCGATCACCGCGACATCGAAACCCTCCTCGAAGGCTCGTTGAGCGGTTCGGAAGGCTACGCTGGCCGGATCCGCCTCCGGTGGTCCGGTGACAATTTCGCAGCCGATGCGACCCGACCAGACGGTCAGTTGTTCGACCGCCGCGGCACGAAAGGTATCGCCAGCACCGAGCAGCACGCGTTTACCCGAGCGATGTAGGTTATTGGCAAGCTTGGCGATCGACGTCGTCTTTCCGCTGCCATTGACACCTACGACGAGAATCACGGTCGGACCGGAGGTCGCTTGCGCGAGCTCGACCGACTGGTCGGAGAGCATTTGTTCCGTCTTGGCGGCGATACTGCTGAGAACATCCTCGAATTGCACCACGCGTCCACGGTATTCCTGAGCGATCTGGTCACGCAACCGAGTAGCCGGACCGACCCCCATGTCGGTTCGGATTAGCTTGGCAAAGAGTTGCTCGAGGAATCCTTCGTCCACCAACCGGCCTTCGGACTTGAATAGGTCGCGAATGTCGGTGTTGAGTACTTCACGGGTTTTCCTCAGGCCGGCTCGCATGCGGGCCAGCAAGCCGGCGGGTTCCGACGACTCCGTTGGTTCGGTCGGCGGTTGCGGTTTGTTTCTCCAAAATGCCATCCCACTACGCTCCTGAAGCGAAACACGCCAAACTGGTATTCGATCGAGAGCCGCTAGTTAGCAGCCGCGGCGGAATCGATCGGATCTGATTGTTCCGATACCGCGGCGATTCGACAACCGGACCGCTGTGGCTCAACGAGGGTTCCCGCAAGGTTAGTTGGAACTTGGCTGCTGTCGATTTGGGATTCACTGATGTTGCATTTGCGTTCCGCTTCCACTGCCCGCTGGTTGACCCAGGTCGACGAGCGACTGGGCGAGATTCTGATCGACCATGCCCACTGCGAGCGGAAGGCGGCCACGGCGGCGCTCAGTTTGATGAACGCCTACACGGACGATGTCGAACTCGGTCGCCAGATGAGCAAGGTGGTCGAGGAGGAACTGGATCATTACTGGATGGTTCTCGATTTGCTTGAGCGGCGAGGGATCGGGTTTCGCAGGCTCGCTCCCGGGCCCTATGGCCGTCAGCTGCACGCCTTGATTCGAGGAGGCGAGCCACAACGGGCGGTTGATCGATTGCTTGTGGCCGGCTTGATCGAGGCTCGTAGCTGCGAGCGATTTCGGCTGCTGAGCGATCACATGCGTGGTCGAGACGACGAGTTGGCGGACTTTTATGGAGGGCTTTTCGAAAGCGAGGCTCGTCATCATGCGACGTACGTCAAGCTTGCCGAACATTTCACAGGAGGCGACCGGCATGCCGTCCGTCAGCGTTTGGACGAGTTGTCTCTCGCCGAGGCGGAGATCATCGCCGTCGGCTCGCCGCTGCCTAGGATGCATAGTTAGGAGGGACAATCGCCGGTCACAAGCTGGGAGTGCGATCGGGCGACAGCCGGACCTAACGCCCTCTGAAAAAGTAGGGAAAGCGGTGGGCAGCGAGCCTTGCCCATGCTCCTGGCCGGCGTACGATACAAGGTGCCTGAGTGGTGCTTTCCCGGGACGGAAAGGTCGTTGACCGTTGCGGCTATTTCAGCCGCTTATCGGGGCCGCTGGAGCGACGAGGGAATCGTCAGTTCGCGGTGAAACGGAAGTCCTCGGTCCAATGGGAAGGAGAACCTCGATGTACACCGTCTGTTTTTGGCGATCAGCTTCGTCGCGTCTGTTGTCGCGATTGATCGCGGCTGCGATCGGCTTGAACGCAGTGTGTTCGGCCGAGAGCTCGAGGGTTTGGGGGAGCCCGTCAGCGGATGGGGTTCGCTTTGATGTACCGCAGTGGGTCGAGGCGGTCTCGGTTTCCGACGGATTGGTCGGGGAGGAAGATCGGTTGGTCGCGATCGATTTGGGCGTTTCGATCATCGTCGATTCGCTGGCCGCGATTCGGGTTGACCAATTGGTCATCGAAGTGACGCCGCGGGGCGGTTCCACATCGGTGGCAGATTACGCGCCGCGAACGGAACTGGCCAGCGACTACGCGGGGGATATCGAGGTCTTGCGCGGCGAGGAGTCAACGAGATCCGTCTCGTTTGGTGCTGACGCCACCTATCCGCCGATGGCGATTGCCAATTTGACGGGGAGCCTGAATGAAAAGAATGCCGCGTCGTACAAATACAATCGCATCGCTCCGATGCATTTGATCGCCGCCAGCGGAACGGTTAGCCGGGGCAGGGGGGTGTACTTCAAGTTTCGCTCGACGGACCGGCAGATCATCGAGGGTGATCGCCTGCTGCAGATTACGCTGCGCGTTCCAGCGGATTGGCGCGGAGAGTTGCTGGACGTGCTGATCATGGCCGACCGTTATCCCAGCGGCTGGGCCTCTGGTCTTTCGTCACTGACGGGAATGCCGGCCAAGCCCGTGCGGATGGGAGCTGGCCGCTTTTCGGTCGCGGCCTTTCCCGCGGAGGATCGCGAGGCCCGGCAGTTGGCGCGGCGGATGGTTGATGCCGAAGCCGAGATGCGAGCCTGCTTGCTAGGTGTGCGTGGGGCTGGGACACCGGTGATTTCAGGTCCTAGTTCACTCATGCGCCACGTTTCGCGTCGCATTGACTGGACCGAGGCTGGTGATCAGGAGCTAGAAAAGAAGGCGAGACTGACGTTGCATCGGGCGTTGGCCGGCACGCTACGACCCTACGTCGATCGCGAGTTCAAGGACTTGCCGGCGGATGTTCGGGCGGTATGCCTGGATTATCTCGACGCGCGGCGGCGGTTTTTGAAGGTGGTCAACGGCGACGAACCGCCGTCGGCTAATCGATCGTCCGATAGCTGAGAGACTCGGAGGCGGCACGACCGCCCGATCCAGGGTGTCAATTGTTACTGAAGTGAAGTGCCGGTTTCGTGTCGCGCCCTAGCGGATTGCGGACGAACCTTTGGTAGCATCGGCCGCAGAGATCGTACTGGGCAAGGTTGTCGCCGGCAGCATCCGGAGCGGCCAAGCCGTTGGCAGAGATCCTCTCTGGGTCCTGGCTCTCGAGGGAGTGATGCAGTTCGGAAAGCGGATCGAGATCGCTATCGTTGGCGGCATCCAGGGACTCCTGCTCACCGATGCATTGGACCTGAATGCGTATGACGTAGCGAAGGTCTTCGGTGGGATCGATCGGGGTCCGGCAGCGGTCGCAGGTGTAATGGATCATCCGTCAGCCCCAACGTCAAAGAGAAAAGGATCAAGCAACAAAGTCAATTCACAGTTACTCGGTAGCGTCCGGTCAGGGGGGTCGGGATTCGTGACCGAAACCGCTGAGCGGATCAACCGGTCAAGCGGTGGATTTCGCTCGCCAACCTTGATTCGGATACAACACCCTTCATCCTACTGAGCCTTGACCCGTGGTGGCAAGCGCGACGCGGAGCCGCCGAGAGAATGAGAGAATGCGAGCTGCTGGTGGCCAGCTTGACGCGTCACGGTTCAGGATGGACGAAACCTGTTTGCAATTTGGGTGGTTCGGCGGTTTAAAATGGCTGGGGCGAACGGCGCTGGGGCGGAGTCTGCCGTTCCCGATCGCAAACGAGTAGCCCGTTCGGGCGGATGCATCTACGGCAAGTCAAAGGGTGTGTGGCGATGTCCGCAGGTTCTGTACTTGAAACCAACGTGCTGGTTTTGAACCGTTTTTACATGGCGATCCGTGTCATCAACGTGCGGCGGGCGATGACGTTGTTGTACCGGGATTGCGCAGAAGTCATTTTGATGGAGGATGGTCAGTTCGTCAGTTACGACTTTGAGAGTTGGGTCGAATTGAGCCAACTGACGTCTCTGGATAAACAGCCCGACGAGGATTACTTGCAGGCGGTGCATTGCGAGTTAAGAGTGCCGCGGATTTGTCGCCTGACGCGATTTGACCGGATGTTGACTCATGCCGTTCGATTCAATCGAAAAAATCTGTTCGCGCGAGACGGCTACCAATGCCAATACTGTGGTCAAAAACCGCCGTCGAACCGGTTGAGCCTGGACCATGTGGTACCGCGTAGCCTGGGTGGTCAGACGACGTGGGAAAACATCGTCTGCTGTTGCTTGAAGTGCAATGGACGTAAGGGCGGTCGTACTCCCCAGCAGGCGAGAATGTCCCTCCTCAACTCACCGATCAAACCGAGGCTCAGTCCGTTGCTGGTCGATTCAGCCTCCGACCCCAAGTACGCCAGTTGGAAAACGTTTCTGGGGGCGGGCATGGGAAGTTGATCGCGAGCCTTGCGTTGCGGTACGAGTCTTTCAGCCGAAATCTTTCGCACCGCGGGTGACGGTCAATGTTGCAGCGGTTTGCGGCGGTCGGGCTGAGTTACCCGCCCTAGGATATCCTGTAGAATCCGTTGTTCCAGCGACTCGTCTCTCCCCAGTGGAATCCAGCCGATCGTTTTCGGGCCGCCTTCGATCGCTGTTCCACGACGGGCGACTGTGTTATCGCGCCGTGACGGGGTATTGGAGATGGAGTCTTGACTGCGATCGGTCTCCTCGACCTCCTTCTGGACCACGACCTCGATCTCATACGCGGCACCTGTGGGCCGGACGGTCACGATCGCGCGGCGGCGAATCGATTGCAGCGTACTCTGCAGCCTTTCGAATCCCTTGGTGCTTTCCTTTCGCCAGGGTTCGGACAAGGAGGCGCCGGCCAGGTAGGAGGTTTCCAGTCGCCCGTCGAGAACCAGCTCGCCCCGATTTTGAACCGGTTGTTCGCTCCGAATGCGGAAATAGTCATCCACGACATCCACCACTTGCAGCCATACGAAGGTGTCGTCAGCCGGGGGCAGCATCAGCGGATTGGGAACGATTTGAACCGGGCCGCGAGACTGAAAACGGTAGAGCAGACTACTGCAACCGCCTGCCAGCGGTTGGAAGAGCAACACCAGCAGCACCCAAGGGACTGCTGCTGAGGAGGTGCGTTTCGCCGAGATGCTAAACAATTTGGGCTGCTGACGCGGGGGAAGGGCCCGCCGAGATCTGGGTCTCGCAGGGACGCACCGGAAAATCGCCGCTTTCCGGTGCAACCCTAGCTCGACATCCGATCCGCGGCGAGTAGACCGTGAAACGCGATATCGCCGTTGTGCGCTCGCTGTCCCGAAGGATGGCAAAATCCAGCAGACTGGGACAAGGCGAAAACGGCCGTCTAGGCCAGGATCTCCTGAACAACTTTCCCTGCGACATCGGTCAATCGATAGTCGCGGCCGGCGTGCCGAAAGGTCAATCGCTCGTGGTCTAGCCCCAGCAGGTGAAGGATCGTCGCGTGCAGGTCATGCACGTGGACCGGGTTGTCACCGGGGGCAATGCCGAGTTCGTCGGATGAGCCGTGAACCATACCGGCCTGGACCCCGCCGCCTGCCAGCCATGAGGAAAAGACTTGGTGGTGATGCTCGCGCCCCTTGGCTTCGGCGCTGGTGTTGTACGGGGTGCGACCAAATTCCGTCGTCCAGACCAGCAACGTGTTTTCGAGGAGCCCACGCTGCTTCAGATCTCGGATTAGGGCGGCCTGCGGTTGGTCGATCGCTTTGGCTAGCGGTGCGTGTGCCTTCATGTCTCCATGTGAATCCCAGTTTTCGCCCGAACCCGAACCGGTGTCGATCAGTTCGATGAAACGGACGCCACGTTCGACCAATCGGCGGGCGATCAGGCATTGCCACGCGAACCCGGTGTGAGTGCCGGGCTGAAGGCCGTAGGCTTGGAGCGTGGCCTCGGATTCGCCAGACAGATCGAACGCCTCGGGGGCTTCGCTCTGCATCCCGAAAGCGGTTTCGAAGGAACGGATACGGGCTTCCAGCGCGGCATCGCCCGATCGGGCTTCCAAGTGCGCCGCATTCAGCCGATCTCGAAGTCGCATTTCCAAAAGCTGGAGCGTGTCATCGGCCAGCGACCGGCGGATATTGGGGAGCGGCTCGGGACCCGGCTTGACGTGAGTCCCCTGGTGACAGCCCGGGAGGAAATCGCTGCCCCAAACCTGCGCTCCGGCGTAGGGAGGGGCGGGGGCCAGGACAACGAAGGATGGCAGGTTGCGATTCTCGGTGCCCAAGCCGTAACTGACCCAAGAACCGATGCTGGGTCGCGCAAAATTAAATGACCCGGTATGCATCCCCATCGTCGCTTTATCGTGGCCGGTATGGTCCCCATGAACCGAGTTGAGGATACACATGTCGTCGACGACTTCGCCCAGATGAGGAAACAAGTCGCTGATCGCAATCCCGCTCTGGCCCCGTGACCGGAACTCCCAGTCAGGGCGTTTGAGAAACCGTTCGAAGCTACCGGTTTTTCCCTGCCAATTGTCGATCGAGATCGATTGACCATGCCTCGCGATCAGGCTCGGCTTGTGGTCGAACGTGTCGACGTGGGAAGCCCCTCCGGTCGAAAACATGAAAATCACGCTGCGAACTTTGGCTTCGAAATGGGGGGCACGCGGCGCCAGCGGATCGTCGGATGCTGCCCGCGTGTGCTCCGCGAGCAAACTCGCCAATGCGATTGAACCGAAGCCACCAGCGGCTCGTCGCAAGCATTCACGTCGGGTGAGCGGAGCGATCATCGGTTGTCTGCCTTCATATCAGTCGATGTAAAGAAAGTGATTGGAGGTCAGCAGGACCCGACAAAGCGCCCGGTTAGCCGATCGCTTCGGATGGGGGTCGCCCGCGGAACTGAGCCAGCGGGCGGATTCTTCGAGAAAGGCTTGTGTTTCGACCATTTCTTCGTCGCTGGGCCACCGTCCCAGTGCGATCCGATAGGCCTGGCGGATGATCATGGCCGGTGTTGGCGGTTCCGCGCTGCCCGCTCCCTTAGCATTTTCGGAAAGACGATTTTCCAGGGCTGTGGCTTGGGCGTGTACGAACGGGGCATTCATCAGATAGAGGCCCTGAGTCGGCGTGATGGTCGGCTGGCGAGTCGGGGTGCTGATGTTGGGATCCGCCGCATCGAAGAGGGCCAGGAACGGATGCCGCCGTGCCCTCTGGATCATCAGGAAGACGCTACGGTGATCGGAATCGTAAATCGCATGAAACGGATAATGGATGCTGAATCCCCAGGATTTCACGTCCGGGAAGGGGTGCGGTCCGCCGGTAGCGTGATTCAGTTGGCCGCTGACCGCGAGCATCGCATCCCGGATCGATTCGGCATCGAGCGGTCGGCGACGATGATGGCCCAACAGCCGATTTTCGGGATCGGCCGCCACTAGTTCCGGGCCGGGCGTGCTCGAAAGGCGATAGACCCGTGAGGACAGAATGCGGCGCTGCAGACGTTTGATGGACCAACCGTCCGCCATGAATTCCGCCGCCAAAAAGTCGAGCAATTCCGGGTGGGTAGGGGGAGTACCGCGGACCCCAAAATCGTTAGGCGTCGAAACCAGACCCTGCCCGAACAGATGGTGCCAAACTCGATTGACCAGAACGCGAGCGGTGAGCGGATTGGAAGGGCGGGTCAACCATTCGGACAGTTCCTCGCGGCCACTGCCGCCCACTTCGGCCGGCAGGCGGTCACCACCGAGGACATCCAGGAACCTCCGCGGCACCGAATCACCCAGTCGATCGGGTTCTCCACGGCGCTGAATGCGGGCGTCGGCCGGGGTTCCTTCGGAGACGCCATAAGCGGTTGGGTATCTCCATCGCGCTCTGATTTCCTCGCGCGATTTAGCCAGTCGCTCGGCTTGGGCTGCCAAATCAGCGAGCTCGTCCTTGAGTCGGCCCCTCAGCGCATCCGTTTCGGACGCGAGACCGCTTTGCGATTGCAACTCCGGCAACGGCTGCAAGGCCACGGTATCCCCGACGACGTTATCGATGTCGCGGGATGGTGATGGGGCTTGGACTTGGCCGAAGCCGTCGCTCACGAACGTATTGAGCACACCGTCCCAGGCTGGTGCGGCGGCGAGATTCTCGAAACGGACCACGTCGCCGGGAGTTCCGATCCGACCGGAGTAGGTTTTTTTGGCGAGGTCAATCTCGATTTGAAGGTTGTACCAGTGTCCGGGTTGCAGGTCGCGAATGATTCGGAACTGGTCGCCATCGCGAGCAGAGAATTGTTTCGAATTGATACTGAACTCGAGTCCCAGTGATCGGATCGCGCCGTTGCCGAGATAGAAGCGGTACGAACCGTCGCCCTCGACCGCTTCGACATTGCGAAAATCGAGATTGAAGTAAAAGGCCGGTGCCTGTGCGAGCGTTAGCTCGGTGAACTCCTGGCGAATCCCGTCGGTGGGTTGGCCGTGGGCGATGCGAACTCCCTGGCTACCCGAGGGTTCGACATGGTTGAAGGGGCTTTGGGCTTCGGGCAGGATCGTATTCGGGCCAGCGGTAAACCAAGGCAAGCCGCCTGACTTGCCTGGCGTCTGCAGCTCCCAGCCCGGATCACGGCTGACGCCCCGGGTGGTTCGGTCAAGGATCGACCGCCGGCCGCCTTCGATTTCGGCGATTTGCTGGTCGATCTGGCGGAGCTCTTGGGCGATTCGCTCTTCGATCGAGCCGACTTCCGCTGGCGGTACCAAGGCCACCAGGTTGTGAGGGCGTTTGTGTTCTTCGCCCCCAGGGAAGCTGTACTGGGAACTGGAGAAGATCCCGTACAGCGCGTAGTAATCTTCGGCCGTGATCGCGTCGTACTTGTGGTCGTGACATCGGGCACAACCGATCGATAACCCCAAGAAAACCTGACCGAGGTTGTCGAGCGTGTCAGCGATATCGAGGTGCTGAAACTCGCTGTTGATGTTGTAGCCGAACCGCTTGGTGATCGCGATGTAGCCGGTTGCGGTGACCTGTTCGGCGAACCGTTGGGGAGAACCAAGGCTAGCCGTGGCGTCGCGACGCGCGAGGATATCGCCAGCAATCTGTTCGGAAACGAATTGATTGAAGGGCAGATCCTGATTGAAGGCGTCGATCACATAGTCGCGGTAGCGATAGGCTTCAGGGACAGGGTAGTCGGCACCATCCCCCGCGGTATCGGCGTAGCGCACCAGATCGAGCCAGTGCTTTCCCCATCGCCGGCCATACTCCGGGGATGCGAGCAACCGGTCGATCACGCGGTGGTGCGCGTCAGGCGACTCGTCCGTGGCGAAGGCCTCGATGTCATCGAGGGACGGTGGTAAGCCGGTCAAGTCGAAGGCAATCCGTCGCAGCCAGGTTGGCTTATCGGCGTCGGCGGCTGGCCGCAAGCCGCGGGCACTGAGTTCGGCGACGATAAAGCGGTCGATATCAGTAATTGCCCAATTTTCGATCTCATTCGTCGTTCCGATCTCGGGGGGGGCATCGATTTGCGGTACCGAGCTCTTATGAATGGGCTGATATGCCCAGTGCTGGCGTTCGCGGTCGGTGATCGCGCCAGCTCGCAGTCCCGACATTGCGGCGGTCGCGGGTTCACTGCTCGGCCAAGGGGCGCCGAGTTGAACCCACTTGCGGAGTACCGCGATTTCTTGGTCCTGCAATCGGCCTTCGGGCGGCATTCGGATTTCGCCTTCATAGCTGACTGCCTGAAGCAAGAGGCTGTGCTCGGGCGCGGCTTCATCGATCACGGCTCCGCTGTCACCGCCCGCGCGCAATCCGCTCGAGCTGTCCAGTCGAAGCCCTGATTCGGACTTACGTAGCCCATGGCAATCGAGGCACGCCTTCGACAGGAGCGGTCGGACTTCGGACTCGAAGAAGCGTTCGATCGCATCGTCGGCCACGGCCACGCCCGGGCCAGGATCGGACGTCTGAGAAGGGGCTTGGCCGCTGGCTGTCGAGAATGACAAGCAGCCGATTATCAGCGGCAGGATCAGGACAAAGGACAAGCGGGGAGGGGCTTGGTCATCCAACCCGCGGCGGGGGAGTTCGAGCATCCGCAAGGCACCGGACATGGGTGAGATTGGGCTTCAAAGCCAGGTGGGATGGGAGCAGGTCTCCCGATCAGCAATTTACCAGCTCCGCAACGGGAATGCTTGCCGAACCGAGGGTGCCGGTCTGAACCGCGGAGCGTTCCGGAGCCGAACCACCCGCTTGATTGAACGCTTAAAATCGAAGAAGTCCGCGCCACATGCACAACCCCCCCCACGGATGAGGGCAGTCATCAAAGTCGATTGCCGTTCCGCAGTCGTCAATCTGCCGGTTTCGGAGCGGGCTGTTTACGTGCTGCCGCTTTCGATCGCAAAACCAAAGTCGGCGGCAATTCTTCTGAATCCGGGACAAACTTCATCGAGATCGAATTGACGCAGTGGCGAGCGTTCTTTTCGGTAAACTGTTCGCCGTAGAAGACATGCCCCAAGTGACCGCCACAATTTTCGCAGAGGATTTCGATCCGAATCCCATCGATATCCGGCAAGCGTCTGACGGTGCCTTCGATTTCGCTATCAAAGCTGGGCCAACCGCAACCGCTGTGAAACTTGCTGTCCGATTTGTACAACGCCGCGTTGCAACGGCGGCAGATGTAAGTTCCTTTCGCCTTCTCGTCGGTATACTCGCCAGTGAACGCCCGTTCTGTTCCCTTCAGCAGCAAGACTCGACGCTCGCCAAGGTTCAGGTTGTTGTAGTCCTTCTCCGAGTCGATTAAGCGAATCTTCTGGGCGGCTTCATTCACGGATCGCTCGGTGGGTTTGGCGGAAGTGTTGGGCGTGGCGCTTTTGCTGCGAGGTTTTGACACCTGGGGCTCATCAGCGACTGAAGCCAACGCGCCGACAGACAAGCCGAAAAGGCAGAACAACGCCGTTCGCCGCGAGGCGTTCGAAAAGAAAGCAGCCGAGTTCATCTTCAACTCCACCAAGCTAGCGTTTGGGGTACTGGTTGGACGCATTATGGCCGTTCAGGCCGGGCAGAACGATTGTCCTATTGTACCCTGATGGTTAGCTCAGTATCCATTCGAAAAAGGGTGCTAATGCACCTGGCCAACCGTAATTTTAGCCGGTCAGTCAGCCTTCTCACCGATGATCCAATGGGTGAAGGCGACCAACTTCATGCCGTTTTGTCCGGCATACTGCCCAACGCTGAGTTTGTCGTCCTTCACGAATGGCTGTTCGGTCAGTGCGCGTTCGGCGCAATATTGACGAATGCGGCCTTCGACCATTTTGGCAACGATGTTGTCGGGCTTGCCTTCCGCCTTGGCTGCCGCGGTGAGAATCTCCCGCTCTTTGTTGACCTGGGCTTCGTCCAATTCGTCGGCGTTGACCACCTGCGGTTTCATGGCCGCGATGTGCATCGAAACGTCCTTGGCCACCTCGTCAGTGCCGCCTTCAACTCGCAACAGCACGCCCGCCGTGGTCCCGGCGTTGTGTTGGTAGCCTCCACAGGAACCTTCGACTCGGATCATCCGACCGACGTTGAAGACTTCGCGGATACGATTGAAAAGGTCTTCTTTCTGTTGGCCCAACGAGGTGCCAGGAAGACTGGGCGAATCTTGGGACAGTAGCTCGTCCGCCGTCCGTGCGCCAGGGCCGGTCGCCAACTGCAAGGCGAGGTCTTGCGCCAGACGAACGAACTCGTCGTTGTTGGTCACCGGCGCGCTTTCGCACAGCAATTCGACCATCGCGCCGACTTTCTTGTCGGTGCCGATGTACATCCCGAAGCGACCGAAAGCGGTTTCTCGGTCTGATCGCTTGTCCGAAAGTTGCTTGCCCTTTTTCCGCAGAACTTCGAATGCCATCTCCTCGTTCCCTCCCGCTTCCTGCAACGCCTGTTTGCAGTCCATCAGGGGAAGACCGGTTCTCTCGCGAAATGCCTTAACGGCGGCGGCCGAAATTGTCGTCATTTTGAAATCTCCGTGGGGATTGTAAATCGGGAGACCGCGACAAGGGGCCAATGAGCCTCACCCCGTCGGTCGGAAAAGGAAGGTAAAACAACCAGGGCACCCGTTGAGAGATGCCCTGTTTCGAATCTCCAAGACTCCGGCTAGGCCGGTCGCAGCGACGATCAGACCGCCGGTGCGGCGTCTTCGGCTTGCGGGGCAGCGGCAGGAACGTCGGCAACCGACGCAACTGCGGCGCTCACCATCTCAGGCGATTGGGCGGAAGCTCCCTTGCCCTCGATAACGGCGTCGGCCAGATGCTTGAGAATCAGTTCGATGCTGCGGATACCGTCATCATTGCCCGGAATCGGCAGATCAATGTCGCTGGGGTCGCTGTCGGTATCGATCAACGCGGCTGTCGCGATGCCCAAGCGTCGTGCTTCGCGAACCGCGTTCCGTTCCTTGCCCGGGTCGACCAGGAACAGCACCTCTGGCAAGCGATTCATTGTCCGCAGGCCATTCAAATTGCGATACATCTTTCGGTATTCGCGATTGAGCGACGACTGCATTTTTTTGCTGTACTTGCTAATCCCTTCGCCGCTGCGAAGTTCTTCCAATTCCTCCAGACGCGACAAGCGATTGCGGATGGTTCGAAAGTTGGTCAGGGTGCCCCCAAGCCAACGCTCCGAGACGAACGGCATCCCGCAGCGCAGCGCCTGTTCTTCGATCGCCTCTCCCGCCTGTCGTTTCGTTCCGACGAATAAAATCAAGCTTCCGCCCCCAGCGACTTGGCCGAGGTACTTTTTCGTCCGCAGCAGACCGCGAAGCGTTTCTCGAATGTCGAGGATGTGAATCTGGTTTTTACGACCGAAAATGAACGGAGCCATTTTCGGATTCCACAAGCTCGTCCTGTGTCCGAAGTGAACACCGGCGTCGATCATTTCCTGGATGATAGTTCCAGCCATCAATTTTCTCTCGCGGGATGGGGTCGTTCGGGCACAAAACCGACAGCGAGCCATCCGGTTTGACGTCTGCCGGGAACGGCAGGCCTACCGAACGGACTCTCCACAGGTTCAGGGCGTCTTGGCAGTTCCCTGATTGGGGGACTGCCCGGGCCCTTCGTCCCTGGTTGAACGACCAGAGGATTGGGAGGTGATAAAAAACCCGCGGAACCGAGATTACGCGGGTCTGAGAGGATATGTCAGCTTGCCCCTAGGCGTCAAGGCAGCGGAGCAGCAATTCGACTGGGACGACCCGATGCGACGGCAAAGTCGGTTGAGGAGCGTTGTGCCTAACTGGCGGCGCGGGCCAGGTCCTCGGCCTTGTCAGTTTTTTCCCAAGTGAACGAATCACCCGTTCTACCGAAGTGGCCGCCGGCCGCGGTCGCGCGGAAAATCGGCCGCAACAATTGCAGGTGTTCGATGATTCCGGACGGGGATAGCGGGAAATGGTCGCGGACTAACTTGCAGAGCTTGGCATCGTCGACCAACCCGCTGCCCTGGGTGTCGACGTAGACGCTGACGGGTTCCGAAACGCCAATCGCATACGCCAATTGCACCTCGCAGCGATCGGCCAGCCCAGCGGCCACGATGTTTTTAGCTATATAACGAGCCATGTATGCGGCTGAGCGGTCCACCTTGGTCGGATCCTTGCCGCTGAAGGCCCCGCCACCATGGCGACCCCACCCACCGTAGGTGTCAACGATGATTTTTCGTCCGGTAAGTCCGCAGTCGCCATGGGGTCCACCGACGACAAACTTGCCGGTCGGGTTGATGTGGTAGGTAGGTTCGCTCTTGACCAAATTGGCTGGCAGGCAGGGGCGAATCACGTGTTCACGAACAAAGTCATGAATCGTCTTTTGGTCCACTTCGGGGCCGTGTTGAGTGCTCAGGACGACCGTATCGATTCGGACGGGCGTGACGCCATGGTACTCAACCGTCACTTGGCTCTTGCTGTCGGGTCTGAGCCACGGCACTTCCCCGTGCTTGCGCGCTTCCGTGACTCGGTTGATGATCCGGTGAGACAGGGCGATGGGCAGCGGCATCAGTTCTTCGGTGTCGCGGCAAGCGAAGCCGAACATCAGGCCTTGGTCGCCAGCCCCGATCGATTTCCCTGATGCCGCGTCACTGTTCACGCCCTGCGCGATGTCTGGGCTTTGAGAATCGAGCGAAACCAGCACCGCGCAGGTCTTGCCGCAGATGCCCATTTCGTCGTCCGTGTAGCCCACCTCGTTGATGACGTCCCGGACGACTTGCTGGTAATTCACAACGCTTTTCGTGGTGATTTCACCGGCGATGATCGCGAGCCCCGTCGTTACCATCGTTTCGCAAGCGACGCGGCTCAACGGGTCCTGTGCCAGCAGCGCATCGAGCACGCCGTCCGAGATCTGATCGGCCAACTTGTCAGGATGGCCCATGCTGACGGATTCACTGGTGAACAAATAGCTTCGGTCTTCGCCCTTCACTTGCTGCTTACTCCGACGGGGAGAGTTGAGTTGCGTAATCTGCCTTTGCAACGGAAGAGCGTAATTGCCCAAGCGTTCTTCTGCCACTGGTCCCGGCCCTGAATGCCGATTTCGCGTCACCGTCGATTGATTGGGAGGACCAGTTGGCCGCCCTGGCACTTCCCATGGTGTGAAGGGCACGACCGAGTTGAGCCTCGCCTCCGTGCAGCGGCCCGATGCGAATTTTTCTCGCCGAAGGGAGTCCAGCCGGCACTCGGTGAATGCGACCCTGCCGTGATTCGGAGAAGCGACGGGAGCGTGGGGCGATCATGGATGTGATCGAGTCGATTTCGCATCCGTGGCGGATCGGAAATCGTTCGTGCAACCCCTGGTCGATCAGCAATGCCGACCAGAAAAACGGTCAATATCGCTGCTTTTCGGCAGCTCATTTTTTCTGTCGTTGATAGCCAAGGCCGAAGACAGTTACGGGGAAGCTGGTACGATGCTGTCTTCCCTCCAAGTCCCGAACCCATCGAATCATCGGCTCCATGAAAAAGACATTCCGGCGGATCGGCGCCCTGTTTGCCAGTGTTGCCATGATGGCATTGCCTGGGGTGGCTCGCGCGCAAGACGCGAACGTGCCAGTGCAGCCCGAACTTGCTGTTGAGCGTGACGCGGTCGAAGCGGCCCTTCGGCCGCTCGCCGATCTGATCAAAGCCGGGACCACCTCGCGGGCCACGGTCGAGTGTACCAGTCGCGGCATGATTTTGGGCCAAGTCACTTCAAGCGAGAAGAGTCTTTACCAAGTCGCGTCCAAACTTCCGAATCAATACCGCCTGCAGCTGAAGGCGGACGCGGAGACTTTGCAGCTGATTTCCAACGGCAAGCAGGTTTCCGTCTTGCTCGCTGATCAGGGCTATTTTCAAATTCCCTCGCCACAATCGCTGCAAGAGGTTGTGGGGGCGTTGCCGGTTCCGTTGGGGCCCTATCCCGAGCCGATCATGGCCCTCACGCTGGCGGGTGTCGACCTGATTGGCTCCTTGCTTGCGGACCTGCAGTCGCTCGAGGTTGTCAACCGGGAGCCCTATGGCGATGAGCCGGCGGTTTTGTTGCGTGGGCTGCAGGCCGATGGCGTCGGCTGGTCGTTGTGGGTGGCGACGGACCCGGGGAAAGTCCGTCCACTCCGGATGAAAATCAACTTAACCGCCGCACTGGGAGCAGCCGATCAGTTGCCCGAGGGTTTTGCTTACGAAATCGATTTGAAGTTTTCCGGTTGGCGGATGGGAGCTGAGGTCGATGAGTCGCTCTTCGCGTACCAACCACCTGCGGAAGCTCGGAAATTTGAATCGCTCGAAGACTACTTCAAATCGATGTCCGCGCAACCTCAGCAGCACCCGTTGCTGGGACAAGCGGCACCTCAGTTCACCACCGCGGGTGTGGACGGAACGAAGTTTGACTTGGCTTCGCAGCGGGGCAAAGTTGTCGTTCTCGATTTCTGGGCGACCTGGTGCGGCCCGTGTGTCGAAGCGATGCCGGTGATTTCCGAGGTGGCCGGGGAAATGGCAGAGCAGGGGGTCGTTGTCTTCGCGGTCAACGTCGGAGAGAGGGCAGAGGAGATCAAGCCGTTTTTGTCGCGGTTGCAAATCGGATTGCCGGTGTTGATGGACCCGGATGGTAAAATTTCGGATGCCTACGCCGCAACCGCCATCCCGCAGACCGTGTTGATCGGCAAGGATGGCCGCGTGGAGGCCGTACATGTCGGAATCGCCGGTCCAGAGCCCTTCAGGGCGAAACTGAGTGAGCAGTTAAAGGCCTTGGTCGCCGGAGAGAAACTGGCTCCAGCCCCCACGCAGTCATCGCCTGCACCGCCAACGCCTGCACAGCCCGAGTGAGCGCGCCGATCGATGCTGAGGGAAACGCTGAGCCCCGTCCTCTCCTGATGAGTCCCTGCCGTGTTTTCCCAACGATTGTCACTGGCGGCTTCTGCCAATTTTTGCCGCCGTATGGGCACTGGGTTGAGGGCTGGGGTTGATATTCTGAGGTTGCTCGCGAGTGAGACTCAGCATGGCCCCCCCAAGCAACGTGCGGCGATGAGGGAAATTCACGACGCAATACGTGCCGGGGATACTTTGACGGAAGCGTTGCGGCGTCAAGGGAACTACTTTCCTTCCCTGTTGATCACCATGACCAATGCCGGCGAAGCGACGGGCAAGTTTGAGAAGACGTTGCTGACCTTGGCCGACTACTTCGACCTCCGGCTGAAAATTCGGCGTGATTTTCTGCGTCAAATCAGCTGGCCGGTCCTGCAGTTGGTGGCGGCGATTCTGATTCTGGCACTCCTGATCTACATCCTGGGCGTGTTGACGCCTCCCACTGGCGGCGAGATGTTCGATCCGACCGGATTTGGGCTGCGTGGGTTCAGTGGGGTGCTGAAATTCTTCGGCTATATCGGCATTTTGGCGGCCCTCACCGGTGGGACGGTATGGGCGTTCCTCAACAACGTGGCGGGAGTTCACAACTTAATCCCGTTACTTTATCGCTTGCCCGTGGTGGGCTCCGCGCTGCAGACGCTCACGTTGTCCCGTTTCACTTGGACGCTAGCGCTGACGTTGGACGCGGGGATCGATCCGATTCGAGCGCTGCATCTGTCGCTCGATGCTACCGAAAGTGAGTTTTATCGATCGGCCAAAGAAGATGTGGTGACCGCGATCCGCAGCGGTAAGACGATGAGCGAAACCTTGTCCGCGACCCATATCTTTCCGGACGATTTCGTTACCGCGTTGGAAATTGCCGAGCTTTCGGGTACCGACGCCGAGGCCCTGCACCACTTGGCTGCTGATTACGACGACCGCGCGCAGCGGGCGATGAGCACGTTGGCAAGCGTCGCGAGCCGCGTGATTTGGATCGCCGTGATGATGTTGTTCGTAGGTCTGATCGGCCGGATGGCGATGCGGATCATGGGTGGCATCCAGGACGCCTTGGAGCCGATCTGACCGGTGTGTTCGAATTCGCCGCCTCAGGGAGCCCAGGCATCTGGGCCTTGAGGTCCCCAGCCGGCGACGGCTGAGGACTTGCTCGGCTGCGATTTTCGGGGCGGTGTTCGCTTAGCTGTTGTGGACGGCCGCGTCTTCGTCCGCCGGTTCGGCCTCTTCTTCGCCGTCGGCCAAGGGGGCGGCATAACCGCCAATGGCGAGCACCCCTTGCTTGATTTCCTCGGCGACTTCGGGATTTTCGATCAGGAAGATCCGGGCCTTCTCTTTGCCTTGGCCGAGATACACCTCTCCATACTTGAACCAAGCTCCGCTGCGGGAGATCACTTTGTGGAGCGTACCCAGGTCGAGCAAGTCTCCCTCGAAGCTAATCCCGTCAGAGTGCATCATGTCGAACTCGGCCACTCGGAACGGGGGAGCGACTTTATTCTTGACGATTTTGGCTTTGACGCGTTGGCCGATCTGCTCTTCACCATCTTTGAGCGCGCCAATGCGTCGGACATCGATTCGGCAGGAGCAGTAGAACTTGAGCGCCCGCCCACCTGGCGTGGTTTCTGGGCTACCGAACATGACGCCGATTTTTTCCCGAATCTGGTTGATGAAGATCACCACGCACTTGCTCTTGGCGATCGCACCCGTCAATTTCCGCAGCGACTGGCTCATCAAGCGGGCTTGGAGTCCCACGTGGCTGTCACCGATCTCGCCTTCCAATTCGGCTCGCGGTACCAAGGCGGCGACGGAGTCGATCACGATCACATCGACCGCGTTGCTCTTCACCAGCATCTCGCAGATCTGCATCGCCTCTTCGCCACTGCTCGGCTGACTCACCAGCAGGGTGTCGAGTTGGACGCCGATTTTCTTGGCCCAGGTCGGATCGAACGCGTGCTCGGCATCAATGATGGCCGCGATCCCGTCCAGCTTTTGCGCTTCAGCGCAGACATGCAGGGCGAGCGTCGTTTTGCCGCTCGATTCCGGGCCATAGATCTCGATGATTCGGCCGCGCGGCAGTCCGTAGCCTCCCAGCGCCATGTCGAGGCTGAGGCTGCCGGTCGAGACCCCTTCGACACTCAGTTTGTGCGAGGCGCCCAGCGGCATGATCGCGCCTTCGCCGAACGTTTTCTCGATCTGCTGGAGGGTCGTTCTTAGACCCGGTTCCAAGTCGAGCACAGCCTTCATCCCCGGATCCAGCCTCACGCCCTTGGAGGCCGCTTCGGTCGCAATCGTCTTTTTCTTCGCCATGGGTGAAATCCTTTGAAAGTCGGTTGAACGGACGTGGGATGAGTGGAGGAGACGACGGCGATAGCCCGTTTCCCCTCCACAATCTATTGCTTGGTTAAGGTCGAGACAATCAAAAGTCGCTCGAATGTCTGGGTATTGGCACCTTGCCCGCAATTGCATGATCGGGCGGACTCGGACACGTTTGGTCACTTCGCGAATCAGGTCCGGCGGTTTTCCCAAACCGGTAACGAAATTGCGGGCGAGCGACTAGCTTACTGTGGCCCAAACCTGGGCAAGGAACGCCGGGGCAGTCGCTCGATGGATAACGTGACGCCGTATTTTCAACGATTTCGGGAGAATCGGCAAAACGGACCGAATTCGCTACGCTGGAGAAAGTCAGGTCTGGATGCCGATCCCTTTCCGGATGTTTCCAGCCAGCTGCGGCGGTCCGATCACGCGGAGGTCGCCGGACATTTCTTTCTTTGCCCGAAGTCAATGCGAGCTAACCCAAGATGACGGATTTACCGGCTGGACGCGTGCCCAAGCACTTCATCGAGCAGGCGATTGACGCCGATTTGGCTACGGGGCGATTTTCTCAGGTCGCGACCAGGTTTCCCCCCGAACCCAACGGTTACCTCCACATCGGGCACGCCAAAAGCATCTGTTTGAACTTCGGCTTGGCTCAGAAATATGCCGGTACCTGCAACCTGCGGTTCGACGACACCAACCCGGCCAAGGAGGAAACGGAGTATGTCGAGTCGATCATGGAGGATGTGCGTTGGCTCGGGTTCCAGTGGGATCGCCTGCATTACGCCAGCGACTATTTTGAGCAGTTGTACGATTGGGCCGAGCAGCTGATTCTGGCCGGCAAGGCCTATGTCTGCGACCTGACCGGCGACCAGACTCGTCAATATCGAGGGACCCTGACCGAGCCGGGGCAGGACAGTCCCTATCGTGATCGCGGCGTGCAAGAGAACCTCGAATTATTCCGCGGGATGCGGGCAGGCCAGTACGCCGACGGTTTACGTACGCTGCGTGCCAAGATCGACATGGCCTCGCCGAACTTGAATCTGCGGGACCCGGTGATGTACCGGATCCTGCGGGCGACCCATCACAGGACGGGAGATACTTGGTGCATCTACCCCATGTATGACTGGGCACACGGTCAGAGCGACTCCTTGGAAAAGATCTCGTTTTCGATCTGCACCTTGGAGTTCGAGAACCATCGTCCGCTTTACGATTGGTTCTGCCTGAACTTAGGGATCCATCATCCCCGCCAGATCGAGTTCGCCCGGTTGAATGTCACCTACATGGTGATGAGCAAGCGAAAATTGCTGCAACTGGTTAAGGAAAAACATGTCAGCGGCTGGGATGATCCGCGGATGCCAACGATCAGCGGTTTGCGCCGCCGCGGTTATACGCCGGAATCCCTACGTAATTTTTGTGCCGATGTTGGGATGGCGAAGTTCAACAGTACGATCGACATCGTGCGTCTGGAGAATGCGGTGCGGGAACATCTCAATCGGGTCGCGCCGAGGTACCTCGCCGTGTTGGATCCGCTCAAGCTGACGATCACCAATTGGCCAAAGAATCCTGATGGCAGCGCCGAGGTGCAGCTGTCTCATGCGGTCAGCAATCCGGAATCGCCCGAGGCGGGCCTGCGCGACGTGCCGATGACAGGCAGTTTGCTGATCGAACGGGACGACTTTCGGGAGCAAGCCCCGAGTAAGTTTTTTAGGCTCAAGCTCGGCGGAGCGGTACGGTTGCGGGCTGGCTACATCATCGATTGCCACGACGTGGTCAAAGATGCCGACGGGAAGGTGATCGAAGTCCTTTGTACCTATGACCCGAGTACCAAGAGTGGCGAGGACTTATCAGGTCGAAAGGTCAAGGGGACCATTCACTGGGTGAGCGCTGCCCATGCCGCTCAAGTCGAGGTGAGAAATTATGACCGCTTGTTCACTGTCGAAAATCCGGAGTCTACCGAAGCTGGCAAGACGTTTTTGGATTACTTCAATCCGGATTCCCTGCGGGTCACTACCGCCTGGGTGGAGCCTGCGCTCTTGAATGTCGAGGTCGGCCAAGCCGTCCAATTTGAACGGCTCGGCTATTACTGTCCCGACCCCGACAGCAAGCCCGGCCAGCCGGTTTTCAATCGGATCGTCCCGCTGAGGGATACCTGGGGCAAGATCGCGTCCAAAGAGGATTGATCGGATCGCAACGGATTCAGGGGGCTCTTCGGCTCCGAGCGGCTTACAGCCCCGCGACCGCGAACCCTTCCCGGTACGGCCTGCGGAGCAAGTCATTCGCCGCATCGAGGTTGGTCACCCGCAGGTTTTCGGCATCCCAAGTCAGCTTTTGTTCTGGGAATCGGTTGGCGACCACTCCCAGCAGCAGCGACTCCGTCAGCGGGCCGGCATAATCGAAACTCGCGCTGGTCGTTCCCTTGCCCAAGCAAGCGTCGACCCACTCATGGTAATGATTGCCGTCGGCCACGTCGGGCCGCGCGGAGCCGCTAAACCTGGCTTCGGGTAGTAGCACCGGCTCGGCGACGTGTGGCAAAAGCATCAAGCCCTTTTCGCCGATGAACAGGGCGCCTTGGCCGGGAAGCTGTAGCCCACCAAGGTCCCAGTCTTTGGGCAGGTTCAGCTCGGACACCTGAGGCGGCGCCCAATCGCCATCAAACCAGGTCCAAAGCAACTTGTCCGTGGTGTGCTTGGTCCCGGGGAACTCATATCGGACCACGTTCCGCTCCGGATGTCCGACGTGGGTCGGCTTGCGGCACGAAGTCATCGCCCAGCGGGGTGCGGTCAATTCCAGAGCCGCATAGGGAGTGTCGAAGATGTGGACGCCCATGTCCCCTAGGGTGCCGGTTCCAAAGTCGATCAGCTTTCGCCAGTTGCCCGGATGATAAACCGAAGGGGCAAAATCGCGAGCCGTAGCTGTTCCCAGCCAGAGGTTCCAGTCGAGCGAGTCGGGCGGGGTTTGTTGGCCAGAAATCGGGCCCCCGTCGTAACCCCAGTTTTTATTCGACCAGGCCATCACTTGGCTAACCGGGCCGATCACGCCAGCCTGGATCATCTTGACAGCGCGACGATAGGGGGCAGACGAATGCACTTGGATCCCCATTTGGGACACCAGGCCCTTCTGCTTCGCCACCTCCCGCAGTTGCCGGGCTTCGAAAATCTGATGCGTCAGCGGCTTTTGGCAATAGACGGGCTTGCCATTTTGCAGGGCGGTCATCGCTGCGGGTGCGTGCGTGTGGTCGGGTGTGGAAACGACGATACCGTCGATCGAGTCCCCCATCTCTGCGATCATCTCTCGGTAGTCACGAAACTTGCGAGCACCGGGATGTTTCGCTGCCGCCGCTTCCAAGCGTTCGACGTCAACGTCGCACAAACCCGCCACCTCCACCTGGCCATGTGAAGCGATCGAGTTGAGATCCGCGCCGCCCATGCCGCCGACGCCGATGTGGGCGGTTCGCAGTTTGCCGTTGGGGGACGCGGCGGCCGTCGTCGGCAAGAATCGCAATGCCGGACCGGCCAGGCCCGCCTGCAAGAAGAAACGGCGGGTGGGGCGGAAGGAGTGGTTGGACCGAAGGGGCATGGTGAGCGTCTCCGAAGTCTGGGATTCGTTAAGGTAGGTGGGAAAAGACCGCGCCCCGATCATAAACGATCGCGTCTGCCCGTGGCGCTGCGGGCGGTTGGGGGGAGGCCTGGCCAGGCGCGGATGGTTCAGACCGTCGGCCTGGCTAGACCGACTCACGTGCGGCCGGGCGGCAAGTTCTATTCACCTGTCGCAGGCCCAGTTTCACCGGGGGGCTGGACGGTCGGTTGCCGACGGACCTGAATGCCTAACTTCCGCATTTTGCCGTACAGCGTTGTCGGTTTGAGTCTGAGTTGTGCCGCGGCTCCGTTCGGGCCATAAATTCTGCCTCCTCTCGACCCCAGGGCATCCAGGATCGCTTGTCGTTCGATGTTGGCGAACGTGAGTGAATGCTCTCCCAGGGGCGCTGTCTGAGTTGCCGATCCGGAGACGCTGGCCTGGGCAACTGGCAGGGGCGAGGCTCGGCCGTGCAACCAAGTTGCGTCGACCAGGAGTGTTTCGCCGGGGCTCACGATGGTGGCTCGTTCCACCAAATTCTCCAGCTCTCGGACGTTCCCTGGCCAGTCGTATTCGAGCAACATCTCCAGCGTGCGTTTCGGGATCCGGTTGATCCGCTTGTTCATCCGTTCGGAAAACCGCCGCGCGAAATGATCCAGCAATTGCCCGATATCCTCCTTCCGATCTCGCAGCGGCGGGATGCGAATTGGAAAAACGTGCAATCGGTAGTAGAGATCGCTGCGAAAATGTCCCTGATCGGCGTAGGTCTTGAGATCGCGATTGGTGGCGGCGATCACCCGAGTGTTGACCGGGATCGGGACGTTTCCACCCACGCGTTCGAAGACTCGCTCCTGAAGGATCCGCAGCAACATGGCCTGCGCTTCCGCGGGCATTTCGGAAATCTCGTCGAGGAAAATCGAGCCCCCATCGGCCAATTCGAAACGGCCGATCCTCTGACTGATCGCCCCGGTGAAGGCGCCAGATTCATGGCCGAACAATTCACTGGTGATCAAATTGGGTGCCAACGCAGCGCAATTGACCTTGACCATCAGTTTCTCATGCCGCGCGCTCTGGTCGTGGATCGCACGGGCGATCAGTTCCTTGCCGGTGCCGGTTTCGCCCAAAATCAGAACGGTCGAATCGGTACTCGCCACCTGCCGAATCGCTAGCCGAACCTGCCTCATGGCCTCGCTGGTTCCGATGATGTCGCCGAAACTCTGGTCGGAGCGGATTTCTTCGCGAAGGTAGACGTTTTGTTGCTCGAGTTGCCGTTTGAGCCGGTCGATCTTGCCGTAGGCGGAGGCGTTGTCGATCGCGCTGCTCAGTTGGGCGGCGATCTCTCCCAGGAGTTCCAAGTCCCAGGATTCCAGGAGGTTGTGGTCACGCGAACCGATCTCGAGCCAGCCCAGATTGCGTCCCCTTGAAATCAGGGGCCAGCGGCTTTGACGGTCTCGGCCACGGAGCGAGTTTCGCGAATCGCCGATCGCTTCTCCCGCAGGGCACCAATGCGGTTGGGGTTCGGAGTCAAACACGATTGCCAAGCGGCCCGTGTCGCCCTCACCCGCGTCCGCTCGGTGGAGTTCGACCCAATCGCAGCCGACCAGTTTGTGGAGTTCGATGGCCGCGAGTTCGAAGACTTCGCGCAGGTTCAGGCTGGATGTCACCAGGTGTCCGAGTCGAACGAGCAGGCGGTATCTCTGCTCGGACAGGCGGACCTGTTCGGTTTGTTTATCGACTTCCTCCTTCAGGACGTCGAGGAATCGATCCTTCGCCCGGTTCGCTTCGGCCAGTTGCTGGTTGGTCTGTTGCAATTCCTCGGCCCAGCGGGCTTTCTCGATGCTGATCGCGAAATGACCAGCCAAGCGACGCAACAGCGAGACGTGCTGGCGGGCGTAGGCTTGGGGCTGTCGGCTCGAAAAGAAAACGACCCCGATCGGTTTGCCATCCGCGATCAGCGGCAGGGTTAAGTTCGAAAGCATCCCCTCGCTTCGGATCAACCGCGTCGAACTGGATTGGGGCTTTTGTCGTTGGTAAGCGTCGAGGTCATTGATGATTCGAGCTTCGCCCGTTTCGATCAGGTGAGCGAGCGTCGAGCCAACCAGTCGGGCTGCGTAACCGATCTTGAGCGTCATTTCGCCATCGCAGCGACAGGAAATCAGCCGCAACCGGGAGGGTTGGCCTTCGATGATCGCCACTGCGATCCGGTTGTAGGGGACGAGGCCAGCCAATCGTGAGTAGACGGAATCGAGAAGTTGTTCGAAGTCCCGACCGAGATTGAGTTGTTCTAGCAACTCACCCGCTAGTTGCTGGTAGCAATCGGTCGCCGCCGCGGAGTCTGTTGGCAACGAATCCTCGGCGAAGTAGCTGACGACCCCGCTCAGCGAGAGCTCTGACTCGGTTTTCATTTCGTCGTTTGACCAAATATCGATACTTTCTGAAAGCTGCTCCGCTCACTCCCGTTTTCCCCGCCATTGTGGCGGTTCGTTGCCGGCTTCGCGTGTCGCTACGATCTGAATGTAGCCCCCGAGGGTAACGACTGGGTCAGAATTAACCAAATATCGTCGTTTTTGCGTTTTGCTGCATCGCAATCCTCTTGGAGGGAAATGTCCCTAAGTCGCTTGAAAACAAAGCTTTGCGACACAATAATCGATCGAGCCTCCGATTGGCCCGGTGTTTGCACTGCTTGAATCGATCGTTTATCGCAGGTGTCCGCGGTTGCCGCGGCGAAGCGAGAGGCTGGCGTTTTTGCTCGCTGTGGTAGAATCGAGTCCCGGGCCGCTCCCGCGGTGGGTGGCGAGTACCGCTTCGACGGGCCGGTCAGTAGCGAGACGCAACCGGGGCCGAGCGGGCTAGACGAATGGCGATGGTATCCCGTCAACCTCGCGTTGTTTTTAATCGGTTTCGACTGACCGTGGTTTGTTTTCTTGATCGGCTGTAGGTGTTTTCATGTCTTCTGAAACCGCGCTCCTGGAAGAGTTCTCCAAGCGTGAATACAAGCACGGGTTCGTCACGGACATTGAAGCGGATTCGATTCCGCCTGGCCTCAGCGAGGACGTGGTTCGGCTGATTTCGTCAAAAAAAGAAGAGCCGGAATGGCTTTTGAACTGGCGTTTGAAGGCATTCCGACATTGGCAGACGTTGGTTGAGCCGACATGGCCGCATCTGACTTATCCGACGATCGACTACCAGCGGATGATCTATTACTCGGCTCCGAAGCAGAAACCGCTGCTCGACAGCCTCGATCAGGTCGACCCGAAGTTGCTCGAGACGTACGAGAAGCTTGGAATTCCGATCGAAGAGCAGAAAGCCCTTGCCGGGGTTGCCGTGGATGCGGTTTTCGACAGCGTTTCGATCGCCACCACCTACAAGCAAGCCTTGGTCGACGCCGGCGTGATCTTCTGTCCGTTTTCCGAAGCGGTGCGACAGTACCCGGAATTGGTGCAGAAGTACCTCGGCTCCGTGGTTCCGGCCTCCGATAATTTTTTTGCGGCGCTCAACTCCGCAGTCTTCAGCGACGGATCGTTCTGTTACATCCCCGAGGGAGTTCGCTGCCCGCTCGAGTTGTCCACCTACTTTCGCATCAACGCCCAGAATACCGGCCAGTTCGAACGGACTTTGATCGTCGCCGAAAAAGGTGCCTACGTCAGCTATTTGGAGGGATGCACGGCACCCAAACGGGATGAAAATCAGCTGCATGCCGCGGTTGTCGAATTGGTCGCGATGGACAACGCCCAAATCAAATATTCGACGGTTCAGAACTGGTATCCGGGCGACGAAAACGGCAAGGGCGGGATCTACAATTTTGTGACCAAGCGGGGTGCTTGCCGCGGAGAGCGATCAAAAATTTCTTGGACGCAAGTCGAGACCGGTTCGGCGATCACTTGGAAATATCCCAGCGTGATCTTGCAAGGTGATTATTCGGTAGGTGAGTTCTACTCGGTCGCCGTCACGGCGAATCATCAGCAGGCCGATACCGGAACGAAGATGATTCACTTGGGGAAGAACACCTCCAGCACCATCATTTCGAAGGGTATTTCGGCGGGAGTCGGTCAGAACAGCTATCGCGGCTTGGTAAAGATCCAGAAAAATGCGACGAACTCGCGAAATTTTTCCCAGTGTGATTCTTTGCTAATCGGCGATAAGTGTGGTGCTCACACGTTCCCATACATCGAGGTCCGCAACACGTCGAGCCAAGTCGAGCACGAAGCTTCGACGTCCAAGGTAGGCGAGGANNCAGATTTATTACTGCCGCCAGCGGGGGATCCCGACTGAAGATGCGGTCAACATGATTGTCAACGGCTTCTGCAAGGAGGTTTACCAGGAATTGCCAATGGAGTTTGCGGTAGAAGCTCGCAAATTGCTTAGCATCAGTCTCGAGGGGAGTGTCGGTTAGCATCCCCGCGCCATCCGTCGCAACGGCCGATCTAATTTTGATGTGGCCTGAGCTGCCTGAATCCAAAATCCCATTCACCCGCAACCCAACATTGTCCTATGCTCGAAATCAGAAACCTGCATGCCCGCTGCGGAGAGAACGAAATCCTGAAGGGTATCGATCTGAGGGTCGGTGCCGGCGAAGTCCATGCGATCATGG
>DITY01000142.1:0-201 GCA_002422955.1 Planctomycetaceae bacterium UBA6172
CCACCTGATGGACGCCACGCCGCTGCGGCTGGGTCAGGAGTTCGGCGGCTTCGCCCGGCAGATCGAACTGTCGATCGCGCGGGCCGAGCGGGCTCGCGACGCGGTGCTGGAACTGCCCGTCGGCGGCACGGCCGTGGGCAGCGGCATCAACACGGCCAAGGACTTCGGTTCACGGGTCGCCGCGATTTTGGCCGAGAAGAC
>DITY01000142.1:354-3076 GCA_002422955.1 Planctomycetaceae bacterium UBA6172
GAATCGATGATGCAGCTCTGTGCCCGGGTGATCGGCAACGACGCCTGCATCACGACCTGCGGCGCGACCGGCGGCAATTTCCAGCTCAACATCATGATGCCGGTGATGGGGCAGACGACGCTCGAATCGATCGAGCTGCTTTCCGCCGGCACACTCGCCTTCATCGAGTTCTGCATCGCGGGGCTGGAGCCGAACGAGACGCAGTGTCAGGCGATGGTCGAACAGAGCCTCGCGATGTCGACGAGCCTCAACCCGCTGATCGGCTATGAAGCGGCGTCGAAGCTCGTCAAGGAAGCGTTCGCCAGCGGCAAGACGATCCGCGAGCTGTGCAAGGAGAAGGGCCTGCTCGACGAGATCACCCTGACCGAAGCGCTCGATCCTTGGAAAATGACCGAGCCGCACTGAGCGATTTCATTCCCCCGCCCGTCCGATCGAACTTCAACCCCAGACCTGACTAGACATGGAAGCCGGCATCGTCGGATTGCCCAACGTTGGCAAAAGCACCCTGTTCAACGCCCTGACCTGCTCACAAGCGGCTCAGAGCGCGAACTATCCGTTTTGTACGATCGAACCGAACGAGGGGATCGTCAGCGTTCCCGATGAGCGGCTGACCCGGATCACGCATTTCATCGTCCCCAAAAAGGTCATCCCGGCGGCGTTGAAGTTGGTCGATATCGCGGGGATCGTCAAAGGGGCCAGCGAAGGGCAGGGGCTAGGCAATAAGTTCCTCAGCCACATCCGTCTGGTCGACTCGATCGTGCAGGTCGTCCGCTGCTTCGAAGACCCTGACGTGATCCATGTCGACGGCAAGGTCGATCCGATCGCCGACATGGATACGATCCTGATGGAGTTGATGTTGGCGGACATCGAAACGTTGCAGGGGGCCGTGGCCAAGGCCGAGCGGACCGCGCGGAGCGGCGATAAGGAAGCCAAGTTCCGGCTGGCCGCGATTCAGCTCTGCCTCGATCATCTCGCCCAAGACAAACCGCTGCGGACGCTCGAACTGCCCGAAGCGGAAGCGAAGGCGATCTCCAGCTTCGGGTTGATGACCGCCAAGCCGATCCTGTACGTCGCCAACGTCGACGAAAATGACCTGCGGGGCGAATCGCCACTGGTCCAGCAGGTGCGTGAGAAGGCCGCTTCCGAAGGTTGCGACGTCGTCTGCGTCTGCGCGAAATTGGAAGCGGAATTGGCGGAACTGGAAGAGCCCGATCGCAGCGAAATGTTGCAATCGGTCGGGCTGGCCGAACCGGCGCTCAATCACATCGCCCGCGCGACCTACCACACGCTGGGGCTGCAGAGTTATTTCACGGCCGGTGAGAAGGAAGTCCGCGCTTGGCCCGTACCGATCGGCGCGACCGCGCCGCAGGCGGCCGGCGTGATCCACAGCGACTTCGAGCGCGGCTTCATCCGCGTCGAGGTCTACTCGCTCGCAGACCTAGAAAAGTACGGCTCGGAGAAGGAAATTCGCCAAGCCGGTAAACTGCGTGTGGAAGGGAAACAGTACGTCATGCAGGATGGCGACATCTGCCATTTCCTGTTCAACGTCTGATGTTTGTCCCCAACGCCGTTTTTTCCTGACGCCATTCGTGTCCCTGATGCCAGGGCGTTTAGAACCCAGCCATCCCTCTCGCCGGTGCCCCGCCCATGCCTAAGTTCGCCTTTCTCCCCTTCGTGTTCCTGACCATTCTCTGCTGGGGAAATTACGGGGTGCTGATGCACCATGGCAAGGAATCGATGGGCGACGCGCTGCGGCCGTTCGTCGGCGTCGGGTTCGCCTACTTCGCGATCGCCGTCGTCGTCCCGGCCATCTTGCTGGGGGTTCGTGGTGAGAAGGGGAATTGGTCGCGCAATGGGGTGATCCTCAGCCTCATCGCCGGGGCCGTCGGTGCGCTCGGTGCGCTCGGCGTGATCCTGGCCTTCAGCTTCAAGGCGAAGCCGATCTACGTCATGCCGCTGGTCTTCGGCGGCGCCCCCGTGATCAACACCTTGGTCACGATGGCGATGACCGCCAACATCGAGAAGATCAAACCGATCTTTCTGGCCGGGATTCTGATGGCGGCGCTGGGCGGCGCGGGGGTGTTGGTTTTCAAGCCTTCGGAGGCACCTAAGGCGGCGCCGGCGGTGGAAGCGGTGAATGTGGTGTTCCAGGCGGAAGACGTCCCGGCCGGTGGCACGGGGGAGGCGGAAAATCAGGCGGAAGAAGTCATGGCCGGGACGGACGATGCCACGAGTGAGACAGGGGAAGTCACGGCTGGAAATGCCGATGCCACGGGTGATACCGGTGCCACGGGCGAAGTGGCTCAAAAGGGGGGCGATTTGAATTATCCGATGATCGCGTTTTCGATCGTATTGGCAGTGCTGAGTTGGGGGTCGTATGGGCCGATGCTGCACAAAGGCCAGATGAAGATGGGGGGCAGCCGACTGCGGCCGTTCCTCTGCGTCGGCATCGCCTACTTCTTCATCGCCGTCGCGTTCCCGCTGGCCGTGCTGCCGATCCTCTCGACCACCGGCAAATGGACGACGGACGGGATGGCCTGGAGTCTCGCCGGGGGGGCCGCGGGCGCGATCGGTGCGCTGGGGATCATCTACGCGTTCAACTTTGGCGGTAAGCCGATTTTCGTGATGCCGTTGATCTTCGGCATGGCCCCGGTGATGAACACGGTCACCACGCTGTCCGAGAACGCCAGTTGGGGTCAGATCGACCTCAAGTTCATCGCCG
>DITY01000017.1:0-811 GCA_002422955.1 Planctomycetaceae bacterium UBA6172
GGAAAGCGCAGTCCACGTCGGCGGCGGGCAGACGCATGTCGATCGCGCTGACCCCTGGGCCACGGATGCCGAACGATCCGACCGCGCCGTACTTCGGCACTTGCCCGGGGCTGGCGAACGATACCTGCCCGGCGATTCCCGCCCCCAGCGGATACCATTTTCCGGTCGCCGTGTCATAAGCCGACTGGGTCGCGATGATCGGACCGCGGACGCGGCGGTCGGCGATCACTTTGTAGAAATATCCCGGTTGGCCGGGCGTCGAAGGGATGTCCTGGCAATACGACCAGACCGAGAGTGCCCCTTGGAATAGGGCGAGCGATTCGACCGGTCGGGCGATCCGGCCGCGTCCGTTGGGGCCGGCCAGCGCGGCCGACATCACGATGCAGCCGAAGCTGTGGCCCATCAGGTGGAAACGCAGTTCGCGGGGTGCGGCCTGCATCATGCTGGCAAGGAGCGGCGAGGCCACCGTCTCGCCGAACCCCCGCGCCTTGTCCTTCATCCGCCAGAACGACAGCGTCCGCAACGGACCCAAAATGCCCTCGCCGCTGAACAGGCCGAAACTCGGCGAGTCCTCTCGGAGCGACTGATAGGTCCCCTCGGGATCGAAACTGGCGCGGTCTCCGCCGGGGCCGGCACCCACCCCGCCGATGCCGAGGTTGGCTTCCAGGTTCAGCTGGCGATAGGCGGCGATGAGTTCGGGCGAGAGCGAATCCGGGTCCATGTCCTCCAACGAGCCGACGACGATTTGGCGGAGGGCGTCGCGGGCCGCGGGCGTGTCGGCGATCCGGGAGGCGTAATCGTCGACCATCGC
>DITY01000017.1:955-4322 GCA_002422955.1 Planctomycetaceae bacterium UBA6172
GCGAGCGTCCGCAGGATCTGGTCGGACATCAGCCCGTCGGGGTCGTCGGTTCGCTCCGTGCCGCTCGAGTCGAAGCAGATCAGGTCGTACGCGGCACGGCGGTCGGTACTGGCAAAGCGCGGCATGGTAGGTCCTTGGATGAGCGGGTGCGATTACCCAACGAGCAGATCAGCGGATTGTATCCTGCCGAACGGAAGTGCAGGACGGCGAGCGAAATTCCTTCCGCCAGCGGCGATGCGGCCCTGCGAGTGTTGATCGCGACCCGGGAGTTTTTGAAAGGCTGAGGCAGCCGCGGGAGGGCGTCAGTCGAATCCTTGGAGGGAGCGAATGGTTATGTAGCATTTAATTCACGCTGCAGATATTCTAGATTTCGATGGCGTTTCGGAAGCGGACGTACAGCGTAGGGCGAACATGTTGCCATCGGACGAAAAAACAAACGAACCCGAGGGGCAGCCGCCGTCGGTAACGCCCTCCGGGGAAGCTGACCGATTCGAGTCGTTGACCGATCCGTATTCGGAGACGATCGACGAGGATTACGCTACGGCCAGCGCGCTCGCGGAAACGGCGAGCTGGCAGGGCGAGTTGGGTTTCGACGTGGGAGAAACCCCTGTCCCACGATTGCTCGGCAGGTACGAGATCCTGCAGCAGTTGGGACGCGGGGGCTTCGGCACGGTTTACGTCGCGAACGACACGCTGTTGCAACGTAAGGTGGCCCTCAAGGTTCCGCATCGGGCGCGGTCGGAAGCCGAGATCGAACGGTTTGTCGCCGAAGCGCGGCGTTTGGCAAGACTGCAGCATCCCGGGATCGTCACGGTCCACGATGTCGGTTCGCAAGCCGGGTTGTGCTACATCGTCACCGACCTGTTGCAGGGACGTAGTTTGGCGATGATGCTCCGCAATCGGCGTCTCGCTTGGCAAGCGGGCGCGCAGCTGTTGGTGACCGTCGCCGAAGCGCTCGCCCATTCGCACGCACGGAGCATGGTTCATCGCGACGTGAAGCCCGGCAACATTTTCATCACCGACTCCGGGCTGCCGGTGCTGATCGACTTTGGGCTGGCGCTGACCGACTTGGAGGAGGAAGCGCTCGGCAAGCAGACCGGTTCCCCGGCCTACATGGCGCCCGAGCAGGTCCGCGGCCGCGCGCATCGTGTGGACGGTCGCACCGACATCTACAGCCTTGGCGTCGTGCTGTACGAGATGCTGTGCGGGCGGGTGCCGTTTCGTGCGGCGACGATCCAAGAACTCTTTCGCCGCATTCAGGACGATCCGCCACAGCCGCCGCGTCAATTGGCGCCGCAGATCCCGGAGGCTTTGGAGCAAGTCTGTTTGCGGGCGTTATCCAAGTCGATGGACGATCGGTTCACCACGGCCAGCGATTTCGCCGACGCCCTCAGCGCCGCCATTCAGCCCGGTTTTACCGGAACACGACCACCGCGTTCTCGTTCCGACGCCCCCGCCGCGGTCCGTTGGCAACGCGAGGCGGAGCTGCGGCTCGTGACCCTCGCGACCTTCAATTTCGATGTCACCTCCCAAACTGCCGAACTCAGCCTCGAAGCCCGTCAAGCCTTACGCAATGATTTCGCAACCCTGGTCGCCGATCGGGTGAAGGGCTTCGGCGGAACGTTGGTGACCCGTGGCGGTACCGAAGTGTTGGTCTGTTTCGGCTTTCCCGTCGCGTACGAGGATGCGGCGGAACGTGCCGTGCGGGCCGCCTTGGAAGTCTTGCGGTCGGGTAACGACTGGGTACGCGACCTGCTCGCTCGGACGGGTACGGCGATCGAGTTGTGGGGCGGCGTGCTCAGCGGCGAAGCGATCACGCAGACCACCGGCGACAGCCCGGGTGACGAGATCATGGTGACCGGCGATATCCGTGATACCGCCTCGCGGTTGGAGCCGTTGTTGCCACCCGGCTTCATCACCGTCACGGGGGCAACCCGTGACCGCGTGCGGAACCGCTTCCTGTTCGAATCGGCCGGCTTGCAACAGCCGCGCGGCGTTCGGCAGCCGATCGAGCTGTTTCGGGTGCTCCGCGAATTGCCCGCGGGAGAACGGACCGAGTCCGCTTCCCCGGTCGCCACCCTGCCCTTGACCGGCCGTGATTCGGAACTGTCGATCCTCAAGGACCGCTGGGAGCAGGCCTGCGAGCGGACCGGTCAAGTCGTGCTGCTGACGGGCGACCCTGGGCTCGGGAAATCACGACTGATTCGCGAAGTCGCCGAATTGGTCCGGGCCGAACCGGGCGCGACGGTGATCGAGGTCGGATGCTCGGCCTATCATCGCAACACCGGACTGTTCCCGCTGATCGATTTCTTTACCCGCGCGCTCGGGTTTCGGCATGACGAACCCGCCGAGGCCCGCTGCGAGCGGATCGCCAACTACCTCGCCGAGGTCCGCTTGGACGGGGCAGAGAATCGCCACTTATTCGCCGCCTTGCTAGGCGTTTCGGACGCCGCGGCGCCGTCGAACCTGTCGCCGCAGAAGTCGAAGGAGCGGACCGAGGATCTGCTGCTCCACTGGGTTCGTCGCTTGGCCGATCGCGGACCGCTGCTGTTCATCGTCGAGGACTTGCACTGGGCTGACCCATCGACCTTGGAATTTTTGAATCGCCTGACGCAGGAGTGCTATGCCGATGGCGTCCTCTGCCTGTTGACGATGCGGACCGAGTTCAAGGTGCCGTGGCGTGGTCAGTCGCACCAAACCCAGATCACGCTGAACCGTCTGACCAAACGCCAGATCGGCGAAATGTTGAGGCGGCGGCTGACCGGCCATGATCTGCCGCAGACGATGGTCGACCGCTTCATCGAGCGGACCGATGGCGTCCCGCTGTTCATCGAAGAGTTCATCAAATTGATCGAGGAGTCTGGGGCGCTGCAGCAGTCCCCTGACCGCAAGATCGATTTGCTTTCGGTCGTTCCGCCGTCGCTGCAGGAAATGCTCGTCGCCCGCTTGGATCGAATGCAGAGCAATCCCGAAGTCGTGCAATTGGCGGCGACGATCGGTCGGGAGTTCACCTACCGGTTGTTGGCTGCCGCGAGCGGCATGCCCGAAGACCAGTTAGGGGCCGAACTCAACAAGCTGGTGCAGTCGGAATTGCTATTCCAAAAGGGCCGCGGCGAGGAGGCCAGCTACAGCTTCAAGCACGCGTTGCTTCAGGATTCCGCTTACAACCTGTTGCTCAGCGACCGACGCCGGAGGTTTCATTCGCGAATTGCCGATGTGTTGGAACAGCAGTTTCCGGAGGTCGTGCAGACGCAACCGGAAATGCTCGCCCTCCACCTGACCGAAGCGGGCGAAACGGTGCGGGGCATTCGGTATTGGCTCGAGGCCGGCTTGTACTCGCTACGGCGATCGGCCAACCAAGAGGCGA
>DITY01000160.1:0-2396 GCA_002422955.1 Planctomycetaceae bacterium UBA6172
CAACAACTCGGGGCGGTTCAACTTTAGCAGTGAGATAGTAACTCGCGCAACAGAAGTCCTCGCCAAAATGGAACCATCTTTTAGAAGTTCAAAATGATCGTCCCAGGAATCGGTCCTAGGATGGAAGAGCCTTACGATCTCTCCCGTTGTCTCGTCCACCGAAGCAAGGTCGCTCCCTTTACCTCGATTGCAAACGAAGCAAGTCCAGGCCAAATTTTCTTCAGTCGTTCCGCCGCGATGCTTTATGGCGATGATGTGGTCTGGCTCGTGTGGTAAGAAAGCATCGTCTTCTCGAATAAGGCAATATTCACATCTTTGACCGGCGCGTTCACGAATCACCCGGCGAAGTTCTGCAGGCACATATTCGCTCATCCCTTTTTAGCTTCCTTGACGCGCCCGGATCTGGGCCTTCACCATGCGCATTAACAGTTCAGCTTGTTCGTATTGATCCAGTTCGTGCCTGACCTCGTCATCCATTTGGCCGGTACGGTTCAGCGACAGAAGCTGCGAAGCTCGTTGGATAACATCGGCAGATGGCCGAAAATTCAAGATCTGGTCATCAGTCGGGCCTGAACCGAACAGTTGAGCGATCTCTGCGAAGACTTTCGATGCGGCTTCGGTTGTCGACATGCTGGACCTCCATTTAAGAGTCTTCGGTCGTAATTTACGTCGCGGACNNTCAACCGGACGAGGGTGAACGACGGCAAGTGCAACCTGTCGGAAAGTGCCGCCCACCCGTCGCAACCTTTCGGTCGTAATTTACGTCGCGGACCAGAAACCCGCTCGATTTGCTGCTCCTCTGACTCTGGTTGCTGCGTCGGTGTTAAAAAGTCGAATTGTACCAATGATGGCCAAAGGATTCGAGCTCAACCGGACGAGGGTGAACGACGGAAAGTGCAACCTGTCGGAAAGTGCCGCCCACCCGTCGCAACCTGTCGGAAAGTGCCGTCGAGCGTCGGAAAGTGCCGTCGGAAAGTGCCACCCATTTTTCGCGACCGTCGGAAAGCGTCGGAAAGTGCCACCCATTTTTCGCGACCCATCTTTCGCGTCGGAAAGTGCCACCCATTTTTCGGGCTGTTCACAATCGCAGCTGATGCGGACGGCGCTGGGCAAGCGGCTGGTGGGACCTCGGACGGACCGTCCTGCCTTTCGCGATGCAGATATTTACGCGGCGTGATGGTGTGTTTTGAGACGGTTGACAGCTGATACGTTCCTAAAAACCCTGACGCAACTCCGCGGGGCCAGTAATAACCGATCCGCGCGATCGCCGCTTTGGCTTCAAACGTTCGTCATCGAGCGAATTAGCCCATGCCAACGCACAGAGAACGAATATCGCCGCGAGCGACGGCCGTTGACGCGCCCGGCGATGCTAAGCCACGATCCGATCGGGCGGACCGGAAAGCAAATAGGCCGACACAGGTTACCCCGTTGGGGCAAATGGGCTTCGGGATTGCACAACCCATGGCGTTGACATGGGCTATCGCAATTTGGGCCGTTGACCGGGGAACACGCGATGCAACGGGCCATCAAGGCACAAAAAAACCCCGGGAGAACCGGGGTTGTGATGGCTGCTGAGGGTGTCGGATCGGCCGACGAGTGAACTCCGCGTGGAGTCTAACAGGCGGACCATACCATGCGACTCAAAACAGCAGACAAATCAAAGCCACTCGGGTCTCGCAATTCGCTAGCCGCGCCCCCGATCAGCCACCGAAATCGTCGTAGGCGATGTTTTCGGGCTCGACACCCAAGTCATCCAACATCTTGAAGACGGCGGCATTCATCATCGGCGGACCGCAGATGTAATACTCGATGTCCTCAGGCGCCGCATGGTTCTTGAGATAATTCTGGAGCAACACTTGGTGGATGAAGCCGACATATCCGGTCCAATTGTCCTCGGGAGCCGGTTCGCTGAGGGCGATATTGAACTTGAAGTTGGGGAACTCCTTCTCGATCTCGCGGAAGTGGTCTACATAAAACAACTCCCGCAAACTACGGCCGCCGTACCAATAAGAAACCTTACGATCGGTCTTACCGCGTTTGAAGAGTTCGAAGATGTGACTGCGGAGCGGCGCCATCCCCGCGCCACCGCCGATATAAACCATCTCGGACTTGGTGTCCTTGATGAAAAACTCGCCATAAGGACCGCTAATCGTCGCCTTGTCACCCGGCTTGAGGCTGAAGATGTAGCTGCTCATCTTGCCGGGCGGCGTACTCTCGGGTGCCCGCGGCGGAGGGCTGGCGACGCGGACGTTGAGCATGATGATGCCCTTCTCGCCAGGGTAGTTGGCCATCGAATAGGCCCGGACCACCGTTTCGTCAACCTTGGAGACGTAGCGCCAAATGTTGAACTTATCCCAATCAGTATGGTACTTCTTCTCGATGTCGAAGTCCTTGTA
>DITY01000160.1:2507-5175 GCA_002422955.1 Planctomycetaceae bacterium UBA6172
GCTTCACGATTGTTGATGTGTCCCTTCTCGGTCGGCAGGATATCCCCGCCACCCTCGAGCACCTTGACGCGGCACTGGGCGCACGTGCCGCCACCGCCGCAAGCGCTAGAAACGAAAATACCCGCGTCGGCCAAGGCGCCCAGCAACTTACCACCCGCCGGAACCTCGATCGACTTCTGGTCGTTGATCAGGATCGTCACGGGGCCGCTGGCAACCAACTGGCTTTTGGCGAACAGGATGAAGCAAACCAAGGCGATGACCACCAACGTGAACATCAGAACGCCGAGGACGATTGTCATGGCTCAGTACCCACTGCGGGGAAATCAATTCGAAGAAGTTGAACTCGAACGGGCTATAGTTGAATACCGCCGAACGACATGAAAGCTAACGCCATCAGGCCCACGGTGATGAACGTAATTCCCAGGCCACGCAGGGGTGGCGGCACATCGCTGTACTTCATCTTTTCTCGAATGCCGGCCAGAGCCGCGATCGCGAGTGCCCAACCGACGCCCGCGCCGAAGCCATAAACCGAGGATTCGACGAAGTCATATTCCCGCTGCTGCATGAACAACGAAGCGCCGAGAATCGCGCAGTTCACCGTGATCAGCGGCAAGAAAATCCCCAGCGCGTTGTAGAGCGGCGGGAAAAACCGGTCCAGCACCATTTCGAGAATCTGCACCATCGCCGCGATCACGCCGATGTAGCTGATGAACGCCAAGAACGATAAGTCGATATTGGCATACTCGCTGCCCAACCAGGCGAAAGCGCCCTTCTTCAACAACAACGTGTAAATCAAATTGTTGGCCGGCACGGTGATCGTCTGGATCAAGATCACCGCGATCCCAAGCCCGATCGCCGTTTTGACGTTCTTGCTGATCGCGATGAACGTACACATCCCGAGGAAGTACGCGAGCGCCAAGTTTTCGATGAAGACGGCCTTCATGAAAATGCCGGCGTAATGTTCGAGTCCGTAGTTGAACATCGCTTTATGCCTCTTCGATCTGTTCGGGTTTCAAAGCTCGCAGCCCCCAGATCAGAAAACCGATCAGGAAGAAAGCGCTAGGGGGCAGCAACATCATGTTGTTCGGGTTGTACCAACCGCCGTTGCGGGTCAACTCGAGCAGCGGCACGCCAAACAGACTGCCGTTGCCGAACAGTTCCCGGACGAAGGCGACGGCCATCAGCACGGCACCGTAACCGAGGCCGTTGCCGATCCCGTCGATGAAGCTGATGAAGGGACCGTTCTTCATCGCAAACCCTTCGGCTCGCCCCATCACGATGCAGTTGGTGANNGCGGGTTCTGCATGGCAAAGGCTTCAGCGCGGCCCATCACGATGCAGTTGGTGATGATCAGCCCGACGAACACCGACAATTGCTTGCTGATGTCAAAGAAGTAAGCCTTCAAGAACTGATCGACGACGATCACCAACGACGCGATCACGACCATCTGCACGATGATCCGAATGCTGCTAGGGATGTAATGACGGATCAACGATACCGAGAGATTGCTGAAGCCGGTGACAACCGTCACGGCGATCGCCATCACCAACGACACGGTCATGTTGGTGGTAACCGCCAAGGCGCTACAAATCCCGAGGATCTGCAAGGCGATCGGGTTATTGTCGATGATCGGTCCGAATAGAACCTTGCTGACTTTTTCAGCTGCCATCAGTTGTCTCCCTTCTCAGACGAGATTTCGCCAGCTAACTTTTCGAGGTATTTCTGGTAACCGTTGGGGCCGGTCCAAAACCGCACCAGGTCCGTGACACCGTTGCTGGTGATCGTGGCCCCGGACAACCCGTCAACTTGATGTGTGCTGTCGGACGGAGCCGGGCCGCGGGCTACCGCCAACGCGGGCGACTTGTCCGCGTCAAAGGCCTTCAGCCCGACCCACTGCGCTTTCCAATTGGGGTTGTCAACCTCGCCTCCCAAGCCCGGCGTTTCCGCATGCTCGTAAAATGTCAAACCTTGCACGGTCTCGAGGTCGTCACGCATCGCCAAATAACCGTAGAGTGTTGACCACAGGCCCCGTCCGCGGACGGGCAACACGACCTGAGCGATCTCACCTGACTTCGGATTCTTGACGACAAAAATTCTCGCGACCTTCTCGCGACGATTGGAGCCGAACTTGTAATCCGATCCGGAGACGTCGACGCTCGAATCTTCCTTCTTGGCGGCATCGAACGGGCTGTAAGTCTTGACGTCCAAGTCGGTGACATACTCACCGGTCTCGAGGTCGACCAACCGCTCCTCGACGCGGCTATACAGCTCATCGATCTGCCCCGGCTTGAGCTGCTTTGCGGAGATGCCGAACTCACCGAGCGCTAAACCCGACGCATCGAGAATGTTGCGTTGGCGATCGATCACTAAGTTCTGTTCTTGGCGGTCCCTGAGCATCACGGTCGCGGCACTAACCGCCAGCGAACAGGCGATGCAGAGCACGAAGGAGACCAGGAACGTATTGGCCAGCGAATCACGAGGCGGCATAGCGAGCGGCCCTCCGTTTGACGTTTGCTTCGACGATAAAATAATCGATCAAGGGGGCGAAGACGTTGCCGAACAAAATCGCCAACATGATGCCTTCGGGATAAGCCGGATTGACCACGCGGATCAGGATCGTCATGAAGCCGATCAAGAACCCATAGATCCACTTGCCGGTCTCGGTCAT